>JBQGDO010000197.1:0-2738 GCA_052039105.1 Methyloceanibacter sp.
GACTTCTCCACCACCGCAACATTGGTGATGCCGTGCTCCTTGGCGAGATAATGCGCGGTGGCGAGCCCATGTCCGCCGCCGCCGACGATCACCACGTCGTATTCCGGCTTCGGTTCCGGCTCGCGCCAGAGCGGCTTCCAATGCTTGTTGCCGGTGGCGGCGTTGAGCAGCAGGCTTCCGAGTGAGTAGCGCATGTCGGCGATGTTTGCGCCGCGCGGCACGCCACGATTGACATTTCACGCCGCTTGTTTGACTTTTTGCGCCATGGCGGCAAGGCAGGCTTCATCCTCGATCCATCGCCCGCAGACCGTGGGCTTTCTGCTCGTGCCGGGCTTCGCGCTGATGTCCTATGCCGCCGCGATCGAGCCGTTGCGCGCCGCCAATCTTCTCTCCGGCAAGGAGCTTTACCGCTGGTGGCACGCAGCACCCGGCGGCAAGCCGGTCACCGCCTCGAACGGCGTCGCCATCATTCCCGATTGCGGCACCAATACCGAGCGCGATGCCGACATGGTTTTCGTCTGCGCCGGCGGTAACCCGGCTTTGTTCGACGACAAGCCCACCTTCGCGTGGCTCCGCCGCCTCGCCCGCAAAGGCGCCGCCATCGGCGGCATCTCCGGCGGTCCTTACGTGCTCGCCAAGGCGGGGCTGCTGAATGAACGCCGCGCCACATTGCACTGGGAGCACCTGCCCGCATTTCGCGAGGCTTTCCCCGATGTTGTGGTCGTGCCGTCGCTATTCGAGATCGACGGCAACCGCATCACCTGCTCCGGCGGCATCTCAGCGCTCGACATGATGGTCGCGCTGATCGAGCGCGATCACGGGCGGCAGCTCGCGGCCTCGGTCGGCGACTGGTTCCTGCACACGCATATCCGCGAAGGCTTCGGTCCGCAGCGCATGGATCTGCGCTATCGCCTCGGCATTGCCGACGAGAAGCTGCTGTCCGTGCTGCGGGCCATGGAAACCAGCATCGAAACGCCGCGCACGCGCACAACTTTGGCACGCCAGGCCGGCATTTCCTTGCGCCAGCTCGAGCGGCTGTTCCATCGCCATATCGGCCACGGCATCCATAAGCATTATCGCTGGCTGAGACTTGAGCGCGCGCGCCAGCTTCTGCGCGAGACCACCTTGCCCGTGCTAGATGTTGCTCTTGCCACCGGATTCAGCTCGGCGAGCCAATTCGCGCGCGCCTACGGCAAAGCCTTCGGCGAGCCGCCGAGCCAGACCCGCGCGGGCGGTTAGCAATCACTGATAGGCGACACCGGCGAAGGCATTGCCCCCGGGAATGCAGGCCCACTGCCCGACATAGGGCGTGCGCGACAAGGTTGCATTCTGCTGAAGGTATTGCATGGCGGCGAGATAGCCCGAGGGTCCCATGCATTGCCGATAGCTCAGTTCCTGCGTGATGACTTCCGCGGGGATCGGCACCTCGACGCAGCCGGCGGAGCGGAAATACGCCGTGCGCTCTTCACGCGTCATGCCCCGCTCGTTCTCATAGCTCTTGCCGAAATTGGTCGGCTCGAGCGGCGTCTCGGCAGGCGGGCAAGCGGTGACGATGATCTGCACGTAAGGCGGGTTGGTATCGATCAACGGCGCTCTCTCGCCGGCGGCTGCGCTCGCCGGCAGGAGGAGGAGAAGAAGCAGTGCGAGCGGGCGCATGGCGATCAGTTCCTGCGCTCGGCGCTGCAATCGAGCGCATGCTTCTCGCGCCAGCGTGGCCCGGGCCCGCGCATGTAATGCAGCTCGGGGTGATAGGTGTCGAACAGGCCGCTCATCACCTTGCGCAAGGCGCCGGCGACGACCGCGGGATTCCAGGTCTTCGGGGTCTCAGTGACGGTTTGGGCCACCGAGCTCGCCTGCAACTGTGCTAAGTGCATCATCATGGCTGTTACTCCAGTGGACGTCTCTTCATGCTCTAAGCTAGGCCTCGGAGGGCTCTTTCGGCCAATATCCGCTGGCTATCGATTGCCTAGCCACACGGTATCCGACGCTGCGGGCGCCCCGGAGGTTCAAGCCTTGCCTGTCAGGCTCCTCGTGCTAGCTTCGATCAGACGCTAGAGCGCGGGCCGTGGTGGAGTCCCGAAAGAGCACTGAAAGCTTCTGAATTGTCCTGAAGGCGCAGGGAGCAGAATGGCTACAACCAGGCTTTCGTCGAAACTGCTGAAAGCGCGCACCCAAGCACGGCAGCGCCGGGCCGCCGCGCGTGCCCCCCGCGGCAATGGCGGCGCTTCGGCACCGAAATCGGCCCTTTCAACCGGCTCCAACGCGCCGACCACGGGCGAGCTTCAGCTAGAGATCTCGATCGGCCGCAGGGTGCGGCTGCTGCGCCAGCGCCTCCAGCTCACCGCCACCGAGCTTGCCGCCGAAGCCGGCCTTTCGCCAGGTATGTTGTCGAAGATCGAAAATGGCGGCACGTCACCTTCGCTCTCCACCTTGCAGGCGCTTGCGCGGGCGCTGAACGTGCCGATGACGAGCTTTTTCGCCGATTTCGAGGAGCGGCGCGACTGCTCCTATGTGCGCGCGGGCCAAGGCGTGCTGATCGAGCGGCGCGGCACCAAATCCGGCCATCGCTACGAGCTGCTCGGCCACTCGCTCTCCGGCGACATCATCGTCGAGCCTTATCTGATCACCTTGAGCGAGGACGCCGAGCCCTACGCGCTGTTCCAGCATGACGGTGTCGAGTTCATTTATATGCTGAGCGGCAAGGTGATTTACCGCCACGCCGACAAGCTCTATCCAAT
>JBQGDO010000198.1:0-18305 GCA_052039105.1 Methyloceanibacter sp.
TGAAAACAACGAATTGGCCGTTTTCGGCGCTAGAGGGAACGCGGGAAACCAGCATGAGTACTGCGAAGATCGGTTGGGCCGCAGGCCTCGCCGCAGCTTTTCTTGTCACCGCGAGCCCCGCGGGCGCGGCCCCGTGCGGCAATAACGCCTCTGGTTTCGCAGCGTGGAAACGGGTCTTCGCCCAGGAAGCGCAAGCACGCGGCATCGGGCCTCAAGGCATCGCTGCGCTGATGGCGACCAACTATTCGGTGGGCACGATCCGGGCGGATCGCGGCCAAAAGAGTTTCAAGCTCAGCCTCGACCAGTTCATGGCCAAGCGCGGCGGGCCCGCCATTGCCGCCCAGGGCAAGGGCAAGAAAGCTCAGAACGCCGCCCTCTTCGCCTCGCTGGAGAAGCGTTACGGCGTGCCCGCGGGCCCGCTGATCGCCATTTGGGGCATGGAGACCGCCTTCGGTAATTTCATGGGTAATCAGCCGGTGATCTCCGCGGTTGCCACCTTGGCTTATGACTGCCGCCGCCCGGAATATTTCACCGACCAGCTCTACGCCGCCCTCCAGCTCGCCGATCGCGGCGTGTTGTCGAGCGGAACGCGCGGCGCCATGCACGGTGAGGTCGGCCAGACCCAGTTCCTGCCCAAGAGCATCTTACTCTATGGCGTTGACGGCGACGGCGACGGCCGTATCAATTTGAACTCGCGTGCCGACGCGCTCGCATCGACCGCCAATTTTCTCAAAGGCCATGGCTGGGTCAGAGGCGCTGGCTATCAGCCGGGAGAGCCGAATTTCTCCGCCATCCAAGGCTGGAACGCGGCCGGCGTCTATCAGCAGGCGATTGCCATTATCGGCCGCAGGATCGACGGCAAATAGAAGATTTCAATTTGCACCAACGCCGCTCGCCGCGGCGGCGAATCTGCGCTAACGGCTAGATGTGGCCAGAACCACCGACCAGGACAGCAAGGAGGCGAGACAAGCCTCGCGCCGGCTTGCCCAGCAACTCGGCAAGCTCATTGCGCTCGTGCTGGTCGTGCTATTGGTGCTGCTCATCGAGCGCTATTGCACGGTCGAGGTGCCGCCCTTCGGGCCCGGCGCGAAAATCGTCTCCATCGACGGCGATACGTTAAGAGCGGCCAACGGCGCCGAATATCGCCTCTATGGCATGGATGCACCGGAGTTGCATCAAAGCTGTACCGAAGCCAACGGCAAATCATGGCTTTGCGGTCGCGCCGCCAAGGCCAAGCTCACCACCTTGATCAAAGGCGGCAATGTGAATTGCGAAGAGCGTGCCAAGGATCGCTTCGGCCGCATCGTCGCAATTTGCAGCGCCGATGGAGTGCCCGATCTTGGCGAGGCGATGGTGCGCGACGGCTATGCGGTCGATCTCGGCGGCCCCGCCGCACACCCCTATCGCGACGCCGAGGCGGAAGCCCGAGAGGCCAAGCGCGGCATCTGGCGCGGGAGTTTCGAGCTGCCCGCCGAGTGGCGTGCCGCCAATCCGCAAAACGGCGATTAGCTGCACGCGAACGGCGGGGCTAAATGAGCACCCTTGGCGGCGTTCCTGCGTGCGGCGGTACCGCCGTCTCCGCATCGAACGTCGCGATGCGGTTTCTACCTTCGGCCCGCGCCTGATACAGGGCCGAGTCCGCCTCGCGATGCATGCGGGCGTAGTCCGCCGCGCCCTCCTCGTGGACGGCAATGCCGATCGACACGCTGAAGGGCGCGCCGGCGAGCGGCATTCCCTGCTTAGCCAAACGGCGAAGAATCGTGTTGGCGATTTGCATCGCGCCGTCTCCATCGCTGTCCGGCGCGTAGACCAGGAATTCATCGCCGAGCCGCGCGCATTCATGACCTGGACGAACACTTTTACGGATCGCCTCGGCCGTCCGCGCCACCACCGCATCCCCCGTCGAATGACCGCGCAAATCGTTGATCATCTTGAGATTATCGATGTCGATGACCAACATCGCGCTCGATCCTCGATGCCGCTCAAGCTCCCGCTTGATGACATGCATCGCGCCGCGACGGTTATACATCCCGGTCAGGCTGTCCCGGATCGAGCTTTCGTAAAGCTCGTGCATGCGGCGGGCGATCGCCGAATGATAGATCGCCACCACATAGCCGATGCCCAAGGCAAGCAGCAGCGCGACGCCGAGCGTGGCGATGGCGATCGAGCGGAAGCGCGCCTCGCGATTGAGATAATAGGCGACGTCGAAATCGACGCCTACGAAGCCGCTATAGCGTCCTTGGCTGTCGTAGATCGGCGCGTGGCCGGTGAGAAAGCTTCCATATTCGTCCTGCTGGAAGGAGGGCGTGACATAGGTCGTGCCCGCGGCGATATCCTTGGTCCAGCGGTCGTCATATTCTTGGCGAATCTCGAACGGCTCCATGTAGTCGGAGGCGCGGAGCTCGTGCTTGGTGCGGAGGTCGGGAGAGGCAGCCGTATCGAGCACGAAGTATGTACGCCCATCCCGTTCAACCATTGTGTAGAGATAGTAGATTTCAGGATTGGCGGAGTGGAAGCGCACCAACGGCTGCAACGCGCGCTTATACAGGTCTTCGCTGTAGTTTGCCGGGTCGGCCAACTTGCGGTGAAGGTCGCCGTCGACCACGCTTGCCGCAAGCTGGGCGATCTCACCGACATTCTGCCGGAGCGCATCCCAACGCGCCTGTTTGGAAAGCCATTGGGGAACGGCAACAATGGACCCCAGAAGCGCGGCCGCCGCCAAACTGGCGACAACGAAGATGCGCGGGTCGAAGCGCCTCTCTGGCGGCGCGGACCGATGCATGGGGGGCTTTTTTTTCTTAGGCAAGGCGCAAGTTAACCATTGGCCTCGGGAGTTTAAGGTCTAGCCTATCGTAATGGCCTTCGCCAATCACTACCGGCAAAGCCAAAAGAGCTAGAGCGGAACGGCGACCTCACAGCGAAGCCCGGAGGGAGAGAAATCGAGGCTCACCTCCCCCTTCAGATCCGCGGCGAGCGCGCGCTCGAGCAACAGGCGGCCGAACCCGCTGCGCTCGGGAACCGGCACGGGCGGTCCGCCCGACTCGACCCAACTGATGACGAGCCGCCGCGGTTCGGACTCCACCCGCCAATCGACATGCACCCTGCCGCGCTCGACCGAAAGCGCGCCATATTTCGCCGCATTGGTCGTAAGCTCATGGATCGCCATGCCGAGCGTGAGCGCCTGCTTCGGTGTCAGCATCACTTGTGGCCCTGACAAAAGCAGCTTCTCACCATCGTGACGGCGATAGGGCGCTAGCTCGTCGAGCAGGAGAGTCTCGAAGGAGACGCCGGTCCAGTTGGCTTCGGCGAGGCGCCCGTGCGTGTGACCCAGCGCGCGAATGCGATGCCTGAAGGCCTGACACGCATGCTCAGGCGGCTGGTCTCTCGAAAACGACTGTTCGGCAATCGATACGACCGTCGCGAGCGTGTTCTTGACACGGTGACTAAGCTCGGCAACCAGCAATTCCTGCAGCTCGGCCGCCTTGGCCAGCGCCGCTTCGGCGCGCTTGCGGTCGGAAATGTCGCGCGCGATTTTCGAGGCACCGATCACCCTGCCGGAAGCGTCCTTGATCGGAGAAATCGTAAGCGAGATGTCAACCAGCGAGCCGTCCTTGCGCCGGCGTACGGTCTCATAGGGCAGGACCCGTTCACCACGCCGGATGCGCTCCAGAATCCTCGGCTCCTCGTCCTGGCGATCGTCCGGAATAAGGATTGTGACGCATTTGCCCAGCACCTCTTCGGCCTCGTAGCCGAACAGGCGCCGAGCCCCAGCGTTCCAGCTCAAGATGATGCCGTTCAGGTCTTTGCTGAGGATGGCGTCGTCACAGGACTCGACGATCGCCACGAGCCGCTCGCGCGTATGCTTGTCTGCTTCGAGCGCGAACCTTGAAGACTCCAACGCCTTGGTCAACGCATCCATTTTGTTCATTGGTTGCCCAAAACAGAACTCCCCGGGCAACGGATCAGCCCGGAGAGGAACCGCTTGCGCGCCGGAAGGTTCCGGACGCCCTACGCCGCCTTGGCGCCGCGGCTCGCCAGCACATGATCCGCGGCTTTGCCGGTTAATTCGGCGAGATGGTCGAACTTGGCGTTGAATGTGCCGACCCCCGCTGTCGCCGATCGGAGCTCCACGATCAAATTCTGGATCTCAGCCTCGGGGATATGCGCTTCGACTACGTCCCAACCGGGCCAGCCCGGACGCGCATCGAAACCGAGGATCTGACCGCGCCGCGACGAGACGATAGAGTTGATCTTGGCCGTGGCCTCGGAGGGAACCGCGATCTCGACCGCCATGATCGGCTCGAGCAACACGGGCGAGCATTGGGGCATGCCTTCGCTCATGGCGATGCGACCGGCTTGACGGAAGGCCATGTCCGAGGAGTCGACCGAATGGTAGGAGCCGTCGATCAGGCAGACGGCGACATCGACCACCGGAAAGCCGAGCGGGCCAGAGTGCAGATAGTCGCGCACGCCAATCTCGACCGAAGGAATATAGTTCTTCGGCACCACGCCGCCCGTGATCTTGTCCGAGAATTGGAAGCCCGTGCCGCGCGACTGCGGCGCAATGGTGACCACCACGTCGCCGAACTGGCCGTGGCCGCCCGATTGCTTCTTGTGGCGGCCGCGCACTTCGGTCGATTTGCGGATGGTCTCCTTGTAGGGAATCTGGCGCGCCCGCGTCGAGGCGTCGATGCCGTATTTGCGCGTGAGCTTCTCCAGCGCCACGCGCAGATGCATCTCGCCCTGCCCCCACAGTACCATCTCGCCCATATCCTGGCTGTGGGTGAGCGAGATCGAGGGATCCTCCTCGATGATCTTGGCGATAGCCGCGGTAAGCTTGACTTCGTCCTTCTTCTCTTTGGCGGCAACCGCCAAGCCAAACACGGGGCGGGTGACTTCTGCCGTCTCGACCTTGAGCTTGCTGCCTTTGTCCTCCGACAGGGTGTCGCCGGTCTTGACGCTATCGAGCCGCCCAAACGCGACCGTGTCGCCGGGCTTGGCCTCGCCGCGCTTGGTCGGCTCCTGGCCGAGCAGCGTGAAGATGCCGGAAATGCGCTCCTCATCCGCACCGCCATAGACGGTCGCGCCGTCGGCAAACGTGCCGGTCAGGATGCGCGCAAGCGAGAGCTTGCCGCCATGCGCCGTGTGGAAGGTCTTGGCTGCAAATGCGCATGAGGGCGCCTTTTCGACGCCCAACCGCTTAACTGTAGTTTGCACAAAAGGGGCTTCGTGCCTCAGTGCTTTGAGCAGACGCAAGATGCCGTTGCCGTTCTCGGCCGAGCCGAGCAGCACCGGACAGATCAGCCCTTCGCTGAACTCCTTGGACAGATCGTCGAACACCTTGTCGCGCGGCGGCGGCACGTCTTCGAGCAATTGCTCCATCAGCTCGTCGTCGTAATCGGCGAGCTTCTCCAGCATTGAGAAGCGCGCCTCCTTCTCGCGCTCGGAAAGCGCATTGGGAATGGCGATCACTTCGCTCGGCGCATGTTCGCGATAGACGAAAGCGCGCTCCAGCGCGAGGTCCACGAAGCCGGTAACGATCTCGTTCTCCCAGATCGGGATTTGGCGCAGAACCAGCGGCTTGGTCGAGGCCGGCTGCAACATTGGCACGATGTCGCGCACGCGCGCCTCGGCCTTGTCGATCTTGTTGATAAACAGGAAGTGCGGGATGCCGCGATCCTCGAGCTGCTTGAGGATCAGTTGCAGCGCCGGGACCTTCTTCTCGTCCGGCTCGCAGACGACGACAGCCGCATCGCAAGCCGTCAACGCGTTTGCCGCGTCGGCCTGAAACTCGATCGAACCCGGACAGTCGAGGAAAGTAAAGCTGTCGCCAAGGAAATCGATGGTGGCGACGTTGAGCTCGACGCTCATGCCATGATGGCGGGCCTCTTCCGAGGCGTCGCCGACGGTATTCTGCCCGGCCGCCGTACCTTGCCGCGTGATGGCGCCGGTGCGGGCGAGGATGGCCTCAAGCAGCGTGGTTTTTCCGCTGAGATAGGGGCCAACCAGTGCGATGCAGCGGGCGCTGCGGGCTGGCTGGCCCTGCGCTTGGCCCATGGTCTCCTCCCTTTGCGGTTATGCCCGCACGGAAGGCTCCTGACGCACCCACCCGCGCAAGCCTTAATGACGCTATGGTGACAAGGGACACGGCCGATGGCAAGGGGCCCAATTCGGGTACGAAGGGCTAGGACCGGTCCCGATGATCGGCAAGATCGCGCAACGCTGCGGTCACGCGCCGGATTAGTTCGGCCTGCCGGCGAACGCCGATCCGCGCATAGGCGCTCTTCAAGTGGAAGCGCACCGTATTCATCGAGATCCCCGCGCGCGCAGCGTAGTGCTTGGCCTCCTCGCCCGTGGCCATTGCCGCAAGCATGGTCGCAGCGCCGAGCGGCAGGTTGAATATCTCGGCGAGATGTTGCGGTGTTGCCGGCGTCCGGTTGAGCGGATCGTGAACGACGAACAAGGTGCCGCGGGGCCGCGCGCCGGTTTCCACCCCCTCGGCAAGCGAAAGCGGCGCCACCATCACCACAAGCGGAGCGCTCCCGCCGGGTCGCGGAACGCGCACGAGGCCGCTCGACCCGCCGGCAGCGACACCGCGCGCCAACTCGACCAGGCACTGGTTCGCGGCGCGGTCGACAATGTGGAGGCGTCCCTGCCGGTCGAGGGCAATGCCGTCTTGCTTTGCTGACAATTTCCGCGCAGCCACGTTGGCGAACAGGGTGTGCCCCTGCTCGTCCAAGCCGACGAACCCGGCCGCGGCGCGATCGCAAGCCTCGGCCAGCCCCGCGCTACGGCGATCGATGGCGAGGAAGGAGCGCCTCAGCTGCAGCGCACGCGACAGATGCGGCATCAGCCGCTCCAGCCTGGCGATATCCTCGTCGTCGAAGATTTTACGCTCCGGTGCTCTTTGCAGCCCAACCAAGGCGAAGCGCCCATTGGTCGTCGCCAAGGTGCCCCCGAGACATTCCTCCAATCCGGCTGGCCGGAAGAACTCGGCGAAAAACACGCCCGGTCGCTTGGTCTCCTCCGGCAGCAGACGATACGTCGGAATCGCGGTTCCCGCCGGTTGCTTGATGAAGGCGGCGGGCGCCGGATCGAGCGCGGCGAAATCGCGCTCATAGCGCCGCAAGATCTCGCCGCTGAGCACCCCGACTGAGGCGTGGTGGGAGACTTCCGGCCGCGCCGCGTCGAAATCGAGGAGTGTGGCCGATTGCACGTCGAACAGGCGGCACAGCAAATTGAGCGCCCGGTCGAAACTGGTGACGTCTCGCACGCCGAGATAGAGGGCATCGAGAAATAGCGCCTCGTCGTCGGGCATGAAGCGGGGATTCCCTACCGGCACAAGAGGCCATCCACACTATTTTGTCGAACCGAGCTTGCCCCTACCCGAACTGGTAGTTCCCACCGCTGTTCGCCAGTCTACCGTAGGAAAGGGGAACTTTCATCGGGTTTGGGGGACGTAGTTGCTTTTCTCGGGGGTGTGGCGCCACGGCCGCGGAGCGGCCGTCAGCCAGCGCGCGATCTTGGCGTTGCTTGGGCTTTACCTCTGCGCGGGCAGCGCCCAGGCGCAGACGATTTGGACCGGGGGCACCTCGACCGACTGGTTCACCGCCGGCAACTGGAATCCAGCAACCGTGCCCGGCTCCGGCACCAGCGTGCAGATCAATACCGGCGCGCCAAATCCCACCGTGGTTGGCGCGGCCGGTGCGCAAGCCAATCAGTTGACGCTCGGCAATGGCCTCGGCCAGACCGGCGACCTCACCATCAGCGGCGCGGGCACGTTGGCGCTGACCAATACCTTCGGCCTCTTCTTCGTCGGTGAGTTCGGCAATGGCGACGTGACCGTCTCCGGCGGCGGGACCTTGACCACCTTCACCACCTCGATCGGCAACCAGGCGGGCTCGACCGGCTCGGTAACGGTGACCGGCGCGGACTCGCAATGGAACCTGACACCCACCTTCGCCTTCCATGTCGGCAGCAGCGGAACCGGCACGCTCGATATCCTCGATGGCGGCCAAGTGACCTCCTCGGTCTTCGGCATGGACCTCGGCGTCGATAATGGCGCAAGCGGCACGGTCACCGTTTCGGGAACCGACTCGCGCCTGACGGTTCCGAGCGTGACCAATATCGGCTCGGCCACCGGCGGTACTGGCGTGATGCAGGCCGATAACAATGGCTTCCTTGCGCTCTCCACCGTCACCGTGGGCCTGTCCGGCCAGGGCACGTTGAACGTTCTCACCGGTGCCGATCTGACGGCGCTCCAGCTCACCATCGGCTCGAGCGCGCAAGGCGATGCCACCTTCAACGGTGCGGGCTCGACCGGCGTCGTCACCAACGCGGTGCGGGTCGGCCTCAACACTGGCGGCAACGGCACGCTCGACATTGAGGCCGGCGCGACGCTTTCCAGCGCAAGCGGACAGATCGGCACCAACACCGGTGCCACCGGCGCTGTGACGGTCATGGGGACCGACTCGCAATGGAGCATGACCAGCTCGCTCGCGATCGGTCAGGCCACGAATAGCGGCACGGGGAGCATCGACGTTCTCGATGGGGGACGCATCGCGGCATCGAGCTTCACCGGTCACAACTCTGCAACGGTCAACGTCGACGGCGCCGGATCGGAATTCGCCATCACCAATGGCTTCACCCTCGGCGCGACCGGAGCCGGCAACACGCTCGACGTGACCGGCGGCGCCGCCTTCTCCGCCGGCACTGTGAATTTCTCCACGGTCGCAAGCAGCGGTGTCGCCGTCGATGTCTCTGGAACCGACACCAGCTGGACGTCTGCCGCCGTAACATTGGGCGGCGCAGGCAGCTCGACCATGACGGTCGACGACGACGCAACGATGGACGTCACCGGCGACTTCATTGTCGATGGCGCCGGCACCGCCTCGCTCACCATTTCCAACGGCGCTCATGTCACGCAAGACGCCGGTACCTCAGGCGCGGGCCAGTTCCGCCTCGGCGTCGACAATCACGGCACATTGCTGATCGAAAGCGGCGGTGTGCTCGACACCTTGGAACATCCCGACTTCATCGGCTTCGCTTTCCTGGCGCGAAACACAGGTTCGAGTGCCACCGCGACCATTACCGGCGCCGGCTCGGCGTGGAACACCGAGGGCCTGGTCGCGATCGGCAATCAAGGCACCGCTACGCTCGACATTCTCGCCGGCGGCACCATGACCGGCAACGCCAGCGCCAGACTGGGCTTCAATCCCGGCAGCGAAGGGACCGTTTTGATCAGCGGTACGGATAGCTCCTGGGTGCTTACTCCGCCCCCCGACGACCTCTTTCCCTTGGCATCTATCTTCGTCGGCGTCGGCGGCACGGGCGACATGCGTGTCGAGGACGCCGCGCATGTGACGGCAAGCGGGATCGGTGTCGGCTCGGCCTTTCATGATTTCCTCAACAACACCACGACACCCGGCATTGGCAGTCTCGTCGTCACCGGCAACGGCACCACGGTCGATCTCAATGTCGGCGCCGCCAGCAGCTTCGACGCCGGCGGCAACGGCGGCACGGGCACAATCGAGGTGCTCGACGGCGCCGTGGTGACCGTCGCGGGCGGAGGCCATTTCGGCGCGTCGGTGATCTTTATCGGCGAAGATCCGCCACAGTTGCTCGGACACGGCACTCTGACCGTCGACGGCGTGGGCTCGACGGTCACCTATACCGGAACCCTCGATATCGGCGAACAGGCGACTGGAATCCTCAACATCCAGAACGGCGGCTTCGTCTCTAATTCCGACGGCTATCTCGGCTCCTTCACCAATGCAGTCGGTTCAGCCGGAAACGGCACGGCGACCATCACCGGCGCCGACTCGACCTGGCAGAATAACGGCTTCCTCCGCGTCGGGGATTTCGGCACCGGCACGATGAACGTTCTCGCCGGCGGGCTCGTCACCAATACCAGCGCGATCATCGCCAATCCGCCAACAGCGTCGGCGATGCGACGGTGAGCGGCACGGATTCCATCTGGACCTCGACCGGGAGCTTGACCGTCGGCAATCTCGGCACCGCGAGTTTGACCATCGAGGAGGACGGCACGGTCAATTCCGGCGCGGTGTCGATCAATGCGCTGAGCACCCTCAATATCGGCACCGGCGCCGCCGCCGGCACCTTGAACGCGCCTTCGGTCGCCAATGCCGGCCTTATCCATTTCGATCATACCAACACGCAGGACTTCGACGCACCGATCTCCGGCACGGGCGTCGTGGTCAAGGACGGCGCAGGCACGACCGTCACGACCGGCGCCAGCACCTACACGGGAACCACGACCATCAACGCAGGAAGCTTCCAGGCTGCCGCCGCCAACGCCTTTTCGGCAGGATCGGCCTTCACCGTCGACGGCACGCTCGATCCCAACGACCTCAACCAGACCATTGGCTCGCTTGCGGGCTCCGGCTTGGTCGCGCTCGGCACGGGCACCTTGTCGAGCGGCGGCAACGATCTGAGCACGCTGTTCTCCGGCTCGATCGGCGGCACTGGCGGTTTCGTCAAGCAGGGTAGCGGCACGCAGACCTTCTCCGGCAACAGCTCCTATTTGGGCGCGACAACGGTGCAAGAAGGCACCTTCGTGGTGGACGGCTCGATCGTCTCGGCGACGACGGTCGAGGCCGACGCCATCCTGATGGGCAGCGGCACGCTCGGCGCGGTGACGGTCGAGCTCGATGGCATCCACGCCCCCGGCAACTCAATCGGCAATCAATTCGTCATCGGCGATTATCTGCTCGCCCCGGGCGGCATACTCGAGATCGAACTCAGCCCCACGCCAGAAGACAGCGACAAAGTTTTCGTCACCGGCACGGTGACGCTGACCGACGCAATTCTCCGCGTGCTCGCCCAGAACGGCAGTTACAGCCCGAGCACCACCTATCTGATCATCGACAATGACGGGGCCGATCCGGTCGTCGGGGAATTTGCGCAGGTCACCACCAATCTCGCCTTCCTCACGCCGAACGTCATCTATGACGGGATCGACGGCAACGATGTCGTGCTGACGTTGACCCGCTCGGCGGCTGCCAGCTTCTGCTCCGTGGCGCGGACCCGCAATCAATGCAACGTGGCCGACGCGCTCGACCTGTTCCCGGAGGACAACCCCTTGTATCTCGCGATCCTGGGCCAAACCGCGCAAGGCGCACGCGCCGCCTTCGATGCGCTGTCCGGCGAAATTCACGCCACGATACCGGGCGTGCTCGCAGACGACAGCCGCTACCTCCGCGAGTCGATCCTGGGGCGCTTGATGCAGGCGGCGTATGGCGGCAACACCAACCAAGCCGCTTCGCTCGGTGCCGGCGGACCGCAAGTCGCTTCGCTTGACGCGCAAGCCATGGCGCTCGGCTTCGACGGCAGGTCGCTTGCGCCGGCGCCTTCTCAATCGGGCCCCGCCTTCTGGACGCGCGCCTACGGGGCTTGGGGCGATTTCGGCGGCAATCTGAACGCCGCGAGCGCCGGGCGCGATCTCGGCGGCTTCGTCTCCGGCATGGACGCGCGCGTGAGCGGCGCGTGGCGCGGGGGTATCGCCGCGGGCTATTCCGTCTCCGACGTTTCCGTCGCCGCCCGTCATAGCGCAGCCGAGGTCGAGAGTTTCAATCTCGCGGCTTATGCCGGCGGCATGGCCGGCCAGCTCGCCCTGCGCGGCGGCGCTGCCTTTAGTTGGAGCGAGATCGACACTTCGCGCGCGGTGATCTTCCCCGGTTTCTTCGAACGGGAGAAAGCCTCCTATGACGGCGACACCGGACAAATCTTCGGCGAGGCGGCCTATCCCATCACTATCGGCCGCGCGGGGCTCGAACCCTTCGCCGGGTTCGCCTTCGTGTCCATCGACACCGACAGCTTCAAGGAGAATGGCGCGTTGGCCGGGTTGCGCGGTTCCGGCAACGATCAAGATGTCGGCTATACGACCCTGGGCCTGCGCGCTGCTGCCACCTATGCCTGGAACGGCGCGAGGCTCACGCCGCATGTCTCGCTCGCTTGGCAGCATGCCTTCAGCGACATCGACACCGCTGCCGCCCTCGCCTTCGCTGCGACGGGCATTGGCTTCACCGTGTATGGCGTCCCGCTCGCGGAGAACACCGCGCTGATTGAAGTCGGCCTCGATTTCAACCTCGGCCGCAGCGCAACTGCGGGCATCGCCTATTCCGGGCAATTCGGCGATCGTGTCGAAGACAATGCCGTGCGCGGCCGTTTCACCTGGCTGTTCTGACTGCTCCGCTCGGAACTCATTGCCGCGCCAGGCCGTTACCCATCCAGATCGCAAGCAACAACTACGGTGACCATCATGCGTGGAACTCTCTACACGGCCATTGCGGCTTCCTTCGTCGCGCTCGCCTTCGCCGGCCAGCCTGCAACGGCGGCGCCCGCGACCACAGCGTTTACCTATGGCGAGAACAATGCCGGCGTCGTTGAGCAAATCGCCAGGCGCGACCGCTATGCGCGGAGATATTATCGAGGCCCGTATTATCGCGGCTACGCCTATCGACCCTATTGGGGCAGGCCCTACGCCTATTACGACAACTATTATGACTACCCCTACTACCGGCGTGGGCCCGGCGTGAGCTTGTGGTTCGGCTTCTAGAACGCGACCGGGAGGCGAGCTAGTTGCTCGCCTCCTTACCGTCAGCGCGGATCACAACGAGCCGGTCGGTGCCTGACTCGGCGCCCCACATCTCACCGGGACGGCCGAGCATCTGGCGCACGGCCGCGCTCGGCTGATCGCTCGGGAAGCTGGTGAAATTCGACGTCTCCGGATCGAATTTGACAATGGCATTGGCGGTGAAGTCGCTGACCCAGACCTTGTCCTTGTCGTCGACGAATACGGCATAGGCTTTCGGTGCGTCGCCCGGCAATCTATGCACCTGCCATGATTTGGCGGCCGGATCGTAGACGCTCACATTGCCTGCATTCCACTCGCTGACCCACAGTCGTCCGGTGGAGTCCGACCACGCCCGGCGCAGCCCAGCGCCTTCGCTGGCGGGCTCGATGACCGTAATCTTGCCGGTCTCGAGGTCTGGCTTGCCGAGATAGCTCCCGGCGAGCGACACGAAGTAGATCTCGCCGTCAGGCGTGGCGTCGATGCCGTAAGGACCCCTCCCCTTCGGCGCGTCCCACACATCTAGCTTGCCGCTATCCGGATCGAGCCGGCTCAAGATGCCGTTCTGCCCGGTGAACCAGATGCGGCCGCGGCCGTCGAACGCCGCCGTATTGAGATTGGCGTTTGCGCGGTCGTCGGGCAGCTTCCAGCTCTTCACCTGCTTCGTCTGCGGATCGACGCGGAGGATCGCGTTCAAGCCGCTATCGGTGACCCAGGCCCCGCCGTCGGGCCCGACAATCACGCCATGCGGGCGCGAGCCTTCTCCGAGCGGAATGCGCTCGACGTTGCCGGTCTTGGGATCGAGCCGGCCGAGCACGCCGGCGGCCTGCCCCGTGTACCAGACCGTGCCGTCCGCCGCCGGCGCCACGTCATGCGGGTGATCGCCCGCCGGCACCTTGTAATACTGCACCTGCTCCGCCTGCGCGGTCGCGAACGGCACTGCAAGCGGCACGAATAAAGCGATGGCTCGGAGTGTGTTTCGCATTGCCTCAGCCTATTCGCGCAATGTGAAGAGACGAAGGCTCATCCAAAAAAGAACGCCGTGGCGAGGCCGGCAGCAAGCGTCGCCACGGTGGCAATCAGAAGCGGCTTGCCGAGCTCGATCCCGGCGATTGCGAAAGTCATGCCGCATTTCACCAACGTATTGGTCAGGGACGCAATGACGATGGCGATGACTGCAACGCGAGCCTCGTTGCTCTTGGCGAATTCCGACATGGACAAGGTGATGGCGTCGACATCGACGAGACCGGACAGAGCGGCAACGGCATAGAGGCCGCCCGGCGGAAAATTCTGCTGCACGATCTTCACCGCCAGCAGCACCACGGCGAACAATGCTGCGAATTCGGCCGCGGCGACCAGGCTGAACGGGTTCTTCACGCTGACGCTGCCCTGGACCGCCTTGCCGTCCTTGGCGCCGCCGCGAAAATAGAGGAACGCCGCGAAGCCGCCGACCACCAAGGTCATCATCGTGAAGGGTAAGAGGACTTGCGCGAGCAAGCTGCGGTTGACCGCGGCCACTAGCACGATGACCCGCGCGAACATCACCGCCCACGCAAGCAGAATGCCGCAGGCGAGCGCCGCCGTGCTGTCCGGATTGGCGCGCGCATCCTTGGCAAAGGACAAGGTGACCGCGGTCGACGAGACGAGGCCTCCGGTCAGGCCGGTCAGCGCCGTGCCGCGCGCCGGTCCAAGCAGCCGCGTCAGCACATAGCCGACCAGCGACAGGCTCGAAATCAGGATCACCAGCAGCCACAGCTTGTAGGGATTGAGCGCGCCCCACGCGTCGATCGGTTCATTCGGCAGCAGCGGCAGCGCGATGAAGGTCGCAATCAGCAGCCGCAAGCCCGCATAGACGTCATCCCAGCCGAGCTTATCGACGAAACCGTGCAGCCGGTGCTTGTAGGCGAGCACCGCGGCCGTCACCACGCCGAGGCCGATGGCAAGTTCGGAATGGCCAAGCGTGACCATGGCGCCCAGGAGATAGACCACGACGGCGGCGACCTCGGTGGTGAGCCCGGTCGATTCCGGATCAGCTCGCGCGGCGATCACATAGCCCGCAACGACGAAGCCGCCGACGATCAGGAGGCCGGCCGCCACCACCCAAGGCGAGGACGTTTCCGCTGCGAGCCAGCCCGCCGCGGCGCCGAACAAGGCGAGCAAGGTGAAGGTCCTCAGACCAGCGATGCCGGCGACCTCCCCCTCCTCGGCCTTGCGCTTCTCGCGTTCGATACCGACCAGGGCTCCGAGCAGGACGGCCGTGGCGAAGCTGAGCGCGACCTTGAGCAGTTCCTGATATTCCATCGCTTCATCCCTGGCGCGAGCCGCTCCTTATACCTCTCCTCGCGGCGAGGGATCGAGTTTTGTGGCAAAAAGGCGGGGATAGAACCGGACCACTTCCTGCATGTATGCTACCGGGTCGGAGGGAGCTCCATGCGTTTTGTCTGTGCATCCGTCTTTGCGGCGCTTCTCGCGTTGCTGCCGGCCCCGGTCGAAGCCAAGTTCGTCTGCGGCAATTTCGATGGACAGTTCACCTGTAAGCGTGAGTCCGGCCCTCCCATCGTGAAAGGCGCCGTCCCGGGCGCGGCGCCGCGGCAGGACCCGGCACCCGACGCCATGGGCACGCAAGGCGCCACCGCGACCGCGCCGGGCACCTGGAGCAGCGAGACGTCTCCATCCGGCGCGCCGGCGCCCGATCCTTCGGCCTGCCAAGGCGGCATGGTCGGCACGCCGCCCAATTGCCGCTGCCCGTCGAACTCCGAACTGCTCGGCGGCAATTGCGTGCGTTACACGGCCTCGACCTGCTCGAATGCGATCGCCGTCGACGCCGCGCCGCAAGCTTGTAGCGGCGTCGAGGAGAAGCTCTCCTGCCGCATGCGCGAGGACGGGCTGAAGGATTGCTGCTGCGTCACCTACGACAAGTTCTAGGCGCGCTGATGCGGGCCGAGCGGCTGCCCGTGTGAGAATTCGACGATATAGCCTGACGGGTCGCGCACGCCGCAGAGATAGCCGGTCGGCGGCGCATAATCGCGCGGCTCCCAATGCAAGATGCCGTCCTCGCGCGCGCGCTCGGCGATGCGGTCGATTTCGGCGCGGGTTGCGACGCCGAAGCCGTAATGCGTTATGTCGTCTTTGCTCTGGCTTCGCTCAGGGCCGCCGCCGAGCAGCACCATCACGAAGTTCTGCTCTTCGCCGGGGCTGGCCAGCCACACCACGCGGGCGTCCCCCTCCCCGTGCTGCTTGACGATCTCGAGCCCGCAATAAGAGCGATAGAAATCGATCGACTTCTCGAGATCGCGCACATGTAGCGCGCAATGGGTGAAAGACGGGGTCACGTCAGGCCGCGTGGTCCTTGCGGTGCTCCGGGTAGAGCGTCAGCAGCCCGTCGCGGGTCGCGGGTGTCACGCCGCGCTCGGTGATGAAGCCGGTGACGAGCCGCATCGGCGTCACGTCGAAACCTGGATTGGCGGCGCGCGTGCCCGCGGGCGCGATCTCGACCGTCGCGATGCTGCCGTCCGGGAGCCGCCCGGTCATCTGCGTGACCTCCTCCGCATTACGCTCCTCGATGGGAATGGCGCTGCCGTCGGTGAGAGTCCAATCGATGGTGGAGTAAGGCAGCGCCACGAAGAACGGGATGGCGTTGTCGCGCGCGGCGAGAGCCTTCAGATAAGTGCCGATCTTGTTGGCGACGTCGCCGGTCGCGGTGGTGCGGTCGGTGCCGACGATACAGAGATCGACCATGCGCTTCTGCATCAGATGCCCGCCCGCATTGTCGGCCACAAGCGTGTGCGGCACGCCATGCGCTCCGAGCTCGAACGCGGTGAGCGAAGCGCCCTGATTGCGCGGCCTCGTCTCGTCGACGAAGACATGCACTTTGAGCCCCGCGTCATGCGCCATGTAGACCGGCGCGAGCGCCGTTCCCCAATCGACGCAAGCGAGCCACCCGGCATTGCAATGGGTGAGGATGTTGACCGTCTCGCCGCCCTTCTTCTCGGCGTGCGCGCGGATGATACCGAGTCCGTGCTCGCCGATTTTGCGGCAGGTCTCCACATCCTCGTCGCAGATTTCGGCGGCGCGGGCGAAGGCTGCCGCCACCCGCTTGTCGCGCGGCTGGTTGCGCACCGCCTTTTGCATCTCATCGAGCGCCCAGCGCAGATTGATCGCCGTCGGCCGCGTCGCGGCGAGCGTCTCGCAGGCGCGGTCCAGCGCCTCATCGGAAGCATCGTCGCGCAGCGCGAGTGCCACGCCATAGGCGGCAGTCGCGCCGATCAGCGGCGCGCCTCGCACCTGCATGGTCGAGATGGCCCGCGCTGCATCCTCGAGCGTCCGCAGAGTCACGGTCTCGAATTTGTGCGGCAGCTCGGTCTGATCGATGATCTCGACCGACTTGCCGTCGGTTCCGAGCCAGATGGTGCGGTAAGGCTTGCCGTTGATCTTCACGCGCTAATCGCCTTCGAAGGACATCAGACTGTGGCACTCGACCCCGAGCTTGGCGAGCCGCGCGCAGCCGCCAAGGTCGGACAGCTCGATGACGAAGGCGGCGCCCACCACATCGGCATTGAGCTTGCGCAAGAGCTTGACCGCGGCCTCGGCGGTTCCGCCGGTGGCGATCAGATCGTCGACCAGCAACACCGGCTCGCCGGCGCTGATCGCGTCCTCGTGGATCTCGATCACGTCGATGCCGTATTCGAGCTCGTATTCCTCGCCGATCGCCTTGGCCGGCAGCTTGCCCTTCTTGCGGATCGGCACGAAGCCGCAGCGCAAGCGGTCGGCCACCGCGCCGCCCAGGATGAAGCCGCGCGCCTCGATACCCGCCACCGACTCCACCCGGCGATTGGCGAAGGGCCGGGCGAGCTGCTCGACGCAAGCCCGGAAGCCGTTGGCGTGGCCGAGCAAGGTAGTGATGTCGCGGAACATGATGCCCGGCTTCGGGTAGTCGGGTATGGTGCGCACCAGGTCCTTGAGATCGAGACCGGCAGTGAGATTCATCGAAGGCCTCCAATGCGGGCACACGGCCGCCGCACCAATAGCTCGTGGGCTTGCCTATAGTCGAAGCAAGCACGCCTGGCTAGTCGGCCAGGGTCCCTAGCCGCTTCAACCCTTCAGCACACGACCAGCCACCGCATCGAGCTTCTTCAGGAGTTCAGGATCGCGCGCCTCGGGCGCGGTGATGATCGCGGTGTCGAGCGCGCGGTCCGAACCGATCGGACAAGGCTCGTGCTCGCGCGGGAAGCTTTGCGCCAGTCGCGCTACGAGCCGCGCTCCCTTCTCGGCATTGGCGAGCAGCACCTTGATGATGTCGCTCACCTGAACCGCGTCGTGGTCGGGGTGCCAGCAGTCGAAATCGGTGACCATGGCGACCGTCGCGTAACAGATCTCCGCCTCCCGGGCGAGCTTGGCCTCGGGCAGATTGGTCATGCCGATCACCGAATAGCCGAGCTGCTTATAGGTGAGACTTTCGGCCAGAGTCGAGAATTGCGGCCCCTCGATGCACACATAGGTGCCTTCGCGGGCGAATGAGATGCCCTCGGCCTCCGCTGCCTGGGCAAGGTGAATACGCAAGTGGGGAGAGACCGGATGCGCCATCGACACATGCGCCACGCAGCCCGTGCCGAAGAAGGAGTTCGGCCGGTGATAGGTGCGGTCGACGAACTGGTCGACCAGCACGAAGGTGCCGGGCGGCAGCTCCTCCTTGAACGAGCCGCAGGCCGACAGT
>JBQGDO010000199.1:0-2084 GCA_052039105.1 Methyloceanibacter sp.
CTTAAACGACCGGGTTGGAACCGTGCAAGGGCCAGCAAAGGCGACTTGAGCACCCCGATCAGAAAAGCGACATCCGGGTGAAATCAAACCGTCCCATCGTCCTTGAGCACTTGTTGGCGCGCCGGAAGGCGCCCGCCGCGATCCCAAAAGGAACGCGGACACCATAGGCTTGCGCTTTTCGGCGCGCCGCCCCTCGGGTCAAGCCCGAGGGCAAGCCCTCATGCCTCGCGGGTCCGGCCCGGCGAGACGCTTCGTGCTGCGATTCTTCCACCCCCGCGCGAGAGCACGGAGGTTCGATCCCCCCCAATAGGAAGGACTATGCGATGTTCGATATGCAAAGGCTTTCGAAGGCCTTCGCGACCAAGTCAGGATTTCGCGTCTATGCCGAGCGATACCAGCTCTGGCGGCTCTGTTCGCATGCGGCCTGCCGGCGGGCGCAAGCTTGCCGCGATCAGCTTCGCTGCCCTGGCCGCTTCGCCTCTTGGGCCGAGGCCGCCAAGGATGCGGTTCAGCGCGACCCACATACAACCCGGAGGCCGAAGCTTTGCGTTTCGAATTGGCCGAGCGGATCAGGCGCATGACCCGGATGGAGAAGGACCAAAGTGAGTAGCGGTAAGCCCCAAGCTCCCGCGGTGAGGGGGAAGCGGGCAAAGCCCGCGTCGAGCGTGCGTTACCCCCTCACCCTTTCCGCCAAACGTCGCGCTTCGCGCGCCGGGCGGAAGGCCCTCTCCCCAAATGGGGAGAGGAAGGGATGAGACCAGTAAAGCGAACACCAGGAATCGGCCTTGATTTTGTGCCACCCAGCGACCATTCTCCGCCGGACTTCGATTGGGAAGGAGCCTGATGGCGAAGGAAGAAATGCTTGAGTTCCCGGGGGTGGTCACCGAACTGCTCCCGAACGCCACATTCAGGGTGAAACTCGAGAACGAACACGAGATCATCGCCCATACGGCGGGACGAATGCGCAAGAACCGCATCAGGGTGCTTGCGGGCGACAAGGTTCTGGTCGAGATGACGCCCTATGATCTCACTAAAGGTCGGATCACTTACCGCTTTAAGTAACAAGCTCAAGGCGTTGCGGCCGGCAAAGCCTGAGCAAGCGCGCCCTGCGCCGAATAAGGCGCGCGCGCTGCCGCCTGCGCCTCAGCGCGGGCGCCGGGGCGCCGCGCCAAGCGTGTTCCGGCCGAAGCTCGTGCTAGCGTCGGCCTCGCCGCGGCGGCTCGGCCTGCTCGAGCAGGTCGGCATCACGCCGGATGCGCTCCGCCCGGCGACGATCGACGAGAGCGTGACCAAGGGCGAGGTGCCGCGGCATATCGTCAAGCGGCTGGCCCGGGCGAAGGCCGAGGCCGCGCGCAAGATGGTGCGGGCCGAGAAGGATTACGCCAAGTCCTTCATCCTTGCCGCCGATACCGTGGTTGCGGTCGGGCGGCGGGTGCTGGGCAAGGCGGAGATGGAACATGAGGCTGGCGATGCGCTGCGTTTGCTGCGCGGGCGCGCGCATCGGGTGCATACCGCCGTCTGCCTGATCACGCCGGACGACCGCGTGCGCGAGCGGGTGGTCGAGACGCGGGTCAGGTTCCGCAATCTCTCCAATGAGGAGATCGGCGCCTATCTCGCCAGCGGCGAGTGGAAGGGCAAGGCCGGCGGCTACGCCATCCAGGGCATCGCCGGCTCCTACATAGTGAAGCTGGTGGGCTCCTATACCAATGTGGTGGGGCTGCCGCTCACCGAAGTGGTGAGCCTGCTGCAGGGCGAGGGCTATCCGGTGAGCCATCTCTGGCTGTCGAAAGCCGAGGTCGAGACCGAGTGAGCGCACGCCAGCGCCAGGCTTCTCCTGCCGGCAGGGGCATCAAGGGTCAGGCCAAGCGCCCCAAATGCCCGATCTGCGGCAAACCGCGGGTCGAGGAGCACCGGCCGTTCTGCTCCAAGCGTTGCGCAGATATCGATCTCGGCCGCTGGCTCGAGGGGCGCTACGCCGTGCCGGGCGAGCCCATCACCAAGGACGACAGCCATACCGACGATGACCGCTAGCCGGACGCGCTTGGCAGCTTGCGCTTGATTTCGATCAAGCGCGGGAGCTGGCG
>JBQGDO010000200.1:0-2370 GCA_052039105.1 Methyloceanibacter sp.
TCTGCGTCTCGCTCGCGAGCGCACCTCCGCGGCTGGTGTCGAACAGTGCGGCCGCGCAGGCGGCAAGCGCGGTCTCGATGGCGAGGATGCGCATCACGGATGACAGGTTACAGAGGAACAGATGTCCGACGACGGAACCGCTTTCCGTCATCCGTCCCCCGTCATCTGTTCTCCGCGTCAGACCGGCCGCACCTCGGTGACGTCCGGCACGAAATGGCGCAGCAGATTCTGGATGCCATGGCGCAGCGTCGCGGTCGATGACGGACAGCCCGAGCACGCGCCCTTCATGTTGAGATAGACGATGCCGTCCTTGAAGCCGCGGAAGGTGATGTCGCCGCCGTCATTGGCGACCGCCGGGCGCACCCGCGTCTCGATCAGCTCCTTGATCTGGGCGACGGTCTCGGCGTCCTCGGCGGCAAAGAACTCGTCTGCCTCGTCGCTGACGACGCCGTCCGCGCGCACCAGCGGCGCGCCGGACATGTAATGTTCCATGATCGCGCCGAGGATCGCCGGCTTGAGCTGCTGCCACTCGCCCTCGGTCTTGGTGACGGTGATGAAGTCGGAGCCGAAGAACACGCCGCCCACGCCCTTGATGTTGAACAGGCGCTCGGCCAGGGGAGAACGGGCGGCCTCGCTCGTATCGCGCATGTCGAGCGTGCCGGAAGAAAGCACGGTGCGCCCGGGAAGGAACTTGAGAGTCGCCGGATTGGGCGTCGCCTCGGTCTGGATGAACATGGCCTGCTCCGGGGGCGAAGAGCCCCAAACGATCCTACCCCATAAATGGTGCCGCGTCGCGCCAAGGTCAACGCTGGAGACGGCCCGGGCGGTGCCCGGATCACGACATGGCGTCGAGCTCTTCGTCGGTCAGATGGCCGGGAACGATGGCCACCGGTATCGGGTAGGCTCCGGCGGTCTTGCTCAGGTTCGAGACCAGCGGGCCCGGCCCTTCCTTGCCGGCCGCGGCGGCGAGAACCAGGATGGCGATGTCCTCGTCCTCCTCGATGAGGTTGAGGATCTCCTCGGCCACTTCGCCCTCGCGGATCGCCCGCTCCGGGGTCAGGCCGGCAACCCCGTTGGCGCGGCTGGCAAACCGGTCGAGCGCGGCGTTCGCCGCCTCGTGCGCCTCCGCCTTCATGATGTCGGCGACCCCGAGCCATTGCTGGTTGCGGTCCTGCGTCTCGATCACCCGCAGCATGATCAGGCTGGAATTGGTGCGCGCCGCGCGCTGGCTCGCCCAATAGACGGCGCGGTCGCATTCCGGCGTCTCGTCGATGACGACGAGATATTTGCGCTGATGTCCAGCTTCGTGGCTGCGGCGCTTGCGGCTCATGCGGCCTCCCAAGGCCTTAAGACCTGTGCAAGTCCCGAACGATGCCGTCCGCTCAACGCTTGCACGATACGTCGCACGCGCGGTCGATGCTGCCACGGCCGGCGGGGCGGCGACAAGGGCAGCCGTGCAGCATCCTCACATCTCCCGACCGCTTTCCGCATCGGAAAGCGGTCTAGTGTCCCGATTCCGAAGTTCGCAACACTTTGCGGCAGGTTCCGATTCGAACTTCGGAATAAAAGGGACACTAGTACAGCCGAGCGGAAACGAGGGACTCATTTCAGCTTATCCGGTGAGAGGTTTTGCTTCCATGGTCCAGCGGAAGGGCTTGGCCATGGTTTCGTTGAAGTAGGCGATGAACTGCTCGATTTTGGTGCGCAGTTCTTTTTTGCTGGCGAAATTGCCGCGGCGAAGAAGCTTTCGCACCAGGATGGAGAACCAGATCTCGATTTGGTTGAGCCACGAAGCGTGTCTGGGCGTGAAGTGGAAGGTGATGCGATGCCCCGGATCGGACAGGAATGCGGCACGCGTTTTCTTGGACGCGAGGACGCCCGACTTGCCTTTGATGCCGAGCTTGCCTCTGAGCCCACAGTAGCGCGCCACGAGGCGGACGACGGATTCGGAGAGGTGGATATTGAGGTTGTCGCAGACGATGTCCCACTTGGTGGCGGGGGCGGCACGGCCCAGCAATTTGCGGAGAAACCGGGCAAAATCCTTTTCGGTCCGGGTTTTGCCGACCACACCTGCGACCTTGCCGGTGGCGACGTCGAAGGCGCCAATCAGAGTCTGAGTTCCATGGCGGCGATACTCGAACTCGCGCCGCTCGACCTTGCCCGGCCGCATCGGCAGTCCCGGCGCGATGCGTTCCAAGGCCTGAATGCCGGTCATCTCGTCGATCGAGACGGTGCGATGGGCGGCATCGGAGGTGGCCGCGGCTTTGTAAACCGCGCAGATGTCGGCGCACTTGGTGTCGAAGGCGGGATCGGGCTTCGGGGTCAGCCAATAGCGGACGCGATGCGGCTTGAGGTCGGCCTCTTTTTTAA
>JBQGDO010000201.1:0-16549 GCA_052039105.1 Methyloceanibacter sp.
CTCGCCCTGCCGATCGTCTTCGTGGCGGCGTCAGCCGTCGGTGTGGCGCTGCACGTTTACGGCTTCGATCTGCCGGGAGCCGAACTGCTCGTCTCCGCCTCGGTGATCCTGGCCGGATTTTTGCTGGCGCGCGGGCGCGAATTGCCACTCGCCGCCTGGGCTGCTCTCTTCGGCATTGCCGGGCTCGCCCATGGCTACGCCTATGGCGAGTCGATCTTCGGCGCCGAGCCGACCCCGCTCTTGGCTTATCTTGCCGGTCTCGTGATCATTCAGAGCGCGATCGCAGTTGGCGTCGCGATGGTGACGCGCCGTAGCGGCGCCGAAATCTCGGCGCTCGCGCCGCGTCTTGCTGGCGCGGTGATCTTGGGCGTCGGCCTGACGGCGCTGATCGGCCAAATCGTCCCCGGCGTCTGATGCGCTGATGGTGGAGACCAAAACCGGGGGCGGGCTCGTCACGCTCGTCCTCGGCGGCGCCCGTTCCGGCAAGAGCCATTACGCCGAGTGGCTGATTGCGACCTATCCCAAGCCTTGGGTCTATATCGCCACGGCCGAGGCCAAGGACAGCGAGATGGCCGAGCGTATTGCCGCCCATCGTGCCCGCAGAGAGGCGGGCTGGCAAACCATCGAGGCGCCGCATGAGCTGCCCGAGGCGCTCGCCGCCGCGCCCGGCGACGCCGCGGTCTTGGTGGATTGCCTCACGCTGTGGCTGTCCAATCTCATGCTCGGAAATTTCAAGGTCGATGTCATGATTGCGCGGCTAGAGCAAACACTTGCCCCGCGCGGTGGACCCACGGTGCTCGTCTCCAACGAAGTGGGGCTCGGCATCGTGCCGGACAATGAACTGGCGCGCCGCTTTCGCGATACTCAAGGCAACCTCAATCAGCGGATTGCGGCCAACGCGGCGCGCGTGATCATGATGGTTGCCGGCGTGCCCGTGGCGGTGAAAAGCCCATGACCAAAGCGATCGACGAGACGCAAGCCGAGCGCCATCGCGCCAAAATGGCGAACCGCAAGGCGCGCCAGGACGAGGAGGTTGCCGGCAAGCAAATCGAGAAGGGCCTGCTCGTCGTCCACACCGGCACCGGCAAGGGCAAGTCCACGGCGGCCTTCGGTTTGGCGCTGCGCATGCTCGGCCGCGGCCGTCGTGTGGGTGTCGTGCAATTCATCAAGGGTGCCTGGCACACGGCCGAGCGCGATGCGCTCGCAAAGTTCGGTGATCAGGTCTCCTGGCACACGATGGGCGAGGGTTTCACCTGGGAGACGCAGGACCTCTCCCGCGACATCGCCGCCGCCGAGCGCGCTTGGGCCAAGGCGCAAGAGCTGATGGCCGACCCGAGCTTCGGCCTCGTCATTCTCGACGAGCTCAACATTGCGCTCCGCTACGATTATCTCCCGCTCGATCGGGTGATCGCGGTCTTGAAGGCGCGCCGGCCAGGCCTGCATGTCGTCGTCACCGGGCGCAACGCCAAGGCGCCGCTGATCGAGGCGGCCGACCTCGTCACCGAGATGACCTTGGTGAAGCATCATTTCGCTGCTGGCGTGAAGGCGCAGGAAGGCATCGAGTTCTGATCTCATGCCCGCCCGCGCGATCATGTTCCAGGGCACGGGCTCAGATGTCGGCAAGTCGCTGATCGTTGCCGGGCTTGCCCGCGCGCTCGTTAAGCGCGGGCTGAAGGTCGCGCCGTTCAAGCCGCAGAACATGTCGAATAATGCGGCGGTCACGGCGGACGGCGGCGAGATCGGCCGCGCTCAAGCGCTGCAGGCCCGCGCCGCCCGCGCCGCGCCGCGCGTGCATATGAACCCGGTGCTGCTCAAGCCGCAAAGCGAGGTCGGCGCGCAGATCGTGGTGCAGGGCAAGGTCTACGGCCGAGCGTCGGCTGCCGAATATCAGCAGCTTAAGCCGGAACTCATGCCGTTCGTGCTCGATAGCTTCACCAAGCTCAAGGCCGAGGCGGACATCGTGCTGGTCGAGGGCGCGGGTAGCGCGTCCGAGATCAATCTTCGCGCCAATGACATTGCCAATATGGGCTTCGCCCGCGCGGCTGACGTGCCGGTCGTGCTGATCGGCGATATCGATCGGGGCGGGGTGATCGCCAGCCTCGCCGGCACCAAGGCGGTGATCGATGCCGCCGACGCGGCGCTGATCGAGGGCTTCCTCGTCAACAAATTCCGCGGCGACCCCGAGCTGTTTGCCAGCGGCATGGCGCTGATTGCGGAGGCGACGGGCTGGGCGCCGCTCGGTCTTATTCCTTTCTTTGCCGAAGCGCGGTTGCTTCCCGCCGAGGATGCGCTCGCGCTCGGCGGCGCGCGGCCGGCAAAGCAAGACGCGCGCATCAAGATTGCGGTCCCCGTCCTGCCGCATATCTCGAACTTCGACGACCTCGACCCGCTCGATGCCGAGCCTGCCGTGGAGCTCATTCGCGTGCGGCCCGGCGGAGCGCTACCCGGCGACGCCGATCTCGTCATTCTGGCGGGCTCGAAGGCGACCATCGCCGGACTTACGGCGCTGCGCGAGGCGGGCTTCGACATCGACATTGCCGCGCATCTGCGTCGGGGCGGCAGGGTGCTCGGTCTGTGCGGCGGCTATCAGATGCTCGGCCGCGCGATCCACGACCCGCAAGGGATCGAGGGCCCCGCCGGCACGGCCGAAGGCCTGGGCCTGCTCGACGTCGAGACGACCCTGGCGGACGACAAGCGCTTGGAGCAGGTCGAAGGAACGAGTTTCGATGACGCACCACTCTCGGGCTACGAGATGCATATGGGCGTAACCGAAGGCCCCGACTGCGCGCGGCCCTTTGCATGCGTTGCCGGCGGAACGAGCGAAGGCGCGATGTCGCGCGATGGAAGCGTGATCGGCACCTATCTGCACGGCCTGTTCGCCGACGACCGCCAGCGCGCGGCCTGGCTTGACCGGCTCGGCGCCGTCTCGGCGATCGCCTACGATCCGCTCATCGATGAAACGCTCGACAAGCTTGCCGGGCATCTCGAGGCGCATGTCGATATCGACCGCTTGCTCAGATTGGCGCGATGATGATCGCGACCAGGCAAACCAGCGCAATGAGGAGGCCGTCGGCGTGGGCGTAGAGATTGAGCGCGGCGCGGATGTCGGCGACATTGGCCTCGCGCCGCCCGTCGCCCATCCAGGCGCCTTCTGTCTCTTTGCCGTGATAGGTGCGGGGACCGGCGAGCGAAAGTCCGAGCGCCCCGGCCATCGCCCCCTCGGGATAGCCCGCGTTGGGCGAAACATGCTTCGGGCCGTCCCGCCAGGTTGCCCGCCAAGCGGCTCCGGCCGATGCGCCTTTGGTGAAGGATGCCGCGGCGGCGATGAGCATGGCCGAAAGGCGGGAGGCGGGCAGGTTGGCGATATCGTCAAGTTGTGCCGCGTTGCACCCGAAATCGGCATGGCGCTCGGTGCGGTGCCCGATCATGCTGTCCGCCGTGTTGATCGCCTTGTAGAGTGCGGCACCAGGGAGTCCCAACAGCACCATGAAGAACGACGGCGCCACCACCCCATCGGAGAAATTCTCGGCGAGGCTCTCGATCGCCGCGCGCGAGACGCCAGCCTCGTCGAGCCCGGCAGTGTCGCGACCGACGATCTTCTTGACCGCCTCACGTCCAGCCTCGAGGCCGCGCTCCTCGAGCGCGTCGGCGACCTCGGCGACATGCACGAACAGGCTGCGCTGGCTAAGCATGGTGCTGGCGGCAATCGCTGCTAGGAAGAAGCCCAGCGGCAACAGCAACAAGACCTGCTCGACGACGAAGGCGATGATGCCGACCACGGCAAGCAGTACGAACACGGCAATGGCGCCGGCGCGGTGCCGGGCTTCCGCGTTTGCATCGTCGCGGTTCAATTTCTCGTCGAGCCAGTCGATCAGCTTGCCCATCCAAGCCACCGGATGGCCGATGGCGCGCGCGACACCTTGCGGATAGCCGATCATGAGTTCGATCAGCAAAGCGATGAATGTAAGCTGCGCAGACATGGCCGCGTCCCCCGATCTTGCGCCGCAGTCGCATGGCGGCGATCTCGCCGCCGCGCGGAAGCTGTTTCCCGGCGCGCCTGAACCTTTCCTCGATCTTTCGACCGGGATCAATCCCAATCCCTATCCGGCCGGGCAGCTTGACCGCGACGCCCTCACCAGATTGCCGCAGCCCGAAGCGCTGGCGCGGCTTGCAACGATCGCCGCCGCGACCTATGGCGCACCTTCTCCGGCGCATGTGGCCGTGGCACCCGGCTCCCAGATCCTGGTGGCGCAGACGGCGTTCATATTGACGCGCGGCCGCGCCTCGATTTTCGCCCCGACTTACTCCGAGCATCGCCGCACGGCTGAGCTTGCCGGCCACAGCGTGGTTGAGGCTGCCGATATCGGCGAGCTCGCCGAGGCGCGCCTCGCCATTGTCGTCAACCCCAACAACCCGGACGGCCGGATACTCGCCAAGGACACGCTGCTCGCCCTCTCCGATCGCTTGCGCCGGCGCGGCGGACTGCTCCTGGTCGATGAGGCCTTCATGGAGGTCGGCCCCGCGGAAGCGAGCCTCTGCGAATATGTCGAGCAGGGCAACATCGTCGTGCTCCGCTCCTTCGGCAAGTTCTATGGCCTCGCAGGCCTGCGGCTGAGTTTTGCCATTGCTCCGCCCGCGATCGCCACCCGGATCGCAGCAGCGCTGGGGCCCTGGCCGGTCTCGGGCGCGGCGCTTGCCATCGGTGCTGAGGCGCTCGCCGATGCGGCGTGGCGAGAGAAGACCCGCGCTGCGCTCGCCGAGGCGGCACTGAGGCTCGATGCGTCCCTCGTCAGGACGGGGCTCGAAGTGATCGGCGGCACGTCTTTGTTTCGGCTCGTGCGCACGCCGGATGCAACGCAACACTTCCACCGTCTCGGCGAGCGGGGCGTGCTCGTCCGGCGCTTCGACCGGCAGCCAACCTGGCTTCGCTTCGGCCTTCCCGGCGATGAGGATGACTGGCAAAAGCTTGCCGGCGCGCTCGCCTCTTAGGCCCTCGCGCCCGGCACGCACACGCGCAAGCCAGCCGGCTCGATCTCGGCGATGATGTTGCTGGCAAGCTCCGGCTCGGTGAGCACCTTGTCGTCGATTCTGAGCGGGCCGTCCTGCCAAGTAAGCATCACCTTCCGCGCCCTTCGCGCCGGCAGCGGCGGCGCGTCATCGGCGTTGCCGTTCTCGAGCCAGTCGAGCATCGCCTGCCGCCCCTTCACGGTCAGATGCACGACGTCGAGCAATTGGTCGCCTGGCTTGGCGGTCGGGTCCATCAGGATGCGCGGGCCTGTCACGCCCAGATTCACCGCTTCGACAAAAATGAAGTCCTCCTCGAACTCTTCGCCGTCTGCCACGATGGCGAAGCGCTTCGGCTCCGCCTTGGCGATCGCCTTGGCGAAGGCCGCGCGGCCGCGCTCGATCCGTTCGCCCTTTCCCAGCTTCGGGTCCTCGCGATCCACCGCTTTGGCAAGCGCGCCCCAGCCGACCGACTCGACGAAATGCCGCGTGCCCCAAGGGCCGACGGCAAGTCCGATGTCGAGGCGCTTCACCGGCGCCCCCCGCAGAGCCGCGATCAGCTCCATTGGTTTGCCCGCGATGCCGAGACAATGCGCAATATTGTTGGCGGTGCCGAAGGGCAGGATCGCCACCAGAGTCTTTCGGTCCTCCAGTGCACGCGCGACCTTGGCGACCGTGCCGTCGCCGCCGGCGACGATCACCATGTCTGCGGGCTGGGCGAGCGCCTCCTCGAGGTCTCCGTTCTTGGTCGAGCAATAGGTGGTGGAGAAGCCGGCCTTGTCGAGGGCTTCGAGCAGCTCGTCTCCGGTCGGCCGACCCGAGCCCGCGGTGGGATTGTGCACCAGCAATGCGCGCATCCGCGAGCAAACGCGCAAGCGCTGAGCCTTGTTCCGTTCAGATAGATGGGACTCGCAGCGTTAATGCGCCCAGCGGCGCGCGTGCTGCCGGGCCGCTTCGAGATTGCCTTGAGCCTCCTCGGGCAAGAGCCGCGCGATCACGCCCATGGCAAGTTCGACGGAGATTTCGCTGGCGCCGCACTCCTTGAGCTGCTCGCGCAGCCAGCCATAAACCTCTTCGTCCCCCGACTTGAGACCGACAGCGATCTCTTCCAGCATCTGCACCAACGATTCCCCTGCCATCGCGCCCCTCCATGCGTCCCGGCCCGAAGGCCAGGCTCCCGGTCACGCCTCTTTCGGCTCTCCTGGTGCAATCCCCCCGATTCGCTGCAATCATACTTGGTCTTGAGCGGCTTTGACGTTGCGCCACGGCAACAGTTGCGGCTTTTCCGTCAATCCTCACCCGGTCGGGGGCCCACGAAGGATAGCGGCCTGACTGACGCGGTGCTGAGCGGGTCGCTCTCCGCCTCCGCTACCGGTACGCCTCGGTTGAAGGCCGGTTTGCAGTAATGGCGCCCGTTCCTGGCATTGCTCTGTAGCAGGTCGACATGAATATGGTTGTAATGGTGGCGGTCGCCGCCCGGACCGAGCACCGTGTAGAACTCGTTGCAAGCCCCGGCCATCACCGCTTGCAGGAAGGCCCGCTCGCGCTGTCCGCCCTTCCACCAGCCTCGATACACGCTGATCTCCTCGCCGCCGGCGAGCCTGAAGCCGGCGATGTCGAGCGCATTGCCGAACGCATGCTCGGAGATATGCCCGTAATTATTGCCGTTGCGGCCGCGGCAGCCATAGGAGGCGATCTGTTTGATCTCGACGACCGGGCGACCGTAATAGCGATAGGCGGCAGGCTGCACCGAAGCTCGCATCCAGCGATCGAGCGCCGCCGTCAGCGGACAGCCAATGGTTGCCGGCGGACTCAACCCGACCTTGCCGCCCGATAGCCCAGAGACCTTGAGCGGCACGTCGAGTCCGCATACCCCGGGTCCTTTGATCGGCGACATGGATTGGACGAAAGGCGAGGCGCGGACCGCGCCGCTGGTCAGGCAGGCCTGCTCGGCGCTGCCGCGCCAAGGCGCACGCTTGCCGGAATTGAACGTGCCCCCGCCGCCGCAGCCGATCAGCGCCCCGAGGCACGCGGCAACGGTAAGGCCCGTGACGAGATACGCGACCCTCACCCCCATGGGGCCTAAACTTGGCCCAAGGGTCTGAACAATCTTTCAATGAACCTTAACGGGGCGACCTCAGCACGAACGGGGAACAGCTCGCGGTCAGGCAAAGAGCAGCCAAAGCCCCATGAGGATCAGCGCCGCGGCCCAAATCAGATCGAGATTGATCCAGCCGCGCCTTAGGAAGTCGAGCCCCAGCCACTGATAGACGATCAGTGCCACCGCGCCGGTCGTAACCAGCATGGCAAGGCTGTGCACGAGCACCGCGAGCGAGGCGAGAAGCAGCGAGTCCGAGGCCGGCATGTGATGCGCGTGTTCGCCGGCTTGCGCCAGCGGCATCAGCACCGGGATCAGCATCGCGCCGGCGCCATGCGCCGTTGCCATGACGAACGACCAGAGGAACAGACCGGCGAGGCCCGTGCGCAATCCGATACGCAGGCGATGCCGATGACCGTATGCGACGTGGTAGAGACCCCAGGCGATCAGCAGCACGCCTGAGGCGATGCGGAAGCTGGCCGGGTCGATCGCCTGGCCAAGCGCGATCGCGGCATAGACCACGATGGCGATCGACGCCGCGTGGCCGAGCGCGATCGGCACGAGCGAGATGAGCACCACCTTGCGGCTTTGCCGGTAAAGCCCGAGGGCAACCGCGAACAGCCAGCCCATCGCCGGGTTGAGCCCGTGAAACGCGCCGAGCGCGATCAGCACCAGCCACGGCGAGACGTCTCCCGCGGTCATGCGTGCTTATGGATAGCAATAGGAGTCGGACGAGCAGTCGCCGCCTTGCAGGCGCACCTGATGCGGGCGGTGGCTCTTCGGCCACGTCACGAAGAAGCGCGGATCGAATTCGATGCCGCCATTCTCGCCCGCGTCGAGCTTCACCATCCAGCCGTCGATGCCCTCGGGATAGAATTGCGGATCGACCGCGCCATAGAGCGAATTGGTGAAATAGACGCGCTTGCCGTCGCGGCTGATCTCGACCATTTGCGGACCTCCGTTCAGCGGACCGTTGCCGCCGGGATGCGAAGCGCGTGAGACGATGCCGCCGATCCGTACTTTGCCGGTCAGCTTGGGATTGAACGGGTCGCTCACGTCATATTGGTGGAGGTCGCCGGTGCCCCAGCAGGCAACATAGAGAAAGCGGTGGTCCATCGAGAGATCGATATCGGTGACGAGCGGCGGCACCGCCTTGAAGCCCTTGAGCAACGGCGGCAGGAGATCGGGGTCGGCCGGCTCTGCCGGGATGTCGATCACCTTCTTCACCGCCCATTTGTCGCCGTCGCGATACCAGGTCCAGATCGAGGAAGAGAGGTCCTTGAGGCTGACCACGCAATTGACGAAGCCGTAGGCCTTGGTCGGATCGTGCGCAGGGCGAAGCTCGAACACGAGCTGATAGTCGGGTCCGAAATCGATCTCTTGCAGATGCTTGCGCTTCTGCAAGTCCCAGAAATGCAGACGGCGTCCATATTGGGCGCCAAGCAGGACCTCCGGGATCAGCCCGTTCTCGACCGTGTTCGGCGTGCCCCACTCGCTCGTCACCAAGGTGTCGTAGCCGAGATGCCACCAGGCATCATAGGCAAGCTGTTGCGGCCCGCGCTCGACCTCCCAGCGGCCGAGCACGTCGAACGTCTCAGGGTCCATGAGGAAGACACCGCCCGGCCCGTCGCCTGTCGCATTGCCGAGCGCCGAGACATAGATGCCGTCGGGTCCGCAATGCACCGTGTGCGGGCGGCTATAGCCGGTCGCCTCGATCAGCTGCTCGGGCTCGATCACCCGCACGATCATCGGGTTCTTCGGGTCCGGCTTGGTGTCGATGATATAGATGCGCGAGGAGCGCAGGCCCGGCACCACGAGATAGCGCCGCTCGGTGTGCGGATGCGGCGCGTTGGGGCAGAGACAGGAGCTGCATGCGTTCCAGCCATAGTGATGCAGTTCGTCGCCCAGCTTGGGCATGTCCACGCCGCCGACGATCTTTGCGTAGGTCGGCGAGGCCGGATCGACATCGACCACGGCAATGGAATCGGGCATGTCGCGGTTAGGGGCAAAGGCCGCGACATAGGCCAAGGTCTCAGGCGGTGCCTTGGCGGCCAGCCGCGGTGAGGGATAGAAGGTCGGATCCGGTGTCCAGCGCGTCATGGGGGCTCCTCCGCAAGGGGCGGCAGTTTGGCCCGCCGCTGCGACGGGAACAAGTCAGTCCGTGGCTAAGGAAAGCTCACCACCTGGTCAAGCAGGGGCATCTCGTTCGCATGCGGCCCTGACAGCGCATCTTTGCGATCGTGACCGTGCCCCCTTTGAACAACGGGTCCTCGTCAACGACGCGGCCCTCTCCGGTAAAGGACGTGAAAACATAGGGCAGTCCGTTGGCGAGCAGCGGCGAGGGTCCGTCCATGATGTGGAAATGCAGATGCGCGTGTCGGTATTGCCGCTATTGCCCAGCAGCCCCAGCCCCTGTCCCGTCACGACCTTGTCGCCGAGCTTCACTTTAACGCTCCCCGGCTGCATGTGCGCGTAGAAGGCGAAGCGGCCATCGCCGATATCGACGACGACATGATTGCCCGCTGCCATGTCGATGGTGGCGTCGTCCGGCAGCTTGCCCGGTACCTGCTCCGGCAGGCCGTCTTGCGTCGCCACGACCGTGCCGTCCGCGACCGCGTAGATCTCGTCGCCGAAATATGCGTAGTCTTCCACCTCGTGCATGTCGCCGGCGTAGAGCATGTCCTTGGCGTTGAGCTGCACGAAGTCGATGGCGAAGCGCTCGGCGATGCGGATCGCCCCGTTGATGGGCAAGGTCGCGCCGCGGTGATAGCTTGGTGGTGCGCAGCAGCCGCCGCCGATCACCCAGCGCTTTCCCTTGAGCGGCGGCGCCACCGCCCCGGGCCCGACCGGCAAGGGGTCGCCGACGAAGGTGATGTCCTGCGGCGGCTCAGGCGTGGGATCGGCATCGGGGCCCGAAGCTTGCGCCGGTGCCTTCGCCACCGAGATCTCGAAACGGTGTTTGATCGCCTTCGGTGTGGTCGCGTTCCTGGCGAGCGTGACGTCCATGAAGAGGATGCCAGACCCGCCGCCGGGAAGCGCAGCACCTTTGGCGCCGCCATTCAGCTTGAGCATCTGCGTCAGGGCCGCGCCGGTCAGCGAGCCGAGTACTGCGCCGCTGGCGGCATCAGCGTCTCGACCTTCTCGACGGTGAGAACGCTCGGGGCCATGTTCACCAGCATGAACTCGTAGGCGAGATGCGTCTTGTTGTCGGAACCGAGCACGGGGTTTGGCGACGTGAGCGGCGTCGCTACGAGCGGCGACAGCACCTCGGCCGCGGCCTCGGCCTGCGCCGGCGCTGCTGCGCCCAACGCGCCGAGCAACGCGAACACCGCAAGCGACAATCTTCCGATACGAAAACCCGGCATCTTTGCAGCCTCCCTGCTGATCTTGCTGGTTTGAAGCTTAGTCTAGCCCAGGCCGAGCGCCTTTTTCGCCTTGGCCGTGATCGACTGGCGGGTGGAAAAGAATCCCTCCCAAGGGTCGCGCTTCAGCGCTTTCAGCCGCGCCGGCAAGGTCTTCACCGTGTATGGCGCGGCGACTTTCAGTCCCTTCAGTTCGTCCCAGCGGAGCGGGCAGGCAACCGGCGCGCCCTCCTTGGCGCGGGTCGAATAATTGACGATGGCCGAGCCGCCGCGCTGATTGCGCAGATAGTCGACGAAGACCTTGCCCACGCGCGTCTTCTTCAGCGGGTTTGCCGTGTAGCGGTCGGGGCGCGCGGCAACCAGCGCGTCGGCCACGGCCTTGGCGAACGGCTTCACCTCGTCCCAGCCGAGCTTCGGGGTGACCGGCGCGACGAGATGCAAGCCCTTGCCGCCGGTCGATTTGAGAAAGCTCTTCAAACCGAGATCGGCGAGGAACTCGCGCACTTCGGCCGCGGCGGCCTTCAAGATCGGCAGCGGCAGATCCTCGTCTGGGTCGAGGTCGAACACGAGGCGATCGGGCTTGTCGATATGCGCAAGCGATACGCCCCAATCGTGGATCTCCAGGGTGCCGATCTGCACCAGGCCGAACAGGCCCTTCGCGCTGTCGATATAGAGATAGGGCTTCTTGCTCTCGCCGCCGGGAATCGGCACCTGCTTGATCGCGTCGCTCATCCCCTTCATCGCGTGGCGCTGGAAGAAGCGCTGTCCGTCGATACCGTCCGGACACCGCACCAGGCTGATCGGCCGCCGCTTGACATAGGTCAGTAGCTCAGGAGCGACGATCTCATAGTAGTTCGCCACGCCGAGCTTGGTGAGGCCGATCCCGGGGTAATAGACCTTGTCCGGATTGCTCAGCGCAATCCCGTGGAAGGTCGCTCCGCCGCTCTTGGCACTTGTCTTGGCCATGCCGGCCTCCTCGTCCGCTGCCTCTTCGCGATGCACCTCGCGCGCCGGCTTGTCCTCGCGCAGTCCTTTGAAGCTCGGATGCCGCAGCCGCCCGTCGCGGGTCCGCTCGACAAACTCGATCTCCGCCACGAGCTTCGGCTCGAGCCAAACCGCGGCTTTGCGCTCCTCGCGCGGCACTTCCTCGAAGGGCGAGCGCGCCCGCTCCAGCGATTTGAACCTATCGGCGAGCTCGGCGGAGTTCCTCGCATCGAACCCCGTTCCGACCTTGCCGGAATAGACGAGCTTGCCGTCCGCGAAGCTGCCGAGCAGCAACGACGAGAACGGCTTCCCGCGCACGTCCGAGCGGCTATAGCCGCCGATCACGAACTCTTCGCCCTGCTTGCACTTGACCTTGCGCCAGTCCTTGCCGCGGCCTGAAATGTAAGGCCGGTCGGCGCGTTTCGACATGATGCCTTCAAGTCCATGCGCTTTTGCTTGCGCCAAGAACTCGGGGCCGGAGCCTTCCACATAGTCGACATAGACCAGATAGTTGGAGATGCCCTTGGCGGACATCAGCTTGGCGAGCGCCTCACGCCGTTCCTTCAAAGTTTTTTTGCGCAGATCCTTCCCGTCGAGCGAGAGCAAGTCGAACACGAAGTAGCGGATCGAAGGATGCGGGCTATCGATATGCTCCTGCAGCGACTTGAAATCGGTGATGCCCGACGGCAGCACGAAAGCGACCTCGCCGTCGATCAGCGTACTCTCGCAGGGCAGGCTCAGCATCGCTTGCGCGATCGCCGGAAAGCGTACCGTCCAATCGAGGCCGCTGCGGCTGAACAGGGTGACGTCGTCGCCCGCTTTCCGCGCGATGATGCGGTAGCCGTCATATTTGACTTCATGCAGCCAGTTGGCGCCCTTCGGCACCTCGGTTTCGAGCGTTGCAAGCTCAGGCTCGACGAAGTCTGGAACTAGCGCCCGCGCTTTTTTGCCGCTCGCGGCTTTGCCGTTGCCGCGCGCTTTGTTCGGGGTGCGGAAGTTTTTTTTTGAGCCTTATTGGAGGTCCAGATGGCGCTTTCGCCGTGCTCGATCTGGTCCATGCTGCGGCCGCTCTTCACGCTCGTGTCGAATTCTTCGGTCGGCTCGTCGCCGTCACCCGCATAGTCGTCGCGCTTCTTGATGAGCAGCCAGTTCTGCCGGCCGCGATCCTCCTTGCGCGGCTTCATGCGCACCAGCACGTAGTCGCCGTTCAGCCTGTGGCCGTGCAGGCGGAACTTCAGATCGCCCTTGGCGAGGCCCTCGTCTGGATCGTTGAGCGGCTCCCAGGTGCCTTCGTCCCAGATCATCACCGGGCCCGCGCCGTACTCACCCTTGGGGATCACCCCTTCGAAGCCGCCATATTCCAGCGGGTGGTCCTCGGTCATCACCGCGAGCCGCTTCTGGCTCGGATCGAGGCTTGGCCCCTTGGTCACGGCCCAGCTCTTCAACACCCCGTCATGCTCCAGCCGGAAATCGAAATGCGTACGGCGCGCGGCATGCTTTTGGATGACGAAGCTATTGCCCTTGCTGCGCGCACGCTTCGGACCCGGCTCCGGCGTCTTGCCGAAGTCGCGCTTCGCCTTGTATTCGGCAAGCAGGTCTCGACCGGCAGACCGGGCCATGGCCTAGGCAGATTTCCGCTTCGGCGCGGGCTTTGACGCCTTCTTGCCGCGCGCGGACGCCGCACCGCGTTTCGTGGCAGCCTTGGCGGGCGCGCGCTTGCCTTGCTGCACGCTCTTCTTCAGCGCGTCCATGATGTTGATCACCTTGGCGGTGGGAACCTCGGTGACGATCTCGGGCTTGCGGTGCTCGAGCTTGGCGTTGATCAGCTCCCACACCGCCTCGCTATATTCGTCCTTGAACCGCTCGGGCTCGAACTTGCCGCTCTTGCGCTTGATCAGCTCCTTGGCGAGATCGAGCGCTTCCTTGTCGACCTTGACCTCGGTGATCTCCTTGAAGATCGGTTCTGCGGCGCGGATTTCGTTGGCGTGCCGCAGCACTTCGAGCAAAAGGCCTTTGCCGAACGGCTTGACCGCGACGATATTGCCGCGGCCGCGCAGGATGAACTGGCCGACGCCGATCTTCTTCGAGTCTTTCAGGGCTTTCTGCAGGATGGCGTAGCCCTCGTCGGCCATATCGCCGTCGGGCAGCAAATAATAGGGCGTCTCGAAATAGCGGTCGTCGATCGCGCTTTCGTCGACGAAGCGGGCGAGATCGATGGTCTGCTTCGACTCGAGTTTGAGGTCGTCGATCTCCTTCTGGTCGATCAGGACATACTTGCCCTTCTCGTATTCGAAGCCCTTGGTGATTTCCTCGTTCTCGACCGGGCCGACGCCCGGGGCGATCTTCTGATAGCGGATGCGTTTGCCGGACGGCTTGTGAATTTGATGGAAGGCGATGGCCCGCTCGGCGGTCGTGGCCGGATAGAGCTTGACCGGAATATTGACCAGGGACAGCCGCAAATGGCCGGTCCAGAAAGCGCGGGGTGCCATACGCGTTACTCCTCGAAACTCGTCGGCCGGCCCATCGGCGGACCCGGCGGAACCTCAATCCTCTACCTTATAATCATTTTCCTTAAGCATATGTTCGAGCGCATCGGGAAAGCTCAGGGTGATTTCCTTGCCCGGGCATTGCCCGTCATCGTCGAGCTGGACGTTGCAGGCGGTGAGGCCCCAATCCGAGGCCCGGTCGTAATGATCGAGCATCAGCGCCCAAGCCTGCTTGCCCTCGCCGAGCAGGGTCTTCTCGCCGACATAGCCGGCAAGAAAGCCGTTGATGTCGTCCTCGGGGACGCTTTCGATCATTTGCTTGAGCCAGGATTCATGCGTCGGCCGGTAGCGCGGTTCCTCCGTCACGTTCTTGACTGCTCCGTTTTCGATTCCGATCACTTGCAACGGTGCCTCGGAGCAGGCGTAACAGGCGAAGGCATAGAGGAAGGCATTGTCACGGGTGGCGAACTCGTAGCGGCCATCGCCGTCGAGATCGGTCGCGAGCAGGGGGCTGCCATCGAATTCGCCGACTTCGATCGTGGTCCAGCTTGAGCCGTCGGCGTGGGCGGTCAGCACGCTGGTATCGGAGCAGCAATGCGCGCCGCCCGTATAAAACGAGACGACAACCTCGGGGTAGGAATTGCCGGGATCCATCTCCGCGATCTGGATGCTGACCGGAGGGTCGGCGAAACCGATATCCTCGCCTTCGAGGCGCGCCACTTCCTTGCCGTCGGCGAACACCGTCACGACAGGGATATAAAGGGGCTCGCCGTCCTCGCTCTTGTCTTGGCGATAGCTGAGCGCGGCGCGCACGGCGCCCTGTGAGATCTCCTGCGGCTTGGGCGCGGCCTCGTCGGCCCCGCCGGCCTCGATGGTCGGCGCTTTGTTCATCCATTCGACATCGGGGGCGTCGAGATATTTGGCATCTGCCTGTCTCACGGCATCGGCGAGGCTGGTTGCCGCTTTGGCGGCACTTTGTCCGATTAGGGCAATCGGCAGCAGCGCGGCGACAAGACGCAGGACGGAACCGGACGGCATGGGAAGACGTCTCTGCAGGGCGTTGACGGCTCGCGCCGGTGAGGCGCCTTGGCTATTCTAACCCGCGAAAGGCCGCCCTTCCCAGGGGCTTTGGGGTGCAGCCCTCGTCCCGGGCGCCTATATGTGTTAAGGGGTTCGTCATCTAGACCGAAGCGGGCTCAATCGGCTCGCCGGTCGTGGGCATCGGGTGGAGTAACGGTCCGGGTTCTTATGCACGACATCAATAAGAGGGTGGAGCCGTTCGCGCCTGCCGTGGTCATTACCGGTGCCACGCAAGGGATCGGCAAGGCACTCGCGGGCGAGTTCGCGCGCGCCGGCCACACGCTCGTGCTGGTCGCCCGCGACGAGGCGAGATTGGCCGCGAGCGCGCACGCGCTCTCCCAGGCGCACAATGTCGACGTGAAATATGTCGCCTGCGACTTGGCGACCGAGGAAGGCTGCGCCGACGTGGAAGGCGCGCTCCGCCGCTTCGGCCTCTATGCCGACATGCTGGTCAACAATGCCGCCATCATGACGGCCGGCTTCTTCCAGGACGAGAATCCCGAGGCCTTGCGGCAGCTGATCGATCTCGACGTGCGCGCCGTGGTCGATCTGACGCGGCGCTTTCTGCCGGGAATGATTGCGCGCGGCCAGGGCGGCGTGCTCAACGTCGCCTCGGTCGAGGGCTTCATGCCGGTGCCCTATCAAGCCACCTACGCGGCGGCGAAGAGCTTCGTGCTGTCCTTCACCCGCGCAATCGCCTACGAGACCATGGGCACGCGCGTGCGCGTCTCGGCCTTCGCCCCCGGCGCGGTGAGCACCACCATGCATGCCAAGGCGGGCGCCGAATATTCGCGCTACGTGCAGCTCTTCCCGGTGATGGACACCGAGCTAGCCGCGCGCATCGGCCATCGCAAGTTCATGCGCGGCAAGAAGATCATCGTACCCGGCTGGTTCAACCGCATCTGCCTTTTCTTGCGCCGCTTCGCGCCCGATTTTGCCCTCGTGCCGCTTGTCGGCTGGTTCTTCCGGGTGCGCGACGCCGATGGCAATCTGCAAATGCCGCGGCTCGCGCGGGCGGGCAAGACAGGCAATGGGCGCGTGCCCGCCACCTCCGGCGACGGTCCGACTCTCTCGGCCTAGATTCGACTCCCGACACGTTTTGTTAACCATAGTCGCTCACCCTTTTCTCGGATCGGTTCCGCGCGAAGGACGAACGGCTATGGGTGAAAGCACAACGGCAAAAGAGAGCGTGATCGCCAACGGATCGGGAGCGACGGCCAATACTGGCTACCGCATTGCGCTGGTGCCGGGCGCGCTCGAAGTGTCCGCTCGCTTGGCGAGCAACGACGAGTTGGACATCCTGGTGAAGGTCTTGGAAGCGAACAAGGGCAGCCTCGGCAAGCCCGCCAAATAGTTCGCTCGATAAGCTGCGAAGGCTGGTGGAGCCGACCGGGCTAGCAGCCCGCTGATAAATCACGGGTTTTTCTGGAAACCCTGCCTAAAAGGCCTCATTGAACCCTCTAGGGTTTCTCGATCAGTGGAAACCCGCACGGGGTGCAGATCGCGCCTACCGCTCCGCCTCGTCAGCCAGCGTT
>JBQGDO010000202.1:0-2759 GCA_052039105.1 Methyloceanibacter sp.
GTCGTGATGGTGAAGCCGGGCGGCACCGGCAGGGCGAGATTGGCCATCTCGGCAAGGCCCGCGCCCTTGCCGCCGAGGAGGTCGCGCATGTCGCCGCGCCCCTCGGCTGTGCCGTTGCCGAAGCGGTAGACCCATTTCGCCGCGGGCGGCTTCGTCCCGGCCGGTGCCGGGGCGCGCCGTTCCGGCGCGGCGGCAGGGTGCGGCGTTGCGGGCGCTGGGCGGGCGGGCTTCTTCTGCAGGCGAGTGCGGGGCGATGTCGGTTTGGTCATCGAATCACGAGCTGGAGTGCACCTTTGATGATCACGCCGCGCGTCAGCGGAAGAAGTGATAGATGCCGTTGAGCCCGGTGATGCCGACGATGATCAGATAGATCGCGACGACGTAGTTCAAGAGCCGCGGCACGAGCAATATCAAGATGCCGGCGATGAGGGCAACGAGCGGAGTGACGTGGGCGACGGTGAGCGTCATGGGGATCTCCTGGGCCCGGGTGAATAAACGACAAAACGCAGCGGTGGTTCCAACTCGTCATTGCCGGGCTTGACCCGGCAATCCATCCTCCTCACAACAACGATCCATCGTTCCCTTTTTCACAAGAAGATGGATGCGCGGGTCAAGCCCGCGCATGACACGGCGAGAATTACCCCTCGATGCGCGAGAAGTCCGCGACCGCGCGCGTGGCCGCGCGGATCTCGTTGAGCAGCTTGAGGCGATTCTCGCGCAGCTTCTCCTTGTCGGCGCCATCGGCGATGTTGGCGGTGACCTTGTCGAAGAAGGCATCGACGTGCGGGCGAAGCTTGGCCATGGCGCGCATGGCGGCCTCGAAGTCCTCGCGCGCCACCGCTGCCGACGCCTCGTCCTTGGCGACGTCGATCGCGCGCGCCAGCGCCTTCTCCTCGTCCTGGCGGTAGAGCGACAGATCGGGCTTGCCGACGTACTCGCGGGAGTCCTTCTTCTCCTCGATGCGGATGATGTTGGTGGCGCGCTTGTAGCCGGCGAGCAGGTTCTTGCCATCCTCGGTGTCGAGGAATTTTCCCAGCGCCTCGACCCGGCGCACGATCAGAAGCAGGTCGTCCTGCCCTTCCAGTGCGAACACCGCATCGACGAGGTCGTGCCGCGCGCCCTGCTCGCGCAGTTGGACCTTCAGGCGATCACGGAAAAACGCTCGAAGATCCGAGACCTTTTTATCATCTCCTAAAATCTCGACATTCGAGTGCAAACCCAGCCCGCGGCCAAACAGCTGAGGGAGATTTATCCTAAGTTGATTCTCAAGAAGGAGCCGTATGACCCCCAACGCTGCCCGCCTTAGAGCAAATGGATCGGCGGAGCTTGTCGGCTTCTCATTCCAAAACCAGAAGCCGGATAGTGTATCGATCTTGTCGGCGAGCGCGACAGCCACCGCAACCGGATCGGCCGGCACCAAGTCGTTCGGCCCCTGCGGCTTGTAGTGATCCTCGCAGGCATGCGCGACGGCCTCGTCCTCGCCTTGCGCCTGCGCATAATACTTCCCCATCAGCCCTTGCAGCTCGGGGAACTCGCCGACGACCTCGGTGAGCAGATCGGCCTTGCACAGTCGCGCCGCGCGCTCGGTCTTCTGGATGTCGGCGTCGATCAGTCCCGCGATGTGGCCGGCCAGCGCCTCGATGCGCGCGATGCGTTGAGCCTGCGTACCCAGCTTCTCGTGAAACACGATGTGCTCGAACTTCGGCAGTCGGTCTTCCAGCCGCATCTTGAGATCGGTCTCGTAGAAGAACTTGGCATCGGACAGCCGCGCGCGGATGACGCGCTCGTTGCCGGCGACGATGGCCTTGCCGCCGTCCTCGGCCTCGATATTGGCGACCAGGATGAACTTGTCGGTGAGCTGTGCGGTCCCGGGATCGCGCAGCACGAAGCATTTCTGGTTGTTGCGGATGGTGGCGCGGATGATCTCCGGCGGGATCGCGAGGAACGCCTGCTCGAACGATCCCATCAGCACCACCGGCCATTCGACCAGGCCCGCGACCTCGGCGAGCAAGCCCAAGTCCTCGACGAGCTCGTAGCCCTGCGCGAAGGCGAGGTTCTTGGCGTCGGCGAGGATCATCTCCTTGCGCCGCTCGGGGTCGAGCACGACCTTGGCCTTCTCGAGCTTCGCTGCGTAATCCTCGAGCCGGCGCACCTTGAACGGCTGCGGCGCCATGAAGCGGTGGCCGCGCGTCTCGTCGCCGGCCTTGATGCCGTCGACCGCGAACGGAACGATGTCGGGCTCCTCGGTCTCTGGCCCGAAGGTCGCGACCATGGAATGCAGCGGCCGCACCCAGCCGAGCGCGCCCGGCCGCGCGGACTGCGCACCCCAGCGCATCGACTTCGGCCAGGGAAACGTCCGCACCACCTCGGGCACGATCTCGGCGATCACCTCGATCGCGGGCCGGCCCGGCTTCTCGATCACCGCGACGTAGAAGTCGCCCTTCTTGTCGGGCTGAACCTTCGCCTCGGCGATCGACTTGAGCCCGGCGGCGCGCAGGAACCCCTGCACCGCGCCCTCGGGCGCGCCGACGCGCGGGCCCTTCTTCTCCTCCTTCACGTCGGGCTGGCGGACCGGCAGGCCCTGCACCGCGAGCGCGAGCCGGCGCGGCGTGACGAAGGCCTTGGCGCCCTCGTAGAGGAGCCCGGCGTCGACCAGCCGGTCGGTGACGAGCTTGCGCAAGTCCTCGGCCGCGCGCGCCTGCATGCGCGCGGGGATTTCCTCGGAAAACAGCTCGAGCAGCAGGTCGGGCATGAGGGTC
>JBQGDO010000203.1:0-23619 GCA_052039105.1 Methyloceanibacter sp.
CAGGTCTGCGGCACGACGCCGTGCTGGCTCAGGGGCGCCGACGCCATCAAGGACACCTGCCGCAAGCTGATCGGCGAACCGAATCATGTGAGCGAGGACGGGCTCTTTTCCTGGACGGAGGTCGAATGTCTCGGCGCTTGCGTCAACGCGCCGGTCGCTCAGATCAACCGGGACTACTATGAGGACCTGACGCCGGAGAGCCTGACCTGGATCCTCGAAAATCTGAAGGCCGGCCGGCAGGTCGAACCGGGCCCGCAGAATGGACGGCAAGCCTCCGCGCCGCTTGGCGGTCCGAACACGCTCATCGATCCTGAACTTTACCGTAACGAGCTCCCCGACGATGCCCCTCCGGATTACGCGTTGAGGCCGTCGCCGCGACCCACCAGGTCGCGCAAGCCGAAGAGCGCCCCGAAAAACACATGATGCTCAAAGACAAGGACCGCATCTTCAAGAATCTCTACGGGCTGCATTCCTGGCGGCTCGAGGCCGCGCGCGCCCGCGGCGCCTGGGACGGCACCAAACAGATCATCGAGCGCGGCCACGAGAAGATCATCGAAGAGGTGAAGGCGTCGGGCTTGCGCGGGCGCGGCGGCGCAGGTTTCCCGACGGGCCTGAAATGGTCGTTCATGCCCAAGCAATCCGACGGCCGCCCGTCCTACCTCGTCATCAATGCGGATGAGTCCGAGCCCGGCACCTGCAAGGATCGCGACATCATGCGCCACGATCCGCAGCTCTTGATCGAGGGCGCCTTGCTCGCGTCCTTCGCCATGCGCGCGCATGTCTCCTACATCTATATCCGCGGCGAGTTCATCGGCGAGCGCGAGATCCTGCAAGCCGCCATCGATGAGGCCTATGACGCCAAGCTGATCGGCAAGGACAACGTCAATGGTTGGGACTTCGAGCTCTACCTGCATCACGGGGCAGGGGCCTATATTTGCGGCGAGGAGACCGCGCTGCTCGAAAGCCTCGAAGGCAAGAAGGGCATGCCGCGGCTGAAGCCTCCGTTCCCCGCCAATGTCGGCCTCTACGGCGCGCCGACAACCGTCAACAATGTCGAGACCATCGCCGTCGTCCCCGACATCCTGCGCCGAGGCGCCGCCTGGTTCGCCTCGCTCGGCCGCCCCAACAACACCGGTACCAAGCTGTTCTGCCTCTCCGGCCACGTCAACAAGCCGTGCAATGTCGAGGAGGAGATGGGCGTGCCCTTGCGCGAGCTGATCGACCATTACGCCGGCGGCGTGATCGGCGGCTGGGACAATCTGCTCGCAGTCATCCCCGGCGGCTCGTCGGTGCCGTGCATCCCGGCGAGTGAATGCGACGACCTGCCGATGGATTTCGACAGCCTCAAGGCGCTCAAGACCGGGCTGGGCACTGCCGCGGTGATCGTCATGGACAAATCGACCGACATCATCCGCGCCATCTCGCGGCTCTCTTATTTCTACAAGCACGAGTCCTGCGGGCAGTGCACGCCCTGCCGCGAAGGCACCGGCTGGATGTGGCGCGTGCTCGAGCGCATGGCGAAGGGCGAGGCCGAGAAGGCCGAGATCGATATGCTGCTCGACGTGAGCTACCAGGTCGAGGGGCACACGATCTGCGCGCTGGGCGACGCCGCCGCCTGGCCGGTGCAAGGCCTGATCCGTCATTTCCGTCACGTCATCGAGGCGCGCATCGACGCGCGCGCCGCAGAGCCGATCGCGGCCTCGGTGCCGGTGGCTGCGGAGTAGGGGGCGCTCATGGCCTGGTTCTGGGACAATGCCGCAACGCTCGCCACCGTGGTGATGGGCGCCGCCGCCGTCGTCGCGCTGATCTACGCGCATGTGCAGATCGCCGACGGCCGCAAGGCGGAGCGCCGCGCCAATGCCAACGAGCTGTGGCGCGAGACGTTACGGCTCGCTTTCGAGAATCCGAAACTCTCCGATCCTTCGCTGAACACCACCGCCTTCGACTATGAGAACCTGACCATCGACGGCGATCCAGAGCTGTTTCAGAAATACGAGATGTTCGTCGACACCATTCTCAACGCGAGCGAAGAGATTCTGAGGGGGCAACCGACTCGCGAATGGTTCGCAGCGGTGCGCATGCAGCTCAAGCTGCACCGCGACTATTTGCTGTCGCCGCATTTCCGGAACTCCGGCTACCTTGAGCAATACACGCCCAAATTCCGGGCCTTCATGGCCGACGTTCTGAGCGAAAAGTCGAAGCCATGACCCGCAAGCTGATCATCGACGGCAAGGAGCACGAGGTCCCGGCGGGCCTCACCCTGATCCAGGCTTGCGAGCTGGCCGGTATCGAGATTCCCCGCTTCTGCTATCACGAGCGCCTGTCGATCGCCGGCAATTGCCGCATGTGCCTGGTCGAAGTTGCCGGCATGCCGAAGCCGGTTGCCTCCTGCGCCATGAGTGTCACCGATCTCTTGCCCTCGCGCGACGGAACGCCTCCCACCATCATCACCAATTCGGAGAAGGTGAAGAAAGCGCGCGAAGGCGTGCTCGAATTCCTGCTGATCAATCACCCGCTCGATTGCCCGATCTGCGACCAGGGCGGCGAATGCGATTTGCAGGACCAGACCATGGCCTATGGCTTCGACGCCAGCCGCTTCCAGGACAATAAGCGCGCGGTGGAGGAGAAATATCTCGGCCCCTTGATCGACACCTACATGAACCGCTGCATCCACTGCACGCGCTGCGTCCGCTTCATGACCGAAGTGGGGGGCGTCGAGGAGCTTGGCGCCATCGGCCGCGGCGAGGACATGGAGATCACCACCTATCTCGAACGCGGCATGTACTCGAACCTCTCCGGCAATGTCGTCGATCTCTGCCCGGTCGGCGCGCTCACCTCGAAGCCTTACGCCTTCACGGCGCGCCCCTGGGAGCTGACCAAGACGCTGTCGATCGACGTGATGGACGCGCTCGGCAGCGCCATCAGGGTGGATGCGCGCGGGCGTGAGGTGATGCGCATCCTGCCGCGGGTCAACGACGCCATCAACGAGGAGTGGATCTCTGACAAGACGCGCCATGTTTGGGACGGCTTGCGGACGCAACGCCTCGACCGCCCCTATATCCGCAAGAACGGCAAGCTCGTGCCCGCGAGCTGGGACGAGGCCTTCAAAGTCATCGCGCAGAAGCTCAAGACGCTCGACGGTAAACGCTTTGCGGCGATTGCCGGCGATCTCGCCGCCGGCGAGGAGATGTTCGCACTCAAACTGCTGGCTGAGACGCTCGGCTCGCCCAATCTGGATTGCCGCCAAGACGGCGCGAAGCTCGATCCCGCGCTCGGCCGCGCCAGCTATCTCTTCAATTCGACCATCGCCGGCATCGACCAAGCCGACGCCTTCCTTCTCGTGGGCACCGACCCGCGTGACGAGGCGCCGGTGCTCAATGCGCGCATCTTGAAGCGCATCCGCCATTCCCAGGCGAAGGTGCCTGTCGGGCTGATTGGCGAGCGGCGGGACCTCACTTACGCTTACGATTATCTCGGCGCGGGACCCGAAACGCTCGCCAAGATCGCCGACGGCTCGCATCCGTTCGTGAAGAAGCTTGAAGACGCTGAGCGGCCGATGTTGATTCTGGGGCAGGGCGCTCTGGCCGGCGGCGATGCGGTTCTCGCCCTCGCCGCCAGGGCTGCCGTCGCCATAGGCGCTCTCAAACCGGAGCTCGACTGGAACGGCTTCAACATCCTCCACGCCGCCGCCGCCAGGGTCGGAGGCCTCGATCTCGGCTTCGTTCCGAGCAAGGGTGGCCTCGACCTAGCCGGCATGCTCGACGCAGCGTCCTCCGGCGACCTCGGTGTCGTCTATTTGCTCGGCGCCGACGAGATAGACATGGAGCGGCTCGGCAACGCCTTCGTGATTTATCAAGGCAGCCATGGTGACAAAGGCGCGCACCGCGCCGATGTCATCCTGCCCGGGGCCGCTTACACGGAGAAGGAGGCGACTTACGTCAACACCGAAGGCCGCCCGCAGATGACCGCGCGCGCCGTGTTTCCGCCGGGCGAGGCGCGCGAGGACTGGAAAATCATCCGCGCGTTATCCGGCGTGCTTGGCAAGACGCTTCCTTTCGACACGCCGCAGCAACTGCGCGCCAGGATGTATGAGGCCTGCCCGCATCTCGCGTTGCTCGATCAGATCGTTCCCGCTGACTCAGGCGCGATCGAACAACTTGCCGCGCGCCCGGCAAAAGCGGGCGGGGAGCGTTTCGGCCGCGCGGTCGAGGAGTTCTATCTCACCAATCCGATCGCACGCGCCTCGGCAATCATGGCCGACCTGAGTGCGCTGCACGCGCGCCGCACCGACAAGGCGACCGGCACCCATGGTTGAATTCTGGTCCGATTACGGTCTGCCCTTCGCGCTGATCGTGGCGCAAAGCGTGGCCCTGCTCGTCACACTTCTGATCATCGTCGCCTTCCTTCTCTACGCCGACCGCAAGGTCTGGGCGGCGGTGCAGATGCGGCGCGGGCCGAACGTGGTCGGTCCCTGGGGCCTGCTGCAATCCTTCGCCGACCTGCTGAAATTCGTCTTCAAGGAGCCGATCATCCCGGCCGGCGCCAACAAAGGCATCTTCCTGTTGGCGCCGCTCGTCACGGCGGGGCTTGCGCTCTCCGCCTGGGCGGTTATGCCGGTCGACAAGGGCTGGGCGGTCGCCGACATCAATGTCGGCATTCTCTATATCTTCGCCATCTCCAGCCTCCAGGTCTACGGCGTGATCATGGCGGGCTGGGCGTCGAACTCGAAATACGCCTTCCTCGCTGCGCTTAGGTCGGCCGCGCAAATGGTCTCCTACGAAGTCTCGATCGGCTTCGTCATCATCACCGTGCTGTTGATCGCCGGATCGCTCAGTCTATCGGCCATCGTCGAGGGGCAGGACAGCGCGCTCGGCATGTTCGGCTGGTATTGGCTGCCGCTCCTGCCGATGTTCGTCGTGTTCTTCGTCTCGGCGCTCGCCGAGACCAACCGGCCGCCGTTCGACCTGCTTGAGGCGGAGTCGGAGCTGGTGGCCGGCTTCATGGTCGAATATTCCTCCACTCCCTATATGTTGTTCATGCTGGGCGAATATGTCGCCATCGTCCTGATGTGCGGGCTCGGCACGGTGCTGTTTCTGGGCGGCTGGCTGCCGCCTTTCCCGGTACCGCCCTTCACCTGGATACCGGGCGTGCTATGGTTCGTTTTGAAGGTCTGCTTCCTGTTTTTCCTGATCGCCATGGTCAAGGCCATGGTGCCGCGCTACCGCTACGATCAGTTGATGCGGCTCGGCTGGAAGGTCTTTCTCCCCTTGTCGCTCGCCATGGTGGTGATCGTCGCGGTGGTTTTGCAGCTTTGGCACAATGTTTGAGAGGAGCGCGCGCGTGAAGCGTCTCGCCCAGGCCGCGAAGTCGATGTTGCTGACGGAATTTCTGTCAGCCTTCTGGCTCGCTCTGAAATATTTCGTGGCGCCCAAGGCGACGGTGAACTACCCCTTCGAGAAGGGGCCGCTCTCTCCGCGCTTCCGCGGCGAGCATGCGCTCAGGCGCTATCCGAACGGCGAGGAGCGCTGCATCGCCTGCAAGCTCTGCGAGGCGATCTGCCCGGCGCAGGCCATCACCATCGAGGCGGGGCCGCGGCGCAATGACGGGACGCGGCGGGCCACGCGTTACGACATCGACATGGTGAAATGCATTTATTGCGGCTTCTGCCAGGAGGCCTGCCCGGTCGACGCCATTGTCGAGGGGCCGAATTTCGAGTTCGCCACCGAGACGCGCGAGGAGCTTTACTACGACAAGGAGCGGCTGCTGGCGAACGGCGACCGCTGGGAGCGCGAGATCGCCAAGAACCTGGCGCTCGATGCGCCTTACCGCTGAGGGGATTTCTCACGCATGGGAGCAGCATCAGCCTTCACCTCTGCCCTGCGGGGAGAGGTCGCGCCGAAGGCGCGGGTGAGGGGGGTTAGGCCCGGAGCGGCCGCATGCTGAGCGCGCTGTTCTTCTATCTGTTCGCCACGATTTTGGTCGGCGCGGCCTTCATGGTCATCGCCGCGAAGAATCCCGTGCACGCGGTCCTGTTTCTGATCCTCGCCTTCTTCAACGCCGCCGGGCTGTTCGTGCTGCTCGGCGCCGAATTCCTGGCGATGATCCTGGTCGTGGTCTATGTCGGCGCCGTGCTCGTGCTGTTCCTGTTCGTGGTGATGATGCTCGATGTCGATTTCGCCGCGCTCAAGGCGGGTTTCATCAAATATCTGCCGATCGGGGCCACCGTCGGCATTCTGCTTCTGCTCGAATTGATCCTGGCGGTCGGCGCCTGGATTGCTTCGCCGGACATCGTCGCGCAAGCGCCGACGCCGCCTCCGTCCGACATCACCAATACCGAGGCGATCGGCCTCATCCTCTATACGCGCTACGTCTATCTGTTCGAGGCCGCCGGTCTCATCCTTTTGGTCGCCATGGTCGGTGCCATCGTGCTGACCCTGCATCACAAGCGCGACGTGCGGCGCCAATCCGTGCCTAAACAGGTCGCCCGCACACGCGAGGAGTCTGTCGAGCTGGTCGAGGTCGAGACGGGGAGGGGCCTACAATGAGCGTCGGCCTCTCGCACTATCTCACCCTTGCCGCGATCCTGTTCACGCTCGGCATTTTCGGCATTTTCCTCAATCGCAAGAACGTGATCGTCATTCTCATGTCGATCGAGCTGATGCTGCTCGCGGTGAACATCAATCTCGTGGCCTTTTCCGCCTTCAACGCCGACCTGGTCGGGCAAATCTTCGCCATGATCGTGCTCACCGTGGCGGCAGCAGAAGCGGCGATCGGGCTCGCTATCGTCGTCGTCTATTTCCGCAACCGCGGCACCATCGATGTCGCCGAGATCGATCTGTTGAAGGGCTAACCGCGGCATGTATCAGGCCATCCTCTTCCTCCCCCTGGTCGGCGCGATCTTCGCGGGTGCCCTAGGCCCGTTCACCGGTCCGCGCCCGGCCGAGGTCATCGCCACCACGCTGGTGCTGATTACCGCGCTGTTGTCCTGGCTCGGCTTCTATGAGGTCGCGCTGCAGGGCCAGGAGCAGCGCGTCGAGCTGCTCAGCTTCATCACCTCGGGCGATCTGAAGGCGGTTTGGTCTCTGCGCATCGACACTCTAACGGCCGTGATGCTGGTGGTCGTGACCAACGTCTCCGGCCTCGTGCATCTCTACTCGATCGGCTACATGGAGGAGGACGAAGGGCGGCCTCGCTTCTTCGCCTATCTGTCGCTGTTCACCTTCGCCATGCTGGCGCTGGTCACGGCCGACGATTTCGTCCAGCTGTTCTTCGGCTGGGAGGGCGTGGGGCTCGCCTCCTATCTGCTGATCGGCTTCTGGTATCAGAAACCCTCGGCCAACGCCGCCGCCATCAAGGCTTTCGTCGTCAACCGGGTCGGCGATTTCGGCTTCGCGCTCGGCATCTTCGCCGTGTTCACCCTGTTCGGCTCGGTGCAATACGACACGGTGTTCGCCTCGGCCCCCGATCATGTCGGCGAGACCATGCGCTTCCTCGCCTGGGACGTCGACGCGCTGACCTTGATCTGCCTGCTGCTGTTCATGGGGGCGATGGGCAAGTCGGCGCAGTTCCTGCTGCATACCTGGCTGCCGGACGCGATGGAGGGACCGACCCCGGTCTCCGCGCTGATCCACGCCGCGACCATGGTGACGGCCGGGGTGTTCATGGTGGCGCGGTTGTCGCCGCTGTTCGAGCTGGCGCCAATCGCGCTCGGCTTCGTCGCCATCATCGGCGCCACCACCGCCTTCTTCGCCGCCACGGTCGGCCTGGTGCAGACCGACATCAAGCGCGTGGTGGCTTATTCGACCTGCTCGCAGCTCGGCTACATGTTCGCCGCCGAAGGCGTGGGCGCTTACGGCGCTGGCATGTTCCACCTGTTCACCCACGCCTCGTTCAAGGCGCTGTTGTTCCTCGGCGCGGGGGCGGTGATCCACGCATTGCATCACGAGCAGGACCTCCGCCGCATGGGGGGCTTGCGTAAGGTGCTGCCCTTCACCTGGGCGATGATGCTGATCGGCACTTTGTCGCTCACCGGTTTCCCCTTCACCGCCGGCTTCGTCTCCAAGGACGCCATCATCGAGGCGACCTACGCCGCGCAGTCATGGGTCGGCACTTACGCCTTCGTGCTGACCTTGATCGCTGCGGTGCTGACTTCCTTCTATTCCTGGCGGCTGATGTTCCTTGCCTTCGAGGGGCGGCCGCGCGAGCCGAAACAGGTTCTCGAGCATGCGCATGAGCCGCCCTGGACCATGGGCGTGCCGCTGATCGTGCTTGCCATCGGCTCGCTGCTTGCGGGCGGGTTGTTCTTCCATCTGTTCATCGGCGGCGGTGCGGCGGAGTTCTGGCGCGGCTCGCTCGTCACTCATGCGGAAGCGCACCACGAGGTTCCGTTCTGGGTGGTCGCAGCACCGACCCTCGCCATGGCGGCGGGCTTCGCCGTCGCCTGGTACTTCTACATCACCAACCCGCTGGTGCCCTTCGGCCTCGCCAAGCGCTTCCGCGGGCTCCATCAATTCCTGCTCAACGCCTGGTATTTCGACGCGCTGTATGATCGGGTCTTCGTCCGCCCGGCGAAATGGCTCGGCCGCTTCCTGTGGAAGACCGGCGACGGCAGGATCATCGACGGGATCGGCCCCGACGGCGTCGCCGCGCGGGTCATCGACATCACCAACCGCGCGATCAAGCTGCAGACCGGCTACATCTACACCTACGCCTTCGTCATGCTGGTCGGCGTGGCGCTGATCATCACCTATTTCATCTTCGCCGGCGGAGGGCTCAAGCCGTGAGCTATAGCTGGCCGATCCTGTCCACCGTCACTTTCCTGCCGCTGCTTGGCGCGCTCTTGATCGTCCTGTTGCGCGGGAAGGATGACAGCGCCTTCCGCAATGCGCGCTACATCGCGCTATGGACCACGCTCATCACTTTCGGCCTCTCGCTGATCCTGTGGCGCGACTTCGATCCCGGCACCGCGCAGTTTCAGTTCGTCGAGCTCCGGCCCTGGCTCGGCCCCATCACCTTCCATTTGGGCATCGACGGCATCTCGCTGCCCTTCGTGCTGCTCACCGCCTTCCTCATGCCGCTCTGCATCGTCGCGAGCTGGCTCGCGATCACCGAGCGCGTGAAGGAATACATGATCGCCTTCCTCGTGCTCGAGACCTTGATGCTCGGCGTGTTCACCTCGCTCGACCTCGTGCTGTTTTATCTGTTCTTCGAGGGCGGCCTGATCCCGATGTTCCTGATCATCGGCGTGTGGGGCGGGCAGCGCCGCGTCTACGCCAGCTTCAAGTTCTTCCTCTACACGCTCGCCGGCTCGCTGCTGATGCTGCTCGCCATCATGGCGATCTACTGGGAGGCAGGCACCACCAACATCCCGGCGCTGCTCGCCTACAACTTCCCGCGCGAGATGCAGGCCTGGCTGTGGTTCGCCTTCCTCGCCTCCTTCGCCGTCAAGCTGCCGATGTGGCCGGTGCATACCTGGCTGCCCGACGCCCATGTCGAGGCGCCGACCGCCGGCTCGGTGATCCTCGCCGGCATCCTCTTGAAGATGGGGGGCTACGGCTTCCTGCGCTTCTCCATTCCGATGTTCCCGCTCGCCTCGGTCGAGTTCGCGCCATTGATCTTCGCGCTCTCGGTCGTTGCCATCATCTACACCTCGCTAGTCTGTCTGGCACAGGAGGACATCAAGAAGCTGATCGCCTATTCCTCGGTCGCGCATATGGGCTTCGTCACCATCGGCGTGTTCACCCTGACCATGCAGGGCCTGCAAGGCGGCATCTTCCAGATGATTTCGCATGGCCTCGTCTCGGCCGCGCTCTTCCTCTGCGTCGGCGTGATCTACGACCGGATGCATACCCGCGAGATCGACGCCTATGGCGGGCTGGTCAATCGTATGCCGCTCTATGCCTTCTGCTTCATGGTGTTCACCCTGGCCAATGTCGGTCTTCCCGGCACCTCCGGCTTCGTCGGTGAGTTCCTGAGTCTCACCGGCGCTTTCCGCGTCAATACCTGGGTCGCCTTCCTCGCCACCACCGGCGTCATTCTTTCGGCGGCCTATGCGCTCTGGCTCTATCGCCGCATCATTTTCGGCAAGCTGGAGAAGGCGAGCCTCAAATACATCACCGACCTCAACTGGCGCGAGGTCGCGGTGCTGACGCCGCTGGTGCTGCTCACGATTTTCTTCGGCTTCTATCCCGCGCCCATTCTCGACGCGACCGCCGTCTCGGTCGATGCGCTGATCAAGAATTTCAACGCGAGCCTTGCCGCCGCCGAGCAGGCGCGGCTCGCGCTCATGCCGTAAGGGGGCAAAGCCCGTGCCGCCATCGCTCAACCTCGAAGTCCTGGCGCCGGAGCTGACCCTGGCCGTGGGCGCCATGGCGCTCTTGATGCTCGGAGTCTTCACAAGGCGCGAACGCGGCGAGCTCATCCTTTGGCTCGCGGTGGCGCTTCTCGCCATCGCCGGCATCTTCGTCGCGAGTGCGACCGGCACGACGACCTTGTTCGGCAACAGTTTCATCGTCGATCCCTTCGCCCGCACCTTGAAGCTCCTCACTCTGACTGGCGCAGCCGTGGCGCTCTTGATGTCGGTCGACTATTGGCGCGAGGCGGGAGGCGTGAAGTTCGAGTTCCCGATCCTGATCCTGTTCGCCACCACCGGCATGATGATGATGATCTCTGCCAACGATCTCATCGCGCTTTATGTCGGATTGGAGCTGCAAAGCCTCGCGCTCTACGTGGTGGCCGCCTTCCAGCGCGATTCGGCGCGCTCGGCGGAAGCCGGCCTCAAATATTTCGTCCTCGGCGCGCTCTCTTCGGGCATGCTGCTCTACGGCGCGTCGCTGGTTTATGGTTTCACCGGCTCGACCGAGTTCGTCCGCATCGCTGCCGCGGTACAGCCCTCGGGCGCCAATCTCGGGCTGATCTTCGGCTTGGTCTTTCTCATGGCCGGCTTCGCCTTCAAGATTTCGGCCGTCCCCTTCCATATGTGGACGCCCGACGTCTATGAAGGCGCGCCGACGCCGGTGACCGCCTTCTTTGCCGCGGCGCCCAAGCTCGCCGCCATGGCGCTCACCGTCAGGGTGCTGATCACGGCCTTCCCGGCGGTCACCATCGAATGGCAGCAGATCGTCGTGTTCCTCTCCATTGCCTCGATGGCGCTCGGCGCCTTCGCCGCGATCGGCCAGACCAATATCAAGCGGCTGATGGCCTATAGCTCGATCGGCCATATGGGCTATGCGCTGGTCGGCTTGGCTGCGGGTACCGCCGACGGAGTTGCCGGGGTGATCGTCTATCTCGCCATCTACCTCGTGATGACGCTCGGCACCTTCGCCTGCATCCTCGCCATGCGGCGGGGAGGGCGCATGGTCGAGGATATCGACGCGCTCTCAGGCCTTTCGCGCACCCAGCCGCTGATGGCTTTCATGCTGGCGATGCTGCTGTTTTCCTTGGCCGGCATCCCGCCCCTTGCAGGTTTCTTCGCCAAGTTCTACGTGTTCCTCGCCGCCATTCATGCCGGCCTTTATGCGCTGGCCGTCATTGGCGTGTTGTTGAGCGTCGTGGGCGCCTACTACTATCTGCGCATCGTCAAGCTTATGTATTTCGATGCTCCCGCCGAGCGCTTCGAGCCGATGCAGACGCCGCTTGCGGCCGTGCTTGGCGTGAGCGGCGGGCTGATTTTGCTCTATTTCGTCTATCCAGCGCCGCTGGTCGCCGCTGCTTCTGTTGCTGCTAACTCACTGTTCTAAATGAGTTCTTTTTCATCGCCATCGCCCAAATTGCCGCACGGCTACCGGCTGTTACGGATGGAGACCGTGGACTCCACCAATGCCGAAGCGCGCCGCCGCGCCAAGGCCGGCGAGCCCGGGCCGCTCTGGATCTGGTCGGCGCGGCAGTCGCAGGGCCGCGGGCGCGGCGGCCGCGAATGGATCTCGCAGCACGGCAACCTGTTCGCCAGCCTGCTGATCGGGGTGAATTGCCCGATCCGCACGGCGGGGCAACTGGCGCTGCTTGCCGGCCTCGTCGCCTATGACGCCATCGCCAAGCTGATCGCCTATGAAGGCCGCTCCGAGCTTTTGCTGAAATGGCCGAACGATATCCTGCTCGCCGGCGAGAAGCTTGCCGGCATGCTGCTCGAAAATGTCGGCAGCCCGGTCGAGAACCGCTCAATGGTGATCATCGGCACGGGCATCAATCTCGCCGACCATCCGCCCGACCTGCCGCAGCCTGCCATCTGCCTCGCCGCCTACGGCATGACCGTCACCCCGGAAGAGGCGCTTGAAGTGCTGGCCGCCACCACGCATGAATGGCTGATGCGCTGGAACGAGGGGACCGGGTTCCCAACTATCCGCCGTGCCTGGCTCGACCGCGCCGGGCCCACCGGACGGCCGTTGCGTGTGCGCATCGAGGGCGACGAGGCCGAGGGCGTCTATGGCGGGCTCGACGCCGACGGTGCGCTCCGGCTGCTCACGCCCGATGGAACCGAACACCGCATTGCCGCCGGCGATGTGTTCTTTCTGCGGTGAGGCGCTCTAAACCCGATATGTCCAAGAAATTCGATCGCAAGGGGGCCGATTTCGTCTTCCTGCCGCTTGGCGGCGTGGGCGAGATCGGCATGAACCTGTATCTCTACGGCTACGGGCGCGACGGCGCGCGCGACTGGCTGATCGTCGATATGGGCGTGACCTTCGGCGGCGAGACCGAGCCGGGCGTCGACGTGATCCTTCCCGATATCGGCTTCATCGAAGAGGAGCGGCACAATATTGCCGGCCTGCTGCTGACCCATGCGCACGAAGATCATTTCGGCGCCGTGATCGACCTTTGGCCGCAGCTTGCCGGCGTACCCGTCTACGCCACGCCCTTCACCGCCGAGATGCTCAAGTCGAAGCTTGCCGAAATCGGTCTGGTCAACGGCTTTCCGCTGCATGTCATGCCGCTCGGCGACCGCCGCTCGATCGGCCCGTTCGATGTCGAATTGATCAGCATGTCGCATTCGATCCCCGAGCCGTCTGCCGTGGTGATCCGCACGCCGCTCGGCGCCGCATTGCATACCGGCGACTGGAAGCTCGATGAAAATCCGCTGACCAGCGCGCCGACTGACGCGGTGCGATTGAAGGCGCTGGGCGAGGACGGGCTTGCCGCGTTGATTTGCGATTCTACCAATGCCGTGCGCGACGGCGTCTCGCCGTCGGAAGCCGACGTGGCCGTGACCTTGGCGCGGCTGATCCGCGAAGCGCGGCAACGCGTGGCGGTAACGACCTTTGCCTCGAATGTTGCGCGCATCGGCTCGGTGGCCAACGCCGCGCGTGCGGCCGGCCGCGAGCTCGTGGTGGTCGGCCGCGCCATGTACCGCGTGATCGAGGCGGCGCAGGCCACCGGCTATCTCGATCCCAATCTTGCTTTCCACGAGGAGACCGGCTTCGCCAAGCTGCCGCCGCACAAGGTCGTGGCGCTTTGCACTGGCAGCCAGGGCGAGCCGCGCGCCGCCATGGCCCGCATCGCCCAGGGCGAGCATCCCAACGTCAAGCTCGATGCCGGCGACATGGTGATCTTCTCTTCGCGCACCATTCCCGGCAACGAGAAGGCCGTGTCGCGCATCCAGAACGCGCTCGCCGACCTCCGCGTCGAGGTGATCACCGACCAGGACGCGGCCGTGCATGTCTCGGGTCACCCGCGTCGCGGCGAGCTCGAGCAGCTCTATGGCTGGGTGCGGCCGTCGGTCGCGATTCCCATGCACGGCGAGGGGCGGCATCTCGAGGCCCACGCCAAGCTCGCCGAGCGGCTCGGCGTGAAACATGTGGTGCGCGCGCGGAACGGCGCCATGGTCCGGCTCTTGCCGGCACCCGCGCAGGTGATCGACGACGTGCCGGTCGGCCGGCTCTATCGCGACGGCTTGATCTTGACTCGCGCCGATGACGGCCAGGTGCGCGAGCGCCGCAAGCTGAGCTTCGCCGGTTCGGTCGCCGTGTCTTTGGTGATGTCGGAGAAGGGGCATTTGCTGGCCGAGCCCGAGGTCGCATTGACCGGCCTTCCCGCCACCGACAATGAAGGCACGCCGTTCAGCGAGATCGCGCGCGACGCGGTGATCGGCACCATCGAGAGCCTGCCCAAGCCGAAGCGCAAGGATCAGGCCTTGGTCAGCGAGGCGGTGCGCCGCTCGGTGCGCGCCGCGGTCAACCAAGCCTGGGGCAAGAAGCCGATGTGCTCCGTCCTGCTGACGGTGCTATAGGGTTCCGATCCGCTTAAGGAGACGAAGCATGATCGGGCGCCTGAACCATGTCGCCATCGCCGTACCGGACCTGAAGGCCGCGACCGAGGTCTATCGCAATACGCTCGGCGCCAAGGTGTCGGACGAAGTCGACCAGCCCGAGCACGGCGTGACCACGGTGTTCATCGAGCTGCCCAACACCAAGATCGAGCTGCTCGGCGTGTTCGGCGAGGGCTCGCCAATCGCCGGTTTCCTCGAGCGCAATCCGAATGGCGGCATCCATCATCTCTGCTACGAGGTGCCGGACATCAAGGCGGCGCGCGACCGGTTGGTGGCGCAAGGCGCGCGCGTGCTGGGCAATGGCGAACCGAAGATCGGCGCGCATGGCAAGCCGGTCTTGTTCCTGCACCCGAAGGATTTCTGTGGCACCTTGGTCGAGCTGGAAGAGGCGTAATCCGTGACCATCGCCTTTGCGCTCGCGATCTATTTCATCATCTGGTGGATCGTGCTGTTCGCCATGCTGCCGATCGGCGTGCGCACCTCGGAGGAGGCTGGCGAAGAGAGCGCGCCCGGCCAAGCCGAGAGCGCACCGCACTACCCGAACCTGTTGCCGAAGATGGTCGCCACCACCGTGATCGCAACCATCATCTTCGCCGGCGTCTACGCCGTGGTCGTGCACAAGGTGATCACGCTCGACGAAATCCCGTTCCTGCCACGCTACGAGCGGGTGCAATGAGGCGACGCGGAACTGGGACGCAAAACTCCGCAAAACACCGCACTTGAGCTGCGAAACAACGCAAAAAAAAGCAAGGCCGCGAAGGCCTTGCTCCAGTCACTCAACTCCTTGTCTCTCAAGGGCCCGCGAGCCCGCCCGTCGGTACGACTTGTCAGGATTGCTGGCTCTGAGAGCGGCAGCGCCGGACGGCGCGCCTGGAGTTTACTTCCTCCCAAGACTTGGACCAGGTCCAATCTCTCAACGCGCGACTTCGAGATCGCTACCGGTCCCGAACCTTCCCACGTTGTGGCGGCGACACTAGCCTAGCCGTGCCAAATTGTCACCACCATTGTGGCCGGAAGCCGCAAATTTGTGCTTGACGCCCGCGGGTTGTGTAACGGCTTACCCGGCATTGCTTCTGCCAGCGAAAATAAGCTATTAGCCGCGAGCGGGGCCTGCGGGGGAGAGGGCCCCATCTGCATGGCTTTAATCCAAAGGGCGGGGCTGCCCCGCATCCGCCCGAATGCCCGCCACACCGCCCATGCGCCTCAGCCGCTATTTTCTGCCGCTTCTCCGCGACGATCCCAAGGAGGCCGAGATCGTCTCGCACCGGCTGATGCTGCGCGCTGGGCTGATCCGCCAGGCGAGCGCCGGCATTTATTCCTGGCTGCCACTTGGCTTCCGCGTGCTGCAAAAGATCGAGCAGATCGTGCGCGAGGAGCAGGACCGCGCTGGCGCGCTGGAATTGCTGATGCCGACCATTCAGTCGGCCGAACTCTGGAAGGAAAGCGGCCGTTACGAGGACTACGGGAAGGAAATGCTGCGCATTTCCGACCGCCACGAGCGCGAAATGCTTTATGGCCCCACCAATGAGGAGCTCATCACTGCCATCTTCCGCGACGCGGTGAAGTCCTACAAGGACCTGCCGCGCATCCTCTACCACATCCAGTGGAATTTTCGCGACGAGATCAGGCCGAGATTCGGCGTGATGCGCGGCCGAGAGTTACTCATGAATGACTCCTATTCCTTCGACCTGACCGTTGAGGATGCGGTGAAATCCTACAACAAGATGTTCGTCTCCTATCTGCGCACCTTCGCGCGGATGGGCCTGAAATCGGTGCCCATGGTGGCCGAGACCGGTCCGATCGGCGGCAATCTCAGCCACGAGTTCATTATCCTCGCCGACACGGGCGAGAGCGAGGTCTATTGCCACCGTGATCTGATTAAGCTTCAGCCGCCCGGCCCCGATATCGACTATGACGGCGATCTTTCGGGGATCGTCGGCGCCTATACCGCAAAATATGCGGCCACGGTGGAGAAGTACGATGCGACCCGCTTCGCGCAAGAGGTGCCTGAGAAAGACCGCCTGACCGCGCGCGGCATCGAGGTCGGCCATATTTTCTTCTTCGGCACCAAATATTCCGAGCCGATGGGCTGCAAGGTGCAGGGTCCCGGCGGGGAGCTGGTGACGGTGCAGATGGGGTCTTATGGCGTTGGCGTGTCGCGACTCCCTGCGGCCATCATCGAGGCGTCGCACGATGATGCAGGTATCATCTGGCCGCAGTCGGTAGCGCCCTTCGATGTCGGCCTGATCAACCTCAAGGTCGGTGACAAGGGCACGGACGCGGCCTGTGAGGATCTCTACGCCAAACTCCAGACCGCTGGCTTAAGCGTGCTTTACGACGACACCGACGACCGGGCAGGGGCCAAATTCGCCGCCATGGACCTAATCGGACTCCCTTGGCAGATCATCGTCGGCCCGAAGGGCCTGGCCTCGGGCGAGGTCGAACTTAAGCAGCGCGCGACCGGCGCCCGCCACAGTCTTACCTTCGAATCCGCCTTGAATCGGCTGATAACGTCGGCAAGCGAGGCAAAACGGGAAGCGGCATGAGCGCTGAACAGGGAACGCGAGCATTTGCGCCTTTCGAATGGATGGTGGCGCTGCGCTATTTGCGCGCCCGGCGCAAGGAGGGCTTCATCTCGGTCATCGCCGGCTTCTCCTTCATCGGCATCATGCTCGGTGTTGCCGTCCTCATCGTCGTCATGGCGGTGATGAATGGATTCCGCCAACAGCTGTTCGAAAAGATGCTCGGCCTGAATGGCCACGTCGTGGTGCACAGCCTCGCGCATTTCTCCGACTTCGACGACGTGGCCGAGCGCGTCCGCGCTGTCCCAGGCGTGAAATTCGCGCTTCCTCTGGTCGAGGGTCAGGTCATGATCACGACCCCGGCCACGCAGAGCGGGGCCCTGGTCCGGGGCTTGCGCGAAACCGATCTCAAGCTGCTCAAGGCCGTGGCCGACAATATCCGCTTCGGCACGCTTGATGGCTTTGACAAGGAACCCGGCGTCGCCATTGGCGCCCGGCTTGCCAACGAGCTCAACGTGCAGGTAGGCGATCAGGTCTCTTTGATCACGCCGCGCGGCGCCTCGACCGCGCTCGGCACGGCACCGCGCGTGAAGCGCTATCCGGTCGCCGCCATCTTCGAGATCGGCATGTCGGAATATGACGCAAGCATCATCTTCATGCCTCTCAACGAAGCGCAGCGTTATTTCAATCAGCCCGATACCGTCACCGTGCTCGAGGTCGTGCTCGATTCGCCGGATGAGGTCGGCGAGCTCGCTCCCAAGATCGTGACCGCCGGCGGCCCCAGCATTTATGTCAGCGATTGGCGGCAGCGGAACGCGACTTTCTTCACCGCGCTTCAAGTCGAGCGCAACGTGATGTTCCTGATTCTCACCCTGATCGTGCTGGTAGCGGCGCTCAATATCATCTCCGGCCTGATCATGCTGGTGAAGGACAAGGGCCATGACATCGCCATCTTGCGCACCATGGGCGCCACGCGCGCCGCCGTGATGCGCATCTTCTTTATCACTGGCGCGAGCATCGGCATCGTCGGAACCCTGGCCGGCCTCGTGCTCGGCGTACTCGTCTGCCTCAACATCGAGCGCCTGCGCGAATTGATCGGCTGGCTCACCAACACCGAGCTGTTTGCGCCCGAGCTCTATTACCTTTCGCAGCTCCCGGCTGAGATGGACACGGGCGAGACGGTATCCGTGGTGGTCATGGCGCTTCTTCTCTCGGTCCTCGCCACGCTCTATCCCTCTTGGAGGGCCTCACGTCTCGATCCCGTCGAAGCGCTGCGATACGAATAGGGACCCCGGTGGACAGCCCCAGACCATCGCCTGTGCTTCGCCTCGAGCGGCTTGAGCGCGCCTACACGCAAGGCAACCGCCGTATCGACGTCTTGAAGGGTGCCACTGCGAGCTTCTATCCCGGCGAGGCCGTCGCCCTGCTCGGTCCCTCCGGTGCCGGCAAGTCGACCTTGCTGCATATCGCCGGGCTATTGGAGCGGCCAGATGTGGGGCGGGTGCTAATCGACGGCGTCGATTGCGTCGCGCTCAACGACTCCGAGCAAACGCGCATGCGGCGCATGGAGGTCGGCTTCGTCTACCAGTTTCATCATCTCCTGCCGGAATTCTCAGCGCTCGAAAACGTCGTGCTCCCGCAACTCATCCTCGGTTTGGAGAGGACCGAAGCCGAAACCCGCGCCAAGGAACTTCTCTCCTCGCTCGGCCTCGCGGAGCGCTGGGATCACCGCCCGGCGCAGCTTTCGGGCGGCGAGCAGCAACGGGTGGCAATCGCCCGCGCAGTAGCCAACGGCCCTAAGGTCCTGCTCGCCGACGAACCCACCGGCAATCTCGATCCGCCCACCGCCGAGCGGGTATTCGATCAACTCATTTCGCTGATCCGGCGCTCAGGCGTCGCTGCGGTGATCGCCACCCACAATCTCGACCTTGCCGCGCGCATGGACCGCACCTTACGGCTGATGGACGGGCTCCTCGTCGAGGAGGAGGTGGCCGTGGTCAAGGTCGCCAGCACCTAAACGACGTTCGGCTTGACTAAGAACAAAAGAAGAACATACTTGAGGCGCGGATAGCGTGGATATTTTGCGCTGGCCCTTCTTCCTCTTGAGCGAATCCGAGAGGGTGGGAGCATGGGAGCTGGTTCTAAAACATGAGTGAGGCGCAACCTTTCGTGCATCTTCGGGTGCATTCGGCCTATTCGCTGCTCGAGGGCGCGCTCACCATTTCGAAGCTTGCGAGCCTCGCCCGCGACGACGGCGCGCCGGCGCTGGCGCTGACCGATACCAACAATTTGTTCGGTGCCCTCGAACTCTCCGAGGCCCTCGCCGGTGCCGGCATCCAGCCGATCATCGGCATGACACTCTCGCTCGCCTTCGCGGACAGGAAGGAAAGCGCGGGTCTCGGCAATGGCGCCGAACCGAACCGGCCCCGCGCCGATGGACGCATCGCGCTGCTGGCCAAGGACGCGCAAGGCTACGCCAATCTCATGCGGCTCTCGACGGACGCCTATTTTGCCGCGAGCGAAACCGGGGAAGTGGTCAGCGCCGTCGCCGATCTTGCGAAACGGAGTGACGGCCTGATCGCGCTGACCGGCGGCCTCGAAGGACCGCTCGATCTCGCGCTCGCCGACGGCAATCGTGAGCTTGCGCAAGCGCGCCTGGAAGCGCTGAAGGCAATCTTCGGCGACAGGCTCTATGTCGAGATCCAGCGCCACGGTTTGCCGCAACAGAGGACCGTCGAGCCTCTTCTGCTCAATCTCGCTTATGATCTCGACCTTCCCGTCGTAGCTACCAACGAGCCTTATTTCGCGAGCGCCCAAGACTTCGAGGCGCATGACGCGCTGATCTGCATCGCGGCGGGGAGTTATGTCGCGGTCGATGAGCGGCGCCGGCTGAGCCCGGAGCATTATTTCAAGACCACCGAGCAGATGCGGGCACTGTTCGCCGATCTGCCAGAGGCGCTCGACAATACGGTCGAGATTGCCCGCCGCTGCGCTTACCGTCCTTTACAGCGCCAGCCCATCCTGCCGCCCTTCTTAACCAATGGCGAGGCGACGAGCGCCGTTGCCGAGACCGAGGCGGCGGAGCTTCGCCGCCAATCCGAAGCGGGGCTGAAGCAAAGGATTGCGCAGCACGGCACCGCGCCCGGCTATGACGAAGCGGCCTATGGCGAGCGGCTCGCTTTCGAGCTCGATGTCATCACCGGCATGAACTATCAGGGCTACTTCCTGATCGTCGCCGACTTCATTAAATGGGCGAAGGCGCAAAACATTCCGGTGGGGCCTGGACGCGGCTCTGGCGCCGGATCGCTCGTCGCCTATGCGCTCACTATCACCGATCTCGACCCGATCCGCTTCGGACTTCTGTTCGAGCGCTTCTTGAACCCCGAGCGCGTGTCGATGCCGGACTTCGATATCGATTTCTGCCAGGACCGGCGCGACGAGGTCATCGCCTATGTGCGCGAGCGCTACGGAGCACATCGCGTGGCGCATATCATCACCTTCGGCAAGCTGCAGGCGCGCGCCGTGCTGCGCGACGTAGGCCGCGTGCTGCAAATGCCCTACGGCCAGGTGGACCGCCTCTGCAAGCTCGTGCCGATGAACCCCGCCAACCCCGTCACCTTGGCGCAAGCCATTGCCGCCGAGCCACGGTTACAAGAGGCGCGCGACGCCGAGCCGATCGTGGCCAAGCTGCTCGATATCGGCCAGCGCCTGGAGGGGCTTTACCGCCATGCCTCGACCCATGCCGCCGGAGTCGTCATCGCCGACCGGCCGCTGATCGAACTCGTGCCGCTCTACCGCGACGCCCGCGCGCAGCTGCCGGCGACCCAGTTCAGCATGAAGTGGGCCGAGGCCGCGGGGCTGGTGAAGTTTGACTTTCTCGGTCTGAAGACGCTCACCGTGATCGAAACCGCGCGGAAACTGCTCGCGCGGCGTGGGCTCGACGTCGATCCCTCGACGCTCCCGCTTGATGACCCGGCCGCATACGCGCTGCTGCAGAAGGGTGACACGGTCGGCGTGTTCCAGCTCGAAGGGCAGGGCATGCGCGACGCGTTGCGCAAGCTCAAGCCGGACCGCTTCGAGGACATCATCGCCATCGTCGCGCTTTATCGTCCCGGGCCGATGGACAACATCGATTCCTATGTGAACCGCAAGCACGGCCGCGAGCAAATCGAGAGCCTGCACTCGATGATCGCGCCGATCCTCGCCGAGACGTACGGCGTCATCATCTATCAGGAACAGGTGATGCAGATCGCGCAGGTGCTCTCCGGCTACTCCCTCGGCGAGGCCGATCTGCTCCGCCGCGCCATGGGCAAGAAGATCAAGAAGGAGATGGACGCGCAACGGAAGCGGTTCATCGAGGGTGCGGTAGCAAACGGCGTTGATCGCGGCCGCGCCGAATATATTTTCGAGCTGGTGGCGAAATTCGCGGGCTACGGCTTCAATAAATCGCACGCCGCGGCCTATGCGCTAATCGCCTACCAGACGGCCTATTTCAAGGCGAACTACCCGATCGAGTTCGTCGCCGCCTCGATGACCCTCGACATGGGCAACACCGACAAGCTGAACGGCTTCGCGCAAGAAGCCCGGCGGCTCGGCATGAAGATCGAGCCGCCTTCGCTGAATCGCTCCGAGGTCGGCTTCATCCCGAGCGGCGGCGCCATCCGCTATTCGCTGGCGGCACTGAAGAATGTCGGTCGCCATGCGGTGGAACATGTTTGCGACGAGCGAACGGAGCGCGGCGCCTTCAAGGACATCTCCGATTTCGCCCGCCGTATCAACACGCGCCTCGTCAATAAGCGCGCGCTCGAAACGCTCGCTGCCGCGGGCGCGCTCGATGAGCTTGGCATCGACCGGGCCACGGCGTTTGCCAATGTCGATCGCATCGTTGCCGCCGGCAATCGCTCGGCCGAAGCGAGCGCCGAGGGTCAAGAAGATTTATTCTCGGGCGCCGCACATCTGCCGCCGCCGATCGACCTCCGGCCTGCCAAACCCTGGGTGCCGACCGACCGGCTGTCGAAGGAGTTCGAGGCTGTCGGTTTCTTCCTCACCGGCCACCCGCTTGACGACTACAAAGACGCGCTCGAAGCGCTCGGCGCCGAGCCTTGGGTGGAGTTCGCCGCCAAGGCGCGCAGCCGCCGCGTCGTCGGTACGCTTGCCGGCACGGTGCTGCAAGCGCGCGAGCGCAAGGGCAAGAGCGGCAACGCCTATGCCTTTGCCGCCTTTTCCGACCCCACCGGCCAATTCGAGGCGGTGATCTTCTCCGAGGTGCTTTCCGCTTCGCGTTCGCTGCTTGAGCCGGGCACCGCCGTCCTGCTCGATGTCGAGGCCGAGGCCGATGGCGAGAGCGTCAAGGTGAGAGTGCAAAGCCTGAAGTCCCTCGATAAAGCGGCCGAGGTCTGCCACGCCGGCATGAAGGTCTATATCGAGGATGTGCGCGCCCTCGCGCCTCTGGCCGAGCAAGTCGGCGCGGACGGCGGTCAGGGCCAGTTCCGCCTTGTGCTACGCCTGCCGGACCTCCCTCAAGAGGTCGAGTTCGTGCTCCCCCAAGGCATCGACGCCACGCCAAAGCAGCGCAGCGCCCTGAAGCTGGTGGAAGGGGTGGGCGCCATCAGCGCCCTGTAACCGGGCCGAAAAGGCCCGATTTTCCGGCTCCGGGCCTTGCCAAGGCGAGTTCCCCTGCCTATAACCCGCACCATCTCACACGCGGGATGCTAAGCGTCTCAGGGGCTCGAACCCTTGCGCTCGCTCCGGTGATCTGGGTGTTCCGTCCCAGGTCCTCCTGTTCCGCGGCGGCAAAACCGGAAAAAGGAGTGAAGCAGTCCCATGGCACTGCCCAATGTTTCTATGCGCCAGCTGCTCGAGGCTGGCGTGCATTTCGGTCATCAGACCCATCGCTGGAACCCGAAAATGGCCCCGTTCATCTACGGGTCCCGCAACAACATCCACATCATCGATCTCACGCAGACCGTGCCGCTCTTGCATCAGGCGCTGCTCACGGTCTCCGATGTCGTGGCAAAAGGCGGCCGCGTGCTCTTTGTCGGCACGAAGCGCCAGGCGTCTGAGGCTGTCGCCGAAGCGGCCAAGTCTTGCGCGCAGTACTACGTCAATCACCGCTGGCTCGGTGGCACCCTGACCAATTGGCGCACCATCTCCAATTCGATCAAGCGCCTCAAATCGCTCGAAGAGCTGCTTGAGGGCGATCATCGCGGCCTCACCAAGAAAGAGCTGCTGCAGCTCACCCGCGAAAAGGAAAAGCTCGAGCGGTCGCTCGGCGGCATCAAGGACATGGGTGCGGTGCCCGATCTAATGTTCGTGATCGACACCAACAAGGAGTCGATCGCCATTGCCGAGGCGCGCAAGCTGCACATGCCGGTCGTGGCGATCGTCGACTCGAATTGCGATCCCGAAGGCATCAGCCATCCCATTCCTGGCAATGACGATGCGGGCCGCGCCATCACGCTCTATTGCGATCTGATCGCGCGCGCGGCGATCGACGGCATCGAGCGGGCGCAAGGCGCGCTCGGCGCGGATCTCGGTGCGGCCGAGGACCCCGTTGCAGAGGCTGAACTCGAAGCCCGCGAGGCGGAGGGTTCCGATACGCAAGCCGAGCGCCGGCCGAGAAGGCCCGCGCGTGGGGCTGGTAAAGGCCCCGGCAGGGGGGGTGCGAAAGGCGATAGCCGGAGACCTGCACGCAAACCGAGAGCTGCCCAGCCCGAGGCAAAGGGCGCGGAAGCCAAACAGGACTAGCTCAGACATGGCGACGATTACCGCATCCATGGTGAAGGAGCTTCGCGACAAGACCGGCGCGGGCATGATGGACTGCAAGGCGGCCCTCAACGA
>JBQGDO010000204.1:0-44726 GCA_052039105.1 Methyloceanibacter sp.
GTCGGCGGTGATGTCGTCGGCGCCATAGATTTCCTGGGCGATGGTCCGGGTCTTGTCCCACAGCGACATATTGTCCGGGTAAAGCGGGGTGAAATCGCTCGGCTTCTCGTCGATGGTGCGGACCACGGTCTCGGCGAGTTCGAGGGCGCCGGCGCCGCCTTGCGCCCAATGGTCGGCCATCACGCACTCCACGCCCAAGGTGAGACACAGGCGCTTGAGGAGCGCGATCTCGTCGTCGGTGTCGCTGGAGAAGCGGTTGGCGGCAACCACAACCGGCACGTGATATTTGCGGATATTCTCGATATGCCGCTCGAGATTGGCGAAGCCCTTCTCCAGCGCCGCGAGGTTTTCCTTCTTGAGGTCGTCCTTGGCCACGCCGCCATGCATCTTGAGCGCGCGAATGGTGGCGACGATCACCACGCAATCGGGCTTGAGCCCCGCCTTGCGGCATTTGATGTCGAAGATTTTCTCGGCGCCGAGATCGGCGCCGAAGCCAGCCTCAGTCACCACATAGTCGCAGAGCTTCAGCGCCGCCTTGGTGGCGATCACCGAGTTGCAGCCGTGCGCGATATTGGCGAAAGGCCCGCCATGGATGAAGGCGGGATTGTTCTCCAAAGTCTGCACCAGGTTCGGCGCAAGCGCATCCTTGAGCAGCGCCGCCATTGAGCCCGCAGCTTTCAGGTCCTTGGCGGTGACAGGCTTTTTGTCGCGCGTCTGGCCGATCTGGATCTGGCCGAGCCGGCGCTGGAGATCGGCGAGGTCGGCAGAGAGGCAGAAGATCGCCATGACCTCGGAGGCCACAGTGATGTCGAAGCCGGCCTCGCGCGGGAAGCCGTTGGCGGCGCCGCCGAGCGAAGAAACGATGGAGCGCAGCGCGCGGTCATTCATGTCGACGGCGCGGCGCCAGGTGACGCGGCGGATGTCGATGTCGAGCGGATTGCCCCAATAGACGTGGTTGTCGATCATCGCCGCAAGCAGATTGTTGGCCGCGCCGATGGCGTGGAAATCGCCGGTGAAGTGAAGGTTGATGTCCTCCATGGGCACGACCTGAGCATAGCCGCCGCCGGCCGCGCCGCCCTTCACGCCGAAACAGGGGCCGAGCGAGGGCTCGCGGATGCAGATCATCGCCTTCTTGCCGATCTCGTTCAGCGCGTCGCCCAGGCCAACGGTGGTGGTGGTCTTGCCCTCGCCGGCGGGGGTCGGCGTGATGGCGGTGACCAGGATCAGCTTGCCGTCGGGGCGGCCCTTCAACGAGCCGATATAGTCGAGCGAGACTTTCGCCTTGTAGTGGCCGTATGGGATCAGGTCCTCGGCATCGATGCCGAGCTTGTCCTTGGCCACATCGACGATCGGCCGCATCTGCGCGGCCTGGCTGATCTCGATGTCGGACTTGGGACTCTTGTGCTGCTCGTCGGAACGCCTGCCCGGTTTTTTGGCAGTTTCACGCGCTTCTACTGACATAACGCCTCAGACCCCCGGGACTTGCGGCTGGATGCAAAAGGAATGGGCAAGGTAATTCATTCGCTTGCCTTCTTGCAATCGTCTGTGCGAGTTCAACGCGCTATGCCCGAGGGAGCCGTTAAGCAATGAGGCCTGAAGAGTTGCTCAGGGCCATGTTTCAGGCCGCGGTTGACGCCGCCGCGCCGTCGCTCTGCGTCCCCCCGCTTCTGCCGAAGCGCCCCAAGGGCCGCACTATCGTCATCGGCGCCGGCAAGGCGAGCGGCGCGATGGCGAAGGCCGTTGAGGACCACTGGGACGGACCGCTCGAAGGCCTGGTCGTGACCCGCTATGGACACAGACTGCCGACCGAGCGAATCGAAGTGGTGGAGGCGCGTCACCCGGTGCCGGACGCCGCCGGACGGGAGGCGGCCGCGCGCATCCTCAAGCTGGTGCAAGGGCTCACGCCCGACGATCTTGTGCTCTGCCTGATCTCGGGCGGCGGCTCGGCGTTGTTGTCGCTGCCGGCAGAGGGACTCACGCTCGAAGACAAGCAGGCGGTCAACAAGGCGCTGCTCAAGTCGGGCGCCACGATCGGCGAGATGAACACCGTGCGCAAGCATCTCTCCGCCATCAAAGGCGGCCGGCTCGCGGTGGCCGCAGCGCCGGCCAAAGTGGTGGCGCTGATGATCTCCGACGTGCCCGGCGACGATCCGGCAATCATCGCTTCCGGGCCAACCGTCGCCGACCCGAGCAGCAACGAAGACGCGCTCGCCATCATCGAGAAGTACGGCATTCCCGTACCGCAAGGCGTCGTCGCGCGGCTGCGCACCTCGGCCGGCGAGACGCCGAAGCCCGGCGACAAGCGCCTCGCCTCGGTCGAGAACGTCATGATCGCCACGCCGCAAATGTCGCTGGAAGCAGCGGCAGCGGTGGCGCGCAACGAGAGCTTGACGCCCGTCATCCTCGGCAATGCCATCGAGGGCGAGGCGCGCGACGTCGGCCTCGTGCATGCCGGCATCGCCAAGCAATGTGCCGACCATGCGCAGCCCGCCGCGCCGCCTTGCGTGCTGCTCTCCGGCGGCGAGACCACGGTGACCTTGACCGGCAAGGGCAAAGGCGGACGCAACTCCGAGTTCCTACTGGCGCTCGCCATTGCGCTCAATGGCGATCCGCGCATCTGGGGCTTGGCCGCGGATACCGACGGCGTGGACGGCTCGGAGGACAATGCCGGGGCGATCATCACGCCGGACACGCTTGCCCGCGCCGCCGCCAAAGGCGTGAGCGCCAAGGCGATGCTCGCCGACAACGACCCGTGGACTTTCTTCAACGCGATCGGCGATTTGTTGGTGACCGGGCCGACCCTCACCAACGTCAACGACTTCCGCGCGGTGCTCATCGCCAAAGCGTAAAGGCCGCTGCTTGTGCTCCTGTGCGTGACAGGACCGTGACAGTTAGGCGCTGAGGTTCTATCTTCCCGGCTCTACGGGGAATTTCCCAGGCACCGCCAATGGATGCAGTGCAAGCTGCCAGCGTCGTCGAGGATCGAACTCCGGCCGGCCAATGGTCGCTCCGGTCTTGGTCTCTCTATGTGCTTCTGCCCTTGCTGATGCTCGCCGTTGTTTTGGCGGCGATCTACGCCGGAGGCAGCGTCAAATACTGGATTCTGGAATCGCCGGTCGGCCTGCGAGAGAGCCTGACGGGGGCGCTCGCCTTGGCGGCCGGCATTCTCGGTCTCCTGGCGTTCTTCCACCCGGCGATCCGCGGCGATTGGAAGGTGAGAGGCTGGCTCCTCACCTTTGGCATCGCGATGGTCTATTTCGCCGGCGAGGACCTCAATTGGGGCCAGTATTATTTCGGTTGGGAAGCGCCGGAGTATTTCCAGACGCACAACAAGGAGCATGAAACCAACCTCCACAATATGAGCCCGTGGTTCAACCAGAAGCCCCGCCTGGTCGTGGAGCTATGGCTGTTGGTCGCATGCATTGCCGTCCCGCTCGGCTGGCGGCTTCCCCAACGCCTGAGCGCGAAATTCCTCCCGGCGCTGTTCTGGCCCGACACGCGACTGGTCTTCGTGGCGATGATGGCGCTGCTGCTGAAGGTGCCGTCCTGGCTCTCACATTTCGGCATCTATCCAGAGACGATTCGCTGGAGCGAGGTGCAAGAGCTATTTTACGCGTATGCGTGGCTGCTCTACGCAGCCCTGTTGCTGACGCGGGTCCGCATGATCCGCAGCTAATCAGCTCGCATTTCTCGCCGGCTGTAGCACGAGGAGCCGGCAGCGAGCCGGCTCCCCTCCCTTGACTACATCGCGCGGCGCAGCCGGATCACCTCGGCGAAATCGCCGTTGGGCAATTGCCTGACGTGACCGGTCTTCACCACATGCATCAGCACGGCATGAACGCCACGCTCGGCGTCGCCGTCGGCGAAATAGCCCTCCTGCAAGGTGACGTGCTGGATCTCCTCCTTGGACATGGGCCCGCGCTCGGTGAGCATGCGAATCAAAAAATCGGCAAGCGGCTGTTGCGGCGGCTGCGCCTGCTGAGGCTGCTGCGCCCGCGCTTGCGTTTGCGCCATCGGCGCTGCCGGAGCCCCGCCGTGCCGGCGCTGTTCGATACCGAGCAGCACGTTGACCGCTTCGAGTTCCGACCTCAGGTCCTTCACCTTGGCGTCGTGCTCAGCTTTGAGTTGTTCGACAAATTTCTGGAATTGGGCGTCCGCGGACTTGAGCTGCTCCTCAAACATATTGGCCCGCTCACGCAGGTCGTCCCTGATATCGCGCATGGAGGTTCCCCCGGTGAGTGCTACGGGGGCCTAACGAGGATGCAGGCGCCCCGGTTCCAGCGAATATCCACAAGGCTGTTCGCCACAAGCCTGGCGGGCCCTTTAGCGGACTGCACCCGACAAGGAGCCCGCCGCGCGGGGGCACGGCGGGCCTGGCTGTCGCTGAGCTAAGAGGGGGGAAGGCTTAGCTCGGCAGCAGCACCGTGTCGATGACGTGGATCACGCCGTTCGACTGCATCACGTTCTTGATGGTGATCTTGGCAGAGCCGCCCTTGGCGTCCCACACCCAAATCTCGCCGTCCTTGACTTGGAATGTGAGCTCCTCGCCTTCGACGGTCTTATAGGTGGCCTTGCCGCCATTCTTTTTGGCCGCGGCCATGAGGTCCTTTGCGGTCAAGCGACCAGGAACAACATGGTAGGTGAGCACTTTGGTCAGCTGGTCCCTGTTCTCGGGCTTGAGCAAGGTGTCGACCGTACCGTCGGGCAGCTTGGCGAAGGCGTCGTTGACCGGCGCAAACACGGTGAAGGGGCCTTTGCCCTGCAGCGTGTCGACCAGGCCTGCGGCCTTCACCGCGGCGACGAGCGTGGTGTGGTCTTTCGAGTTGACGGCGTTCTGGATGATGTTCTTCGAGGGATACATCGGGGCGCCGCCGACCGTGACGGTCATCTCGGCAAAGCTCGGCAGCGAGCCGAGAGCGGCAAAAGCGATCCCGGCAGCCGCGACACCGGACAGAATGTATTTGGCGAACTTCATGTCATCCTCCTGTTGAACGGTTGGTCCCTTGCGGGGGTACGCGGGCAGCTACGGAGGATGCGAAACGCCGGATGCAGCGCCACGAATTTTTGGCGATGACGTTTTCGTGAGTGGGTTAGAGCGCGGCGAGCTTGCCGTTGGCGATCACGGGGCCGGTGGGCTGGCCGGTGGGCGAGCCGCCCGGCGGCTCGAGCGAAACGGCCAGCACGGCATTGCTGCTGATCTTGGGCAAGAGGCTTTCCGGCACGGTGACGGTGACCGGCCGGTCTGGATCGATCAGGCCGAGCGAATGCGGCTTCTCGCCATCGGGGATCAGCCAGAGCTCCATGGATTTCTGGTCGGCGGTGAGCAGCGAGGCAGGAACGATGGTGAGCGTAGTGCCGCCAGGGCTCACCGCGGCGACGAAGCCGGCCTGTCCGCTCTCGGCATCGAGGCGCGCGAGCAGAGGCGCGGGCGGCGCGACCGTACCGACATAGATCAGCGCGGCAATGCAGGCTGCCGCGAGCGTACCCATGGCAAGGGCAAGACCGCGCCACAGCGCCAGATTGTTCCAAACGCCGCGCCGGGCCGATGCTTCCTCGCTCGCAAGCGCGGTCTCGATGCGGCCCCAGCCGCCGGCGGGCGGCGTGACCGGCGCGACGGTATCGGCAAGCCCGCCGAGCTTCGCCTCCCAGAAGGCGACTTCGCGGGCAAAGACCGCGTCGGTGGCGATGCGCCGCTCGGCCGCGCGGCGTTCTCCGGCATCGAGCACGCCGAGCACATATTCGGCTGCGGTCAGCCCATGCCCTTCCGGCGCTTGCTTGTCGGTCTCGGTCATCGCTCAAGACACTCGCGGAGCTTGGCCAGCCCGCGCCTGATCCAACTCTTCATGGTGCCGAGCGGAACGCCCTCGCGCTCGGCCAGCGCCTCATAGGTCAATCCGTCCAGGAACGCCGCTCTGATCGCCTGCGAAGCCCGCGCCTCCAATTCGGCGAGACAGCCATAGAGGCGCTCATGCTCCTGCGCGATCTCGAGCGCTTCGGCGGCGAGCGGCCCGGGATCGGGAACCGCTTCGGCCGCCTCGACCGGCTCGCTCAACCGCGCTGCGCCCTGCGCGCGCAGGCGATCGATGGCGCGGTTGCGCGCGATCGCCACGAGCCAGGTAATCGGGCTCGCGCGCGTCTCGTCGAAGGCCGCTGCCTTGCGCCAGATATTGAGATAGACGTCTTGCAACACGTCCTCCGCCTCGCTGCGATCATTCAATATACGGAGGCAGACGCCGAAAAGCTTCGCGGCCGTCGCGTCATAGACGAGGCGCAAGGCGGCGCGGTCGCCGCCAGCGACCCGGCGAATCGCGGCGGCGAGCTGCTTGCGCCTCGCCTCACTGTCCCTGGCGGCGAACTCGAACAACGGTTGGACCCTGCAACGCCGATTCCTAGCGCGCGGGGGGCGTGCTTGTCTCTAGCTACGCTCGCCAATGCGGGGGCAATTTCGCAGTTGCGAATTGAGACACGCGCGCTACTCTCGCCCGGCGCAAGCGGGGCGCTCGCGCCGCGCGATTCGGCTGCCGCCGGTCGGGGGATTTCGCGCCACGGAACAGTCGAATTTTGATTCACTATGGGGTTGCGCGCCATTCGGAGGGGCCGGGGGCGTTCATTTTCCGGAAGGTCCATCCGGCCGAGCCTCGCGATCGGCGCAGGGGGCATTGTGCGCTAGAGCGCCGGAAACCAACGAGGATGCAAGGATGAAGCTGCGACGCTCCGGTCTTGGCCTCCTCGTCGGAGCGGTCTTGATGGCTCCGGCCGGTGCCTGGGCCGGCCCCGCGCTCGTCTTCGAGCCGTATAACGGCACGGTGTTCTATGCCGAGGATCCGGACGTGCCGTGGTTCCCGGCCTCCCTCACCAAGCTGATGACCGCCTATGTCACCTTCCAGGCGTTGAAGGACGGTACGGTCAAGCCCGACACCAAGGTCGTCTGCTCCAAGAAGGCGACGGAACAAGCCCCGAGCAAACTCTGGCTGAAAGAAGGCGAGTCGATCGATATCGAAACCGCGCTCAAGGTGCTGATCGTCAAGTCGGCAAATGACGTCGCCATGATGCTGGCCGAGACCGTGGGCGGCAGCGAGGAGGCCTTCATCCAGCGCATGAACGATGCGGCGAAACGGCTGAACATGACCAAGACGCATTTCGCCAATCCGCATGGGCTGCCCAACGATCATCAGATCAGCTCGGCGCGCGACCTCGCCAAGCTCGCGCGCGCCATCATCATCGAGTTTCCCGAGCATGCCGACCTATTCACCGTGCGGGAAGTCCAGGTCGGCAAACAAACGCTGCGCACGCATAATGCGCTGTTGATCAATTACCCCGGCGCCGACGGGATGAAGACCGGCTTCATCTGCGATTCGGGCTTCAACGTGGTGGCGAGCGCCACGCGCGAAGGCCGCAAGCTCGTGGCAGTGGTGCTGGGCGAGCCCTCGAGCGCCACACGCCGCGAGCGCGCCATGACCCTGCTCGACAACGGCTTCAAGCGCTATTTCTGGAAGTCGCTGTTCGGCACCAGCCTCGACGGGCTGGCGATGCAGGCGTCGCTGAACAGTCCGGTGCATCTGCGCGATACGATTTGCGGCGGCAGGCCGGTCGGCGAAAAGGCGGCGAAGGTGGTGCGCAAGAAGAAAAAGAAGCGGACCACCGTCAGAGCCACGGGCGCCAATTGATCCTATCCTTGTTCAGACTTGCCCCTATCGCGGCAGCCATGGCGCTCGCCCTTGCAACCACGCGCTCGAACGCCGCCGATCCGCCGGACAATATCGCGGAAGCCCTCACCGAGGCGGCGCAGGCTTGCCGGCAGATGAGCGGGGTGCCGAACACCGAAGCGGTGCTCAAGGCCGAGGATCTGAACGGCGACGGCGGCGAGGACTGGATTGCCGACTATTCGAAACTCAAATGCGACGGCGGTACCAACCCGCTGTGCAGCAGCGCAGGCTGCACTTTGCAGCTCTATTTCTGGGACGGGGACATTGCTTGGGACGTGCTGTTCGAGGACCTGGTGCAGAGCTACAAGTTCGGCGAAGAGAACGGCAAGCGGATGCTTTATGTCACCACCTCGGGCCTCCCCTGCAACAAGCCGATCGCCGAGACCTGCAGCTATACCTATCGCCTGGAGAAAGACACCGTCGTACCGGTGCAGTGACACTCCCAAGCCCGATCTCGATTCTTTCGCTAAACCGATTTAGTCTGCCTGCATCCTAGTGGGGACAGGTCGGGGACGGGAATGGCCGCGTCAGGCACGAATCCGAAGATCGTGCTGTCCTACCGCCGCACCGATGCGGCGATGGCAGGCCGCATTTTCGACCGGCTGGTTCAGCATTTCGGCAAGTCCAGCCTGTTCATCGACATCGACAACGTCCCGTTCGGCGTCGATTTCCGCAAGCATATCGACGACGCGCTCAAGACCAGCGATCTCCTGATCGCGGTGGTGGGGCGGAACTGGGTGGGCGCGCAGTCCGACGGCAAGGCCCGCATCATGAACGAGGCCGACCCGGTGCGGGTCGAGCTCGAGACGGCGCTGCGGCGCGATCTCAACGTGCTTCCCGTGCTGCTCGACGGCGCTTCGATGCCGGACCCCGGGGACTTGCCGGAGTCGATCCGCGATTTTGCCTATCGCAACGCGGTGGAAGTGGAGTCGGGTCGCGACTTCAATGTGCATATCGACCGGTTGATCCGCGCCATCGAGCAGTTGCTCGGCGTCAAAGCCAAGGTCGAGCCCCCTCCGGTGTCGCCGCTGTTAAGCCAAGCGCCGCCGGCAACGCGCAAGACGCGTCCCAAGCTCTGGGCAACGGCATTGCTTGGCGTTGGGGCACTCGCCGTCGCCGGCTTGCTTTGGTTCGGCGGCATCCCGTGGCCGACCGACAAGGAAGACGCGCCAGAAGGTCTTCCGCCCTTCTGCCTCGAGCTGGGGAAGGTCCTATTCCATGCCGAAACCCAGTTCACCTCGATACTCGGTCCGGAACGCAGCGGTGTCTGGACCGCGCGCATTCAGCTTCCTGGATGGAACGACTGTACAATCAGGGACTGGACCTTTGAGGGGAAGACGACCCGCTACTACAGTTGCGAGCTCCCGCCCTACACGAATCTGACCGATGCGCTCGCCGTGCAGAACAACTTGGCCACCTATGTGAAGCCGTGCCTCGGACCGGACTACACCGAGCGGCGCTCTCAATATTCCGACCAGACCACCGACGTGACCTATGAGAGGGGACAAGACGATGCGATCGTACGGCTGCGCATCAGCCGCTATAGTGGCTCGGAGCAATACATCATGCGATTGGACGTCGACGCGCCGCAGCCGCCGGCTGTCCCGGGCCAGTAAGCCGCTCAGAACGACGAGCCTGGCTGTTTGAGGAATTCGATCTCCTCGACTGTCGATTTGCGCCCGAGGATTGCATTCCGATGCGGGAAGCGGTCGAAGCGATCGATGATCTCCTTGTGCCTGACGGCATAGTCGAGATTGAGCTTGTTGCCGAGCGCGGTGAAAAGCTCGATCGAGCGCGCCTGATCGCCGGCATCTTCCGAATGCTGGAAGGGCAGATAGACGAAGGCGCGCTGCTCCGGCGGAAGCAGCATATCCTTGCCTTCCGCGATTGCCCGCTTGGCAAGCGCGAGCGCGGCGGCGTCGGTGGCGAAGGCGCGCGGGTCGCCGCGAAACATATTTCGCGGAAACTGGTCGAGCACCAAAATCGCGGCGAGAAATCCCTCGGGACTGGCCAGCCAATTGGGCGGCACGCCGGCAGCCAGCTCTGCGTAGATTTGCCCGAAGCGCTTAACGATTTCGGCGTCACGCGCGGAGTCAACCTTGAACCAGTCCTCGGGGGTTAGCTCCTCGAACCAAAATTTGAGAATTTCATCGATGGCCTCGGGTCCCATCTATGGTCAACGCCTAGGACTGGGTGTTGGTCGCATTGAGCGCCGCCTGCATCACAGCGATGGCTTCGGGGGAGGCCCAGTCAGCGGGGCCGACCAGCCGTGCAATCTCCTTCCCCTCGCGGTCGATGAGCAAAGTGGTCGGCATGCCGACCGCTTTCAGGGTCGCGAACAGCTTGCCCGTGGGGTCGGTGTAGAGCGCCAGATTGGTGGCTCCGGTCTCCTTGAGAAACGCCGCCGCCTTCTCGGGGCCGCCCTTGTCGATATTGATGGCGACGACCTCGAAATCCTTGCCGCCATGCTTGGTCTGCAATGCAGCGAAGGCCGGCATCTCCTCCCGGCAGGGCACGCACCAGGTCGCCCAGATATTGAGAAGCACGACTTTTCCGCGGAAATCCGCCAGCGATCTAGTCTTCCCAGCCGCATCGGCAAAGGTGAAATCCGGTAAATTGATGGGATTCGGCTTAATCAGAAGCGCGGCCATGGCCCCCTTGTTGAGGCCGGCGAGCGGACCTGAGGCAGCGCCTCCGGTAGCCGTCGATTCACCAGTAGACGCATCCGAGGCCTGCCGACCGTCCTTGCCATTGTCAGAGGGGGCGAAACTCACATATACCGTCGCAAATCCGGCGATTGCCGCGAGAATCGCGGCGACGAGATAGATGGCCGGCGGCGCAGCGCGGTCGCGTTGTTTGCGTTTGCTCAAATCTTCCCGCTCTTTCGTCCAGGCAGAAGCTATGACCAACACGATGTGGGGCGGCCGCTTTGCCGCCAGTCCAGCCGAGATCATGGAGGAGATAAACGCCTCCATCGGCTTCGACAAGCGGCTGTGGCGTCACGACATTTCAGCCTCGAAGGCGCATGTCGCCATGCTTGGCGCGACCGGCATCCTTTCTCCTAAGGAAGCCGAGGAGATCACGCGTGGGCTCGATCGGATCCTGGCTGAGATTGAGAGCGGCAAGTTCGAGTTCTCGCGCAAGCTCGAGGACATTCATCTCAATGTCGAGAGCCGGTTGCGCGAGCTGATCGGGCCGCTGGCCGGCAAGCTGCACACGGCGCGGTCGCGCAACGATCAGGTGGCGACCGATTTCAGACTCTATGTCAGGGCCGAGATCGCCGCAATCGATGCGGGACTTGCGGCGCTACAACTGGCGCTCGCCAAGAAGGCGCTCGATCATGCCGGCGCGGTGATGCCGGGCTTCACGCATTTGCAGACAGCGCAGCCGGTCACCTTCGGCCATCATCTGCTCGCCTATGTCGAGATGCTGGCGCGCGACCGTGGCCGGTTCGCCGATGCAGCCAAGCGGCTGTCCGAATGTCCGCTGGGAGCGGCGGCGCTGGCTGGAACCTCGTTCCCTATCGACCGGGAAGCGACAGCGCGCGCCCTCGGCTTCGCGCGGCCTTCGGCCAACTCGCTCGATGCGGTGTCGGATCGCGACTTCGCGCTCGAGGCGCTGGCCGTCGCGTCGATCGCCGCCATGCATCTGTCGCGGCTTGCCGAGGAGATCGTCAACTGGACCTCGCCGCAATGGGGCTTCGTCCGGCTCTCCGACAAGTTCACCACGGGCTCCTCGATCATGCCGCAGAAGCGGAATCCTGATGCGGCCGAGTTGGTGCGCGCAAAGACCGGCCGCATCGCCGGCGCCTTCCAGGGTCTGCTCATGGTGATGAAGGGGCTGCCCCTCGCCTATGCCAAGGACATGCAGGAGGACAAGGAGCCGGTGTTCGACGCGCTTGATGCGCTGAAGCTCGGAATCGCCGCCATGACCGGCATGGTGGAGGACCTGGAACCGGACCTCAAAGCCATGAAACGGGCGGCCGCCGCGGGACATTCGACCGCGACCGACCTTGCCGATTGGCTGGTGCTCAATCTCGGCCTGCCCTTCCGGGAGGCCCATCACGTTACCGGCAAGATCGTGGCGCTCGCCGATTCGAAGGGCCTCGACCTCAAAAAGCTGCCGCTTTCCGACCTCAAATCCGTGGAAAAACGCATTACCCAGGAGGTCTATGCCGCGCTCGATGTCGCAGGATCGGTGAAAAGCCGGACCAGCTACGGCGGAACCGCACCGGCCAACGTCAAGCGGGAGGCCAAGAAGTGGATAAAGCGTTTGGAGAAGGGTGCCGAAACGCGATAAAAGGATAGGCGAAAAGCCGCCAAAAGGCTTGAGGGAACAGGGGCACGACCATGGGAAGCGCGTTGCGCGTCCTTTTAACGCTTGTGCTGGTATTGACGATCGGGCTCGCGGCCTGTGGACGCCGCGGCTCGCTGGATCGGCCAAAACCCTCGTATCCCGAGACCAAGGCCGACCCTTCAACCAAGATGTCGAAGGCCCCTGACCGCAAACTTTGGATCGATAAACTCCTCGAATAGACGCCTCCCTCCCCTATGCATCATTTCGCCTACCGGCGCGGCGTGTCGCACAACAATGTGCTCCACGCCGAGGATGTCGACCTTTCCGCACTCGCCCACGCCGTAGGAACGCCCTTCTATTGCTATTCGACCGCGACGCTCGAGCGCCACTATCGGGTGTTCGCCGAGGCTTTCGCCAAGCAGAGGGATGCGCTCGTCTGCTACTCGATCAAGGCCAATTCCAATGTCGGCGTGCTTGCCACTCTGGCGCGTCTCGGCGCCGGCATGGATGTCGTGTCGGAAGGCGAGCTCAGGCGCGCGCTCGCGGTCAAGGTTGCGCCGGAGAAGATCGTGTTCTCCGGCGTCGGCAAGACGCGCGAGGAGATGGCTTTCGCGCTCGATGCCGGCATCTTCGCCTTCAATGTCGAGTCTGAGCCTGAGCTGCGCGCACTGAGTGAAGTCGCCACCGCGCGCGGGCGGGTGGCGCGCATCGCCTTCCGCGTCAATCCGGATGTCGACGCCAAGACGCATCACAAGATCGCCACGGGCAAGGCCGAAAACAAATTCGGCGTGCCGTTCGAGGATGCCTCCGCGCTCTACGCGCTGGCGAGCCGGCTGCCCGGCATCGAGGTTTCCGGCGTGCATATGCATATCGGCAGCCAGATCACCGCGCTTGCGCCGTTCCGCAACGCGTTTGCGCTGCTGCACGAGCTGGTCGCGAGCCTGCGCGGCGAAGGCTACAAAATCGAGTTCGTCAATCTCGGCGGGGGCCTCGGCATTCCCTATCGGAGCGATCAGCCAGAGCCGCCCCGGCCTGAGGACTATGCGCGGCTGGTGGCGGAGCAAGTGGGGGGTCTCGATGTGCGGCTGCTGTTCGAGCCGGGGCGGATGATCGCCGGCAATGCCGGCATCCTTGTTACGCGCGTGCTTTATGTGAAGCGCGGAGCGTCCAAAACTTTTACCATCGTCGATGCGGGCATGAACGACCTGATGCGTCCGACATTGTACGACGCCTATCATGAGATTTTGACGGTGTCGGAGGCCGGTCCCGGCACGCCGAGAGCGGTAACGGACGTGTCGGGACCGGTCTGCGAGACCGGGGACTATCTCGCGCTTTCCCGCGAATTGCCGGAACTTAAGCCCGGCGATCTCATTGCTGTGATGACGGCCGGCGCCTATGGCGCGGTGCTCGCCTCGGAATATAACTCGCGGCTTTTGGTGCCGGAGGTGCTGGTGTCCGGAAGCCGGTACGCCATAACGCGCCCGCGGCCGAGCTATGCCGATATGCTCGCCAGAGAGCAGCTGCCGGACTGGCTCTAGGGCCATCCTGGCGAGGCAAAACGGCCTCGCTTTTGCCCGCATGGCTCCCCAAGTTGTTAATTCGGCGCGACCGGCCGTTCGTGCTAGACAGAACCCATGATGCGACCCGTATTTCGACGCAAAGAAACGCAAAAGAACGCAAAAGACGGCGCGCTGACCAGGCGTTTCGAGACGCGCGTGCGCCTCTCCTGGCTTGCCTTGCTCGGCGAGCGCATCTGGGAAGCGCTGCTATGGCCCTTCCTCGTGGTCGCGGCCTTTCTGGTCATCTCGCTGCTCGAACTGTGGAGCCTGCTCCCGCCGCTCCTGCATCGCCTGCTGCTTGGCGGATTCGGCTTGGCGCTGATCGTATCGTTCCTGCCGCTGATCCGGGTGTCCCTGCCGAACCGGTCCGAGGCGCTCAGACGGCTCGAGCGGACCGCCGGGATCAAGCACCGGCCCGCCTCCTCCTACGAGGACCATCTCGGCACCACGCCGGCGCGCGAGACGGCGGCGCTTTGGGCAATGCACAGGGAGCGACTGTCGCGCCTGATCGGCAAGCTGCGACCCTCCTGGCCCGCACCGCGTACCGATCGCAAAGATCCGTATGCCATCCGCGCCGCGCTTCTGCTCGGCGTCGTGGCGGCTTTGCTCGCTTCGGGCGGCAATGGCTGGGACCGCGTGCGCCAAGCGTTTTCGCCGACAGCGTCGGGCACAGCCGCGCTGTTGCGGCTCGATGCCTGGGTGACGCCTCCGGTCTATACCGGGCTGCCGCCGATCGTGCTCGCCGACGGCAGCGAGGCGGTCGGCACTGGCGCCGAGACATTCCGCGCATTGTCGGTGCCGGAGCGGAGCGAGTTGATCGTCCGCACCCACGCGCCGCAAGGCGAGACGGTGAGCCTCACCACGAGCCGCGACGGAGCGGCCGACGCCAAAATGGTAGAACCGAAGCCCGGCGGCGCCGAGGGCCTGATCGAGTTCAGGGTCGCGCTCAACGAGCCGATGAGCGCCGATGTCAGGATCGGCGGCCAGATCGTCTCGAAATGGCGTTTCGACCTGATCAACGACGAGCCGCCGAGCCTCAGCCTGACGGGCAACCCCACCACCACGCCGCGAGGCGCTTTGCGCCTCATGTTCCGCGCCGACGACGACAACGGCGTAGCGAGTGCGGAGGCGCGCTTCGCGCTCGGCGAAGGCGAGGAGAAGAATCTTGCGCCGCTGCCGGCCGAGCCTTCGGCCAAGGTCGAGGGCGATCCGCTGCTCGACCCGCCGGTGATGCCGCTGCAATTGCCGAAGGCAAACGCCAAGAAGGTCGAGGGCCGGGCCACCCAAGATCTCACCGCGCATCCCTGGGCCGGCCTCAAGGTGCGCATGACTCTGATCGCACGCGATCAGGCAGGTCAGACCGGAGAGAGCAATCCTTATGAATTCGTGCTGCCGGAGCGCAACTTCACCAAGCCGCTCGCCAAGGCCGTGGTCGAGCAGCGCAAGAAGCTGGTGCGCGATCCGAGCTCGCCGGAGGGCGTGGTCAAGGCGCTCGACGCGCTGACGATCGGCGACGACAAGGTGTTCGACAGCACCACCGTCTATCTTGCGCTGCGCAACGCCTATTGGCGGTTGCGCAACGACAATTCGCGCGAAGGCGTCGCCAGCGTGGTCGACCAGTTGTGGGAGATCGCGCTGCGCATCGAGGACGGCGAGTTGCCGCAAGCCGAGCGCGTAATGAAGCAAGCGCAGGACGCGCTGATGCAGGCGCTGAAGGACAACGCTTCGCCGGATGAGATCAAGCGCCTGGTGGACGAGCTCCGCTCGGCGCTGGCGAATTATCTCCAGGCGCTTGCCTCGCAGCAGCAGGACAAGGGCAATCTTCAGCCGCAGGGACCGCAGGACGGCGATCAGCTCATCTCGCAGCAGGATCTCGACAAGCTTCTCAACAACATCCAGAGCCTTGCCGAGTCCGGCTCCAAGGAGATGGCCGAGCGCATGCTGTCCGAGCTCAAGGACATTCTCGACCGGCTGCAGACCGGCAGTTTCGCCGAGAATGCCGAGCAGCAGCGCGCCAGCCGCATGATGAAGGAATTGGGCGATATCGTTTCGGACCAGCAGAAGCTTCTCGACGACACCTTTGCCGCTAAGCGGCAGCAGAGCGCGGGCAATCAGTCCGGCGACGAGTTCGAGGTGAGCCCGCCGGGCCAGCCGATGGAGTTCGGCCCCGGCATGTCGCCTTTGTTCGAGAATTTGCCGGGCGAGGCGCAGCAGGGCGCCATGAAGGGCCAGGGCGAGTCCGGCGGCCAAGGCTCGCCGCCGCAAGCCGGCCAGCTGGAGATGGGGCAACAGCCGCAAGGCGAGGGTGAAGGCGGTTTTCCCAAGCTCGGGGAGCGCCAGCAGGGATTGCGCGACAAGCTGCAGCAGCTGATCGACCGCTTCCGCATGGAGGGAGGCGAGGCGCCGGACGAGTTCCTGGGTGCGGAAGAAGCAATGCGCGGCGCCAAGGAGGCGATCGGCGAAAGCGACCTCGAACGTGCCACTCAACAGCAAAGTCTCGCGCTCGACCGCCTGCGCCAAGGCGCACAGAACATGGCCCAACAGATGATGGAAGGGGGCGAGGCCCAGGCTGGGCAAGGTCCGGGCAATAACGGTCGCGATCCGCTTGGGCGGCCGGACCGCTCCAATCGTCCCGATCTCGGGCTTTCGGTCAAAGTCCCGGACGAGATCGACATTCAGCGGGCGCGCGAGGTGCTCGATGAACTGCGGCGCCGCCTCGGCGATCCCTCCCGGCCTTCGATCGAGCTCGATTATCTGGAGCGCCTTATCAAACCGTTCTGACGCGCCCATATAGGGTGCCGCCACGCAGGAACCGGTCAGGGCCTAGATGCTCAATTCGATCGCGACGTTTTTCGCCCGCATCTTTCAGTCGATGGGTCGCGGCCTCAGGCTCGCGCTCGAGGCGGTGCTATGGCCGTTCCGGCGGATCGGCGACTGGCTCGCGGGCCGTGGGGGCATCGTCAAGATCGTGCTTGCCGGCGTCTTGGTCCTGTTCGTGTTCCTTTACGGCTATTTCTTCTGGAACACGCAGCGCTGGAAGAACTTCGATCCCGACTACGCCGCAGCCTATGAGCAGGCAGCACAAGAGAAACCGGCGCCGCAGGCCGTCGCGCCGAGCGGCGGCATCGTCAGCACCGAGGAAGAGGCCGCCACAGCCGACGCTGCACAAACCTGCCGGCGCTCGCAGATCGTCGATGCCACCGCCGATCTGGTCGACTTCAACGTCAATCAGAATGCGTGGATCTCATCGATGCTGCTCTACAAGCTCGGCTTGTTCGGGCTTGCCTGGGACCGCACGCCCTTCTTCGACAACAAGGCCGCCTTCCAGCGCGGTGTGAACCAGGCGATCCGGCGCACGGCGATCGAGCTCGTCGATACGCTCGGACGCGTGCGCGGCACCTCGCAGATCGACGCGGATCTGCAAAAGGCGCGCGGTAATCTGCAATTCGACGAAGAGACCTGGTATTTCAGCCTGAGCCCGTTCGGCCCCAAGACGCCGACACCGAGCTTCTACCGTACTTCGATCAAGGACCTGAAGGCGTTCAACGCGCGGCTCGAGAAATGCGAGGCGGTATTCGACGCACGCGCCGACAACCTGCTCCAGTTCATCGACCGCATCGCCAACGATATCGGCGCGACCTCGGCGATCCTGCGCGAGCGCTCGGAGAAGTACAATCTTGGCTATTTCGATCCGCGCGCCGACGACCGCTTCTGGTTCGCCTATGGCCAGCTCTACGGCTATTACGGCATCCTCACCGCGGCGCGGGCCGACTTCGCCGACGTGATCGCCCAGCGCGGGCTTACCCAGCTTTGGGACGAGCTCGAAGATCAGTTGCGCGCGTCACTCAGGATCCAGCCGCTGATCATCTCCAACGGTTCTGAGTCCGGCCTGCTGATGCCCTCGCACCTCACGACGCTCGGCTTCTATGTTCTCAGGGTGCGCTCAAATCTGGTCGAGATCAGGCTGGTGCTCGATCGCTAGGTGCTGAGGCGCCGGTTATCTTCCCGATGAAGGGCAACTCGCGGTAGCGGTGGGCGAGGTCCATGCCATAACCGACCACATAGACCGGCGGGCAGCGGAAGCCGGTGAAGTCTGGAACGATCGGCACTGCGCGCGGCACGTCCTTGTCGAGCAGGATACAAGTCTTGACCGAGCGGGCGCCGCGGCCTTCGAGCAGCGCCTTGGCGAAGGCAAGCGTGCGGCCCGAGTCGAGGATATCGTCGACGATCACGACCTCGCGATCCCGGAGCCCCGTCTCGACGTCCCGCAATACCTTGACCCGGCCGCCCGAGCTGGTCCCGGCGCCATAGCTCTCAAGAAAGATGAAGTCGATCTCGGGCGTAAGACCCTCGCGATGGAGCGCCCGGATGAGATCGGCGGCGAAGATGAAGCTCCCTTTCAAGATGGCGACGATGACGACATCGCGCGACGAATAGGCGGCGACCTCCCGGGCCAAGGCTTCGACCCTGGCTGCGATCTCATCTGCGGTGAAAAGAGGCGTGACGGTTGCAGCCGCCGCAAGCCCAGCCATGCCTACTCGGCCTTGGCGAAGCGCACCTTGACGCTGCGGACATTGCTCGGCGGGGAAGGGATCTGCCGCAAGAAGGGCGCACGCTCCCCTGCCCCGAGCTCGTCCTCGCCGATCTCCGTGGTCCACTCGGAGATCTCGTCGCCCTTTTCGTCACGCAGGGCGATGACCACGGTCGGCACGTCGAGAGGCGCCGATGTGAGGTTGACGACATCGCCCTGGACTTCGAGCACGGTCTGGCCGCCGTCGCTGGTCCAGCCATAGCGCACGCCCTCCAGGGCGAGACCATGCGCGCCCACCGGCATGCCGAACATCGCGTAGAGACGAGATGCACCAGGCAGAACCGACAGCACCGCCGACGGGGCGAGCGCCAAGGTGCCGACGATGCTTGCCACGACCAGCGCCAGAGCCAGCCAGCCGATCGTGACTGGCGAGAGCCGTTTGCGCGCCGGCTTCTCCTCCTCGCCGAAGGCCTGCGCAGCGAGCGCGGGATCGATGCCCATGTCGACGTCGCCCATCCCGGCGTCGCCCATGCTGGCATCGCCCATGCTTGCGTCGATGCTCGCCTCGTCCATGGCGGCATCCGCCATCGCTGCATCGCCCATCGATGCGTCCGGCAGCATGCTGTTGCCCATGCCGGGTTCGGCCGGAGGCGGTGCGGCTCGTTTAGCCTTTCGGGAGAGGCGGGCGAAAATTCCACCGCCCCCCGACACGGGCTCGGGCGGAGGGGCAGGCTGCTCCTCGGCCATGGCCTCGGCATTGATGCGGGCCACTTGCGCCGCGAGATCCGCCTCCACCGCCTCCTTTGTCAGTGGTGGCGGCGTAGCCGGCGCGGAAGGGATGCCGGCGAAACCACGCATCGCGGCGTTGGCGGCCGGTGCCACTGGTTGCGGCGGCGGTGTCATCTGCGGCATTACCGGCGGCGCCGGTTGCGGAACGGCCGGCGTAGGAGCCGCCGCCGGCTGAGGCTGAGGCGCCTTAACGGCAGAAGCGGGCGGTGCGGTGACTGGTTTCGCCTGCCAAACGTGCCCGCAGCGCGAGCAGCGCACTTTGCGACCGTCAGGCGGGAAAACCGCCTGCGTCTCGTAGCGCGTGCCGCATGCCGGACAGATAATCTGTGTTGCCATCGGTAAAGCCAAGAAAGACCTAGTATCTTGGATTTGCCCCGGGCCCCATGCCCTCGCCCAAATCCATTGATACCGGACCTGCAGTTCAGCATAAAGAGCCACACTTCCGCAATGTTAAGAGGCTGGGAACCCGGGTGATTCGCTTTGACAATGTCGGGCTGCGCTACGGTTCAGGCCCGGAAATCTTGCGCGACGTCACCCTTCACGTGCTTCCGGGGTCCTTTCACTTTCTGACCGGACCGTCGGGGGCCGGGAAAACCACGCTTTTGCGGCTTTTGTTCATGTCGCTCCGGCCCTCGCGGGGGCTGATTTTCGTGTTCGGCGAGAATGTCGGCGAGCTTTCGGCTGCCGGGCGCGCCTCGCTCAGGCGCCGGATCGGCATCGTCTTCCAGGATTTCCGGCTGCTCGACCACTTGACGACCTGGGAGAACGTGGCGCTCCCCTTGCGGGTGATGGGCAAAAGGGAAGCCGACTATCGGGAGGACGTCACCGACCTCTTGCGCTGGGTCGGGCTCGGCGACCGCATGCATGCTTATCCCGAGGTCCTCTCTGGCGGAGAGAAGCAGCGCGCGGCCATCGCCCGCGCGGTGATCGGGCGCCCCGAGCTGTTGCTGGCCGACGAGCCCACCGGCAATGTCGATCCGGCGATCGGCAATCGCCTGTTGCGCCTGTTCGTCGAGCTGAACCGGCTGGGCACCTCGGTCATCATCGCGACCCACGACTATGCGCTGATGGAACAGCTCGACGCCCCGAGGCTCGTGCTCTACGAGGGCCATTTGAAGGTGCGCTGATCCCCGTGACATTTCTCTCCGACATAAGGGACTATCCCTGGACCAATCTCCTGACCGGACTTTTACCGGCGCGACTTGCCGCGCTGCTGCCGGCGCGATTCCAGAGCAAGGCCGCGCAGATCGTGCCCTCGGCGTCGATCGCGGGGCACGCGCTCACCGTGGTGATCGGCATCATGTCGTTCCTCGCCTGCCTCACGCTCGGCGCGGTGTACATGGTCAATCAATCCGCCAACGCCTGGGTGAACGACATTTCGAGCGAGCTCACCGTCGAGCTCGACCCCGTCAACGCCCCCGACCTCGAGAAGAAGGTGACGCTGGTGTCGCTGTTCCTCGCCAAGCAGAAGGGCGTCACCAAAGTGAAACCGCTGAGCGGTGAGGACAGCGCCAAGCTGCTTGAGCCGTGGCTCGGCCAATCGAGCGCGCTGCAGGCGTTGCCGATTCCGCGCCTGATTGCCATCGAGATCGATCGCTCCAACCCCCCGGACATCCAACTGATCAAGAGCGCGTTGTCGCAGAACTTCGAAGGCGTGACGCTCGACGATCACCGCCGCTGGCAGGCGGAGATCAAAACCCTGACGCGCTCGGCGGCGCTGGCCGGACTTGCCGTGCTCACCTTGGTCGCGATCGCAACCATCGCCGTCATCGTCTCGGCGACGCGCAGCGCCATGGCGTCCAACCGGGAGATCATCGAGGTTTTGCATTTCGTCGGTGCCAATGAGCGCTTTATCAGCCGCGAGTTCGAGCGCCATTTCCTCGGGCTCGGCGTGCGCGCCGGGCTGATGGGGGCGATCGCCGCAGCCATCGCCTTCCTGCTCCTGCCTTTCATGATGCAGTTGCTCGGCGGCGGCGTGGTCACCGCCGCAGAGACGCAAAGGCTGATCGGCTCCGGCGAGCTCGATCTCAAGGGTTATCTCCTTTGCGTGCTGGTGGTCATCGCCGTGGCCGGCATTTGCATGGTCACCTCGCGCGTCGGGGTGATCCGCGTGCTCAAGACCTACGCATGAGGCTCCCCTTCCGGCTCAGGCGAGGACCCGACCAATCCGGTTTCAAGCTCCGGCGATTTGTGCCTATTCTGGCCCCGGCCTGGTAGCGTTGGAGTCCAAGGTGAGGGAGGAAGCACCAAAGACAGGCCGGTTCAGCGGCTTTATGGGCGGCGTCAGGCTGATTTTCGACGCCGCGCTGTTCTCGCTCGTGCTGCTCATCATCGGTTTCGTCGTCTTCGCCAACAGCATCGAGCGCGAGCGGCAGACGCCGGTGCAAAACGCCGATGGTATCGCGGTATTGACCGGCGGCTCGGCGCGCATCGATCAGGCGATGAAGCTGCTGGCGGATGGCAAGGCCAAACGGGTGCTCATCACCGGCGTCAATCGCACCACGACTACCGAGGAGCTGAAGCAACTGGCGAGCCACGGCGACGAATATTTCACCTGCTGCGTGGACATCGACAAAGAGGCGCGCAATACGATCGACAACGCCACCGAAACCAGTCAGTGGGTGGCGCTGCATCGCTACGGCTCGGTCATCGTGGTGACGTCGAACTATCACATGCCGCGCGCGCTCGCCGAGCTCGCCCGCGTGATGCCGGGCGTTAGGCTGATCCCCTACCCGGTGGTCGACAACAATGTGCATCTCGATCCGTGGTGGAGCTATCCGGGCACCACCAAGCTATTGCTCTCGGAGTATCTGAAGTACCTGCCGGCCCTCGGACGTCTCGGCGCCACCGATCTCGTGCGCACTTTGCTGGTCGGGCCCGACGGGGTCACCACCGAAGCGCTCGAGCCGTAACAAGCGTCAGGCCGAATGGCACGCTCGCTTCTGTTCAATGTTCTGTTCTACGTGACCACGACGCTCTACGTCGTGTTCGGCAGTCCGCTGCTGTTCGGGCCGCGGCGCTGGGCAATGGCGGCGCTCGCCAACCATGCCCGCTTCGAGCTTTGGCTGCTCAAGACTATCGTAGGGACAAGGCTCGAAGTGCGCGGCGCGGAAAAGCTGCCTAAGGGCGCCTGCCTCGTTGCCTCAAAGCATCAATCGGCGTGGGAGACCTTCGCGCTGATCCCGCTGTTTCGCGATCCGGTCTTCTTGATGAAGCGCGAGTTGTTCTGGATCCCGTTCCACGGCTGGTTCTCGCATAAATTCGAGATGATCCCGGTCGATCGCGACAAGGGACCGGCCGCGCTGCGCCGCATGCTGCGCGAGGCGAAGAAGCGCGTGGCCGACGGACGCGAGATCATCATTTTTCCGGAAGGCACCCGCCGCCCACCCGGCGCGCAGCCCGACTACAAGACGGGCGTGGTTCTGCTCTATGAGGCGCTCGGCATTCCGTGCGTGCCGGTCGCACTCAATTCGGGCCTGTTCTGGCCGCGGCGAAGTCTGGAGCGGCGTGCTGGAACGATCGTGGTGGAGTTCCTCGATCCCATACCGCCCGGACTGCCAAAGGATGAATTCTTGAAGCGACTGATCGCTTCGATCGAGACCGCATCGATGCGCCTGTTTGAAGAAGCAGAAGCAGAAGGAACGGCGCGTTAGGGGCGCCGTTAACCTTTGAATGCTTGACTGGGAGTCGAAGCGCGTTCTACCTTTGTTCTAGATTCGTGGTGCTGTCTTGAAATCGTCACTGCGGAACCCATTTGACAGGGCGATCTACTGGTTAACGGGCTGGGATCCTATGTGGATGCGCAAAGTCGAGGCTGAGACGCCCCAATGGGGGCCCGCCGACGAGCCGGCGCTCGTTTGCTCGGAAGCCGCCTTCGACCAGGCCTTCCATTATTGGCGCGGGGCTTCGGGCCGCCGCTATCTGCACAGCGTCTATACCTTGGTCGGCTGTCCGGCGATCCCCCAGGCGAATTACATCCTGGTCCGCCGCTACGACGACGGCACGCGGGCGGCCCTTGCCTTCGGGCAGACCAGGGACGACGCGATGACCCTCAATCTCGCCCATCTCCGCCATGAGGGCGCGAAAATCGGTGCGAATGAGGTGCATATCCACCTCTTGGCCGAAAACGGCGATGCGCGCGCGCTGGTCGAGGCCGATCTCGTCGCCGCGCATACCCGCCGCCTTGCCGCCGCCAACGCAGCCTAGCCAAGCACTCCAACCCGAGCATCGTCGGTGCGCTGGCAGCCAGTAAAATGGACGCCTTGGCGCCCTTGTCGCTTTTCCTTGCTATGATCGCTTGGAGCGGCGGGTTGGCTGCTCGCCGCACGATCGGGGCGAGGTTTGGCGTCTTTTTGGAAGATACCCTGGGTTCGCCGGCAAAGGGTCCGCTTGCGGCGTCCGTTGCAAGTCCTGGCGGCGCCCATCGTGGTCAACTACCTAAAGCTCGTCCTAAAAACGTCGACTATCGTCGCTGACCCACCCGACTATGTGGTCCGTGGGCATAAGTTCCACCCCCAGATCATCGCGTTGTGGCATGGGCAGTTCTTTCTGCTGCCGGTCATCTATCCGCGGGAGATCCCCGGCCGCGCCATCGTGGCGCGTCACGACGACGCCGAAGCGCTCGCCCGCGTCCTCCGCCGTTTCGGTCTCGGCTTGGTGCGCGGAGCTGGGGCAGCCGGCCGGGTCGGGGGGCGAGATCGGGGCGGGGCTGAGGCCGCGCATGGCCTGATCGCCTCACTGAGAGAAGGCTTCAGCGTCGCCATGACAGGCGATATACCGCCCGGCCCGGCACGCAAATGCGGGCTCGGCATCGTGGTGATCGCTAGCCGTTCAGGACGGCCCATCGTTCCGTTCGCGGTCGCGAGCTCCCGCTACCGCTCGTTCAACTCCTGGAGCCGCATGACCATCAACCTGCCGTTCTCGAGGATCGGCATCGCCATGGGCGAGCCGATCCACGTGCCGCAGGAGGCCGGAGCGCGCGAACTGGAAATCTACCGGCAACGCGTCGAACAGGCGCTGAACGAGATCACGGCAAAAGCCTATGCGCTGGCCGGAGCCGACATGACCCGAGCGACTCCGCCCCCCGTTGCCGAACCGGCCGCCTAACGGTGCGATTTCCCAGGAAGTGGCTCCCCTAGCAGCCTCGCCAGCCCGGCCACGCGGGGCTTTGAACCGAATTTCTCCTCACCTCGTCCAAAAGGGAGATCGACGCTTGATGCCGATCCCAGCGATGAGGAGACGAGCCATGCAATCCCGCGTTTCCCTGACAGGCGTGTTAGCGGCGATCTTGATGTTTTGCATCACCGTTGCGATGCACGAGGCTACGCGGGCCGACGACCTCGCCAGCGTGAAGCCCGCTCAGGGCCACTCCCGGCTCAAGACCACCGGAACTCAAACCAGTAGCGGCAACCGCGCCCCCGCGCAGAATAGTCCAAGGCTAAGGGCCAACTTCCTCAGCATCCCCGACTAACTAGGTGATCGGATAAACTCAGCGCACCCACGCCACAACGTAGAAGATCAACGCGGCAAGCGCCGCCGCGGATGGCACGGTGATCGCCCAGGCCGCAACGATGCCCAAGAAATGTGAGCGTCGCACCAGTTTCCGGCGCTGCAATTCCTCCTGGTCGGCCTTGGCCGTCCGCCGGGGCTCGTGGCGCCTGTGCGTGCGGACGTAGTGGCGGCGCCTCCGGCTGTGCGTCGTATAATACTCGCGGAAGAAGCCCACACCGAACACCGCTCCGACGGCAATATGTGTCGTGCTGACCGGAAGCCCGAGCTGGGACGCGACCAGAACCGTCAGCGACGCCGACAGCGCGACGCAAAAAGCGCGCATCGGATTCATCTTGGTGATCTGCTCGCCGACGATGCGGACGATGCGGGGCCCGAACAGGAACAGGCCGAGGCTGATGCCCACCGCGCCGATCAGCATCACCCAAAAGGGAACACCGACGACGGGCGCAAAAGCGCCGGATTCGGCGCTGTGCAGGATCGCCGCCAAGGGGCCCACGGCGTTGGCGACGTCGTTTGAGCCGTGGGCGAAAGAAAGCAGGGCCGCCGAGCAAATGAGCGGCAGATTGAACAGCTTGCGCAGGGACTGGTTCCGGTTCTCCATGCCCTCCGACTGGCGCCACACCCAAGGCTTGGCCAGCAGATAGGCCAGCACGAGCACCGCGCCGAAAATGCCGGCAACGACTGCCGGCCCCGGACGCCAGACATGGTTCAGCCCCTTGACGACGAGATAGCCGGCGAAGGCGGCCGCCATCAGCGCGACTAGCCCGGGAACCCAGCGCCGCGCGGCAGCGATCTTGTCCTTCTGATAGATCACGTTGACCTTGATGATGGCGAGGAACAGCGCGGCGACCAAACCGCCGACGAACGGCGACATCAGCCAGCTGAACAAGATCGACGACACCACGAGCCAGTCGACGGCGCTTGTGCCGACCGCGGTGATGCCGGCCCCAAGCACGCCGCCGACAATGGCGTGCGTGGTCGAGACGGGCGCGCCGAGATAAGTGGCGAGATGCACCCAAAACGCCGAGGCAAGCAGGGCTGACATCATGATCCACACGAACGTCTCGCCGCTCGGCACGAGCGCGGGATCGATGATGTCCTTGGAAATTGTCTCGACCACGTCGCCGCCAGCGATCAGCGCGCCGGCGCATTCGAAGATGGCGGCAACGGTGAGTGCGCCGGTCATGGTGAGCGCGCGCGCGCCGACCGCCGGGCTGACATTGTTGGCAACGTCGTTGGCGCCGATGGTCAGCGCCATGTAGCCGCCGATCACGGCTGCGACGACCATCAGGATACCGTTCGGCGCGGCGCCGATCTGGGTGCTGGCCAGAATGCCGGCAATCGCCAAGAACAGGAGTGCGATGCCGAGCGCCGGGTTGCGCGAGACCGACCGGACCGCCTCTTCCAGCCGCTCGATCTTGCGGAGGTCCTTGTCGAGCGAGGTCTTGCGCACACCCCCCCGGACCCGTGCCGGCACGTCCTGTTCACGGACTGTCATGCAATTCCGCGCTCCCCCAGCCACGGTGAGACGCAACGACGTCCCGAGCCGCCCGGCTCACCCGTGCCGGTTCTCTACAGCAAAGCTGTGGCCGAGCCAGCGACCGTGCGCAAGACCTTTGCAAGTTGTGCTTCCTTGACCTTCGCGGCCGCCTGCTGGGGCGCGATCCACAGCGAGCGACGGGCGCCCTGCTCCGGCCAAACCAAATACTGGCAGAGCGCGCGCAATGGATAGATCTCGACCGTGCAGCGGGCCCACGAGAGCATGTGGAGGCGCTTGATATAGCGGAATGCGGCGATTGGCCTTGTACCGATCTCGCCGGTGACGCCCGCCTCCTCGAATGCCTCGCGCGCGGCCGCTTCGGTATCGGACAGGCCGGCCTTGGGCCAGCCTTTGGGAATGGTCCAACGGCCGAGCCGCCGCGTGGTTATGAGGAGTACGAGCACGCCGCTCTCGGTCTCGACGAAAGGAAGCGCTCCGACCTGCCTTAGCGTTTGCATTTCAATGGGCCGGATGCGGGTTTCTAGGGAGAGTGCCTCCCCCTTTACGACGGATAGACGCCCCGGCGCAGATCAGAAGGCCGCTGTTACCGCTGGATTCTGGATGGGTGTCGATTGCGGCGCACGATCCTTAGCACAGCGCCGCGCCGCGCCAAACGATCAGGGTGGAACGTGAAGCTTCGGCTATCTACAGAACCACACCGGCCCAATCGCTATGCAGGGGCCTCCCCAACCCCAGCCCCGATAGCCGCGATAGCCACGCCATCCGCGACCGCGCCCCCGGCGCCCTCGCCAGCGGCGCCCGCGCCCGCGGCCTCCGCGGCGCCCGCGGCGGCCTGCCTCGGCGGGCTGGACGGTGAAAGCATTGACCGCGGTGGCCAAGGTGGTCACGCCGACCGTCGTGCCGACGGTCGTTCCCACCGCGCTAACGCACCAAAAAAGTGCGATGGCGACACCCGCCAGGGTTCGGGCCAAAACGTCTGGGAGTGATAAGAGGCGCTTCATCGTTAGAATAACGGCGAAGGTTGCGCTAGGTTCCTGACTCTGTCGAATCTTACGCGCAAAAGCGCCATGCGCAAGATGCTCTTGTTTGCGGGAATGAGTGCTTTAGCCTTGGTGGCGACGATCGGGCCCGCGCCTGCCGAGAAACCGGCAAATGCGCGTTATGCGAGGGCGAACGCCGAGGCCGTCTATCCGGGCCACGTCCTCCGAGCGAGCCATTTGAAGCGACGGGGAGCTGCCGCGGTCTCGCGGCGGACAGTCAAACCGCGCGACGTGCTCGTCTACAGGGGCGGCAAGCGTCCTAGGTATTGGACAAGCGACGGCACCGATCCGTTGATCCAGTGCCTGCTCAGCCAACCTTTCGTGATCTGCCCGTAACTTGTGGGCAAGGAAAAGTTGGCGCGCCCGAAAGGATTCGAACCTCTGACCCCCAGATTCGTAGTCTGGTGCTCTATCCAACTGAGCTACGGGCGCGTCTTGCCTGCGAGGTGCGGCTAAGAGCCTAGCACGGGCATCCGCCTTGGGAAGGCGTCCTTGGGCCCTGCGCGGCTATTGCTACCTAAGCTGTCAGGACAGCAAAGGCAAGGCTCGGAACGATTTGGAAAGGCTCCCGGTTTATATGGGCACTTTCCCGCGTAACTTGGAGGAGGATCATGCAGATCACGCGTATTCTTGCCAGGTCGACGGCAGCATTCGCCGCCATGGCTCTGGCAGTCGCCCTCAGCGCTTCGGCTTTCGCCGCCGAGGGCTTCGTCGGCAAGTACAAGACCACCGACACCGACGGCAAACCCTTCACCATCTGGCTGTCGGATAACGGCAGTGCCAAAGGCGACCGGGCCGATGAGGGCCTGCAAGGCATGTGGAAGGAAGAAGGCAACGCCGCGGTGATCACCTGGGACACGGAATGGACCACCAAGATCACCAAGGAAGGCGACAAATACATGAAGGCCGCGCTGAAGGACGGCAAGCCCGTAGGCAGCCCGGTCGATGCGGAGAAAGTCGAGTAGCAGGTCTAAGCTTCAAGCGCGGCGCCGCCTGGCGCGCGCCAACTCGACGACGGCGTCGGGTATGGTGACGCGGAAGGTGGCGCTGCCTTTCAGTTGGGATGAGCTAGAGATTTCGGCTGCGCAGATCGCTTACAAAATCACCAATAAGACGACGCCCTGCGCCTTCCTGTGCTTTTAAGGCCAGCGCCTCGAGACGCTGGCGTATGGACTTCCAAGTCGTCGTTCCGAAAGCGACCGCGTCCTTCACGTTCTGATATCTCGCCCGCGCCTCTTCGGACGCCCTGTGAGAAAATGCGCCTGACAAAGGAGCGTCGCTTAAAAGCCGCAGGCAATCCTGAACACTACCCTCTCTCGGCCACTCGCTTGAAGGTCGCCAACACTCTGCGAACGGCTCTCTCGTCAAAAAGAGCAGATAGGGCTGCTTTTGGCCAAACCGCAGGTCCATCTCAGAGTGCAAAAGCAGCTGTACCTGCTGCAATTTGACCAAGGCGTCGACTTTGACCTCTACGAAAACTCTGCAGCAGTCTGATTCAATGCGCACATCTGGCTGAGCATAACTTGTTGACCAGAGGCTCTCGACTCGCAACTCCCCCACAATCTGATTCACGCCGAACTGACTCAGAAGTTCTCGGATCTCATCCGGCGAAAGCCATCTGAGCAGTATGTTAAACAGAAAATTGAGAGGAACTTCTTGTCGACGCATCCGAGCGTTTACTTCAGCCATTGAGCCTCTTCTGAGATGTTGAGGCTCCCATTTGTAGTGCTCTATGAGTCGATAAATGAATTCTGGCCAGGCGGCTGGGTCTTTGCCGTTAGTTGCGTCTCCTGACGATTGAGGAGAGTGTTGGGGGGCGGGAGTAATTTCAATGTCGCCGTCCTGCCAAACGAATCGCCTGGCCCTTTCGATCTCGACCGGCGTCCGTCGCTTCGTCATCGTCTCCCCCTAAACTAAACACTAAGCGCGGCGCCGCCTGGCGCGCGCCAACTCGACGACGGCGTCGGGTATGGTGACGCGGAAGGTGGCGCCGCCTTCGTTATTGACGAGGGCGATCTGCCCGCCATGCGCCTGCACCAGCTCATGCGCGATGGCAAGCCCGAGCCCCGAGCCGCCTTTGCGCGCCACGCTCTGAAACGCCTCGAAGAGATGGACGCGCGCCCGCTCGGGCACTCCGGGACCCGTGTCGGCGACTTCGACGATGCTGACCGCGCCTTCCCTGCGCGCCGAGACGATGATTTCGCCCGATTCCTCTTCGCCGCTCTCGAGCGCTTGCACGGCGTTGCGGCAGAGATTGCTCAAGATGCGGTACAGCTGGTCGCGATCGGCGTCGACCTGCAAATCCGGCTCGACTTCCACCATCCAGTCGATGACTCCGGGCCGCGGCAAACCGAGGCTGTCGCCGATCTCGCCGACCAACGGAGCGAGCGGAAAGCGCTTGCGCTTAGGCGGCGTTTCTTGCGCCTGTCCGTAGTCGAGAGTGCGTTCGCATAGCCTGATGGCACGGTCGAGCGAAGCAATCAGCTTCGGCACCAGCCGCTGCACGGTCGGATCCTTGACCGCGCGCAGGCGGTCGGAGAGAAGTTGCGCGCTCGACAGCATATTGCGCAGATCGTGGCTGATCTTGCTCACCGCGAGCCCAAGCGCGGCGAGCCTCGATTTTTGCGTCAAGGTGTCGGCAAGCTCCTTCTGCATGGCCGACAGCTCGCGCTCGGCGGTGCCGATCTCGTCGCGCCGCTCCGACGGAGCGATGATCCGGGTCGGGTCCTCGGGCCGCTGCGAGAAGCGCACGATGTTCCAAGTAAGCTTGGTCATCGGCTTCACCAGCAGCGCGTCGAGCGAGAGATAGACAAGCGCGGCGGTAATGATGGAAATGAGAATCGACAAGCCGAGAATGTCGAGTCCGTAGCGAAGCATCGCCGCCTTCAGCGGCCCCTCGCCCATCACCACGTCGATCACCTCGCCCTCGGCCATGCTAGGCTCGCCGATCACGCGGATGACGCGATCGTCGGGCGCGACATAGACCATGAGCGCATCGCCGATCAGCGCGAGCCATGACGCGTGGCGGAGATCGTAGGCGGCATCGATCTCGGCCGGCATGTCCATCTGGATCACGAGCACGCGCGACGCGTCGCGCTTGACGGCGATTGCCTTCACCTTGGCCTTCTCCAGGAGCTCATCGCGCAGCATGGAAGGCAGCTGGCCGCCGGGAGCGGCCTCCGCCGCAAGCGAAGCGATCTGCGCCGCGGCGAGCCGCTCCATCAGCCATTGCCGGCGGAAATTCGACACCGACGGCACGAAGACCAGCACCTCGGCCAGCATCACGAACAGGATGGTGAGCAGGAGCAGCTTGGCCGACAGTCCCGGCACGTAGCTGGACGTCCGTCCGTTCTTGGCAGGCGCCTTGTCGGGTTTATCGTTCACCAGATTTCTCAGACCGGGATGCAGGCGCGCCCACGCCGCCGGTCACCCAAGCTTCCGCAACAGGCCGATGATGCTACGGAGCCAGCCCTTCGTCAAAGTGGGAAGGTAATAGGCAAAGGCTACCTTTTTGGCGAGTTCGGAAAAAGTGGGATAGGGCAGCACGAGCGCGGTGAGATCGCCGAGCTTGATGTCTCTCGCCATGGCCAGCGCCCAAAGCTGCAGCATTTCGCCGGCTTCCGCACCGACAATGGTCACGCCGAGAATGGTCCCGTCGGGCCGGGTGATAACCTTGATGAATCCTTCCGTCTCGCGCTCGCATTGGGCGCGGTCGTTATCGGCATAGGGCGCGCGGTAGATGCGGATGCGGCGATAGCGCTTGCGCGCTTCGGCCTCGGTCAACCCGATCTGCGCAAGCTCGGGATCGGTATAGATCACGCGCGGGATGATGCCGGCGCTGGCGTCCGGCCTCAGCCGGAACAGCGCATTACGGATAACGATTCCGGCGTGATAGTTAGCGAGATGGGTGAAAGCGGGCCCGCCGATCACATCGCCGACGGCATAGACGCGGCGATTGGTGGTCTTGAGCTGATCGTTCACCTTGATGCCGTTTTCGGTATAGGCGATGCCGGCACGATCGAGGCTGAGCGATTTCACATTCGGCTTGCGCCCGGCGGCGACAAGGAGATGCGTGCCCTTGAGGATCGTGGGCTCGCCGTTTTCGCTGAAATGCACCTCGATCCCTTGCACCGAGCGCGCCACGCTTTCCACTCGCGTGTTCGGGTGCATCATGACTTGGGTGTCGGCGAGGCGCTTGAGGAGAACGGCAGCGGCCTCGGGGTCCTCGCGCGCGAGGAAGTTCTCGATGTCGAACACGCTGACATGCGAGCCGAGCATGCGATGCGCCTGCGCCATCTCCAGCCCGACCGGGCCGCCGCCCAGAATGATCAAATGCTGGATACGCTCGCTCACGTCGAAAATCGTCTCGTTGGTGAAGTAGGGCACCTCTTCGAGACCAGGGATGGGTGGGACTTGCGGCGTGGAGCCGGTGGCGATGACAAATCTGCGGGCGCGAACCAGCACGCGCCCAGCTTCGACCGTGACCTTGTCGAGGAAATTCGCCTGCGCTTGGATCACGCGGACGCCGAGCCCGGTCATGCGCTCGATGGAATCGTTGGGCGCGATGGCGGCGATCACCCCATGCACGTGGTCGTGCACGCCGCGATGATCGATCTGCGCTTCGATGACGTCGATGCCGAAGGTGGAGGCGGTGCGCACGGCTTCGGCGCGCTTGCCGGCCGCGAGCAGCGCCTTGGAGGGCACGCAGCCGTAGTTGAGGCAGTCGCCGCCCATGCGGCCCTTCTCGATCAGCACCACGGGCACGCCGAACTGGGCCGCCGCCGCGGCGACGGACAAACCTCCTGAGCCCGCGCCGATGACGCAGAGGTCGGGCGTAAGCACCTCTTCCATGATCGCCTAATCCCCCATGGCCGCACGCCTCAGGCGCGTGCACGCTTGTACCATTTTACCGCCACCGGAATGAGCGCCACGAGCCCCAGCGCGACGAGTCCGGCTATCAGCTCCGGTGTCAGCAGCGTCCCCGGATCGAGCGTATACGAGCAAGACTCTTGGCCTCCCGTCCCCATCTTGGCAAGGCAGGATTGGTAGTGAGCTTGCTGCGCCTCGATGACGCTGTCGAGGCCATTGCCAGCCAGGGCAAAAGCAAAAGTTCCGGGGATGATGCCAAGGATGGTGGTGACGACATAGGTGCGGAAGCCCACGCCGAGCAGGCCGGGCGCCAAGTTTACGAGCCAAAAGGGAAAAATCGGGACGAGACGCAGGAACAGCAGATAGTTGAAGGCATCCTCCTGGAATCCTTCGCGAAAGCGGGTTAGCCAGGGTCCGGCGCGCGCCGCCAGCACCTGGCTCAACGCGCTGCGCGCGATGAGGAACACGGCCGTGGCGCCGATCGTCGCGGCAAGGATCGCGGCAAGACCCCCCACCAGCCAGCCGAAGAGCAGCCCGCCGGCCACGGTGAGTACGGCACCCCCAGGCAGCGACAACGCCACCGTCACCGCGTAGATGGCGATGAAGATCGTCAGGCTGAGAAGCATATGGGCCTCGATATAGGCCCGTAGGCCCTCCCGGTTCTCGGCCAAAACTTGCAGACTCAAATAGCGGTGCCAGCCCATGGCGAAGGCCAAGGCGGTGGCGGCAATCAAAAGCAGCAGCGGCCAAAGCCGCTTGAGCCAAAACATGGCGCCATTCGCGCTCTCCGACACGGTCTGCATGACGACGCCACTCCTTGGCTCGTTGGCTTCAGCCCATAATTGGCGGAGGAACCGCCTACAGGGAACGGCCCTTCGCGCCATTGTGATGCAGCGTCACCCGGCGCGAGGCGAAAAGCGGGCTTCCGGCGCAAATTCCTTGCCGGGATTGACTTTGCGGGCTGCCGCACCCTATAAGCCGCGGGCACGATAGAGCGAGGAGACGCTCCCTTGAAACGCACCTATCAACCATCGCGGCTGGTCCGCAAGAAGCGCCACGGCTTTCGCGCACGCATGGCGACGAAGGGCGGACGGAAGGTGCTCGCCCGGCGCAGGGCCAAGGGACGCAAGCGCCTGTCTGCCTAAGGCGGCAGCGCTTTAGCGGTGATCGCGATCGGACGTCTCAAGACCCGCGAAGAATTCCTGCATGTAAGGGGCGGCACGCGCTACGTCGCGCCGTCGCTGGTGTTGCAGGCACGCAGGCGCAACGGCGAGCCGGCCGAGCTCGCGCGGTTCGGCTTTACCGCGACCAAAGGTCTCGGGGGCGCGGTCGTGCGCAATCGCGCGCGGCGGCGCCTCAGAGAAGCGGTGCGGCTCACCGGACCGGCGCATGCGGTGGAAGGCTATGATTATGTTTTGATCGCGCGGGAGGGCACGGTAAAACGGCGCTTCACCGAGCTGATCAAAGACCTTGAGCGGGCGCTCGCCAAGGTGCACGAGGCTCCCCCGGCAAAGCGACGCTGAGCCCCGCAAACAGGACTTTTTCCCGCACCCAACCCAAGCGCGGGCTTCAAACGAAGGCGACATGGACGAGAACAACCGCAACTTTATCCTCGCTATCGTCCTGTCGATGGCCGTGCTGTTCGCCTGGCAGTTTTTCTTCATGCCGGCGCCGCCGCCAGACGCGGTCAAGCAGACGGCCGAGCAGCAACAGGCCGAGCCAGGCCCACCGCAACCGGAGGGCGGCGAGGTTTCCAGCGGAGGCGCACCGCAACCCGATATCTCTACCGGCGCCGCCCTGACGCGCGAGGAAGCTCTGGCGCAGAGCCCGCGCATCGCTATCGACACGCCGAGCCTCAAGGGATCGATCGCGCTCAAAGGCGGTCGCATCGACGACCTGACCTTGAAGGATTATCGCGAGACGGTGGAGCCGACGAGCCCCAATGTCGTGCTGTTGTCGCCCGCCAGCGGGCCGCATGCCTATTACGCCGAGCATGGTTTTGTCGGCGGCGCCGGCAGCGATCTCGGCCCACCCACGCCGGACACGCTATGGACGGCTGAGACGCAAGGCCCGCTCACGCAGAACTCGCCGGTAACGCTGAGCTACGACAATGGGAAGGGCCTGAAATTCACCCGCACGATCAGTGTCGACGACAAATATATGTTCACGGTCGACGACACGGTGACGAATACCGGCTCCGCGGCGGTTACGCTCTATCCCTACGCGCTCGTGTCGCGGCATGAGACTCCACATGTGCAGGGCTTCTACATCCTCCATGAGGGATTGATCGGGGTCGTCGCCGACGCCCTCGAGCAGATCACTTACAGCAAAGCGCTCGAGAACCCGGCCGCGACCGTCAAGAGCCAGAATGGCTGGCTCGGTATCACCGACAAATATTGGGCGACGGTGGTGATCCCTGAGCAGGGCAAGGACTTCACGGCCACCTTCTTCGGCAAGCAAGCTGGCGGCCGCGACCGCTTCCAGACCGACTATCTGCTTGGGCCGCTCACCGTCCCCGCGGGCGGAAACGGCGAGGTGCAAGGCCGCGTGTTCGCAGGTGCCAAGGAGGTCCATGTCGTCGACGGCTATGCCGAGACCTACGGCATTCCCAAATTCGATCTGCTGATCGACTGGGGTTGGTTCTATTTCCTCACCAAGCCGCTGTTCTTCGCGCTCGACTATTTCTACAGGCTGGTTGGCAATTTCGGCATCGCCATCCTGATCGTCACCGTCATCATCAAGCTCCTCTTCTTCCCGCTCGCCAATAAGTCCTATGTGGCGATGAGCAAGATGAAGAAGCTCGGTCCGGAGATGCAGCGCATCAAGGAGCGCTTTGCCGAAGACCGGATGCGCCAGCAGCAGGCGATGATGGAGCTGTACAAGAAGGAGAAGGTAAACCCGGCATCGGGCTGTTTGCCGATCCTGATCCAAATTCCGATCTTCTTCGCGCTCTACAAGGTGCTGTTCGTCACCATCGAAATGCGGCATGCGCCGTTCTTCGGCTGGATCAAAGATCTGTCGGCCCCTGACCCGACCTCGATCTTCAATCTGTTCGGGCTGATCCCCTGGGATCCGCCGCATTTCCTCATGATCGGCATTTGGCCGATCATCATGGGCATCACCATGTGGGTGCAGATGAAGCTGAACCCGGCGCCGCCCGATCCGGTGCAGCAGAAGATCTTCACCTGGATGCCGATCTTCTTCACCTTCCTGCTCGCCTCCTTCCCGGCGGGGCTGGTGATCTACTGGGCGTGGAACAATTTCCTGTCGATCATTCAGCAGGCGGCGATCATGAAGCGTCAGGGTGTCGACATTCCGCTGCTTGAGAATCTCGGCTTCAAGAACAACAAGAGCAAAGCCAAGGGCGAGACCAAGGGCTAGGTCGCGAGGCGCGCGGTGAACCATGGGCGCCATCGAGTTCACCAAGGCTGACATCGCGCGCGGCGAAACGCTGTTCAAAGGCCCCTGCACCTTCGTCAAAGGCGTGGTGCGCATCGCCGACCTGCCCAATGACGGGACACCCGAGATCGCCTTCGCCGGACGCTCCAATGTCGGCAAGTCGAGCCTGATCAACGCGCTCACCGGCCGCACGAGTCTTGCCCGCGTGTCGGTGACGCCGGGGCGAACGCGCGAACTGAATTTCTTCACGCTCGGTAAGGATGCCGCGCTCTATCTGGTCGACATGCCGGGTTACGGCTATGCAAAGGCCTCGAAGGCGCAAGTGAAGGGCTGGACGCGGCTGATCGGCGAGTACCTCAAGGGGCGGCGCGAGCTCAAGCGCGTGTTCCTCCTGATCGACGCGCGGCACGGCATCAAGCCCAACGACGAGGAGACCATGAAGCTGCTCGACGAGGCGGCGGTCTCCTATCAGGCGGTGCTGACCAAGGCGGACAAGCCGAAAGCCTCCGAGGTGGCAGCGGTACAGGCCAAAATCGCGTCGGCACTGGCCAAGCACCCGGCGGCTTATCCACAGCTTATCACCACTTCCGCCCGGCTTGGCTCAGGCATCCCCGAGCTCCGCGCCGCCATCGCCGCGCTTGCGGGCTAACCGGCAAAGCGCATCCAGAGCGCTACGCCCCAGACGAGCGCTGCCAGCAGAAGAGAAAAGAATACGCCGGCCGAGGCGAGGTCCTTGGTGATGCGGATCGCCTCGTGCTTCTCCGGCTGGATATGGTTGCAGAGCCGCTCGATCGCCGTGTTGAGGAATTCGATCGACAGCACGAAGAGGAGGCTGGCGACGAGCGCGACCCAGGTCCAGACATCGCGCGCAATGAAAAAAGACAGCGGTAGGAGCAGGCAAGCAATGGCCACTTCCTGCTTGATCGCCGATTCGGTGGCGAGCCCTTCCTGGAGGCCGCGGAGCGAGTTCCAGAAGGCGGCGGCGATGCGGGAAAGCCCGCCGCGTCCGGGCAGCGCCGAGCGGGCCGGCGGAATGCCGTTCTCGGCACTCGCCGGTCCGCGCTTGGCTTCCCGCTTTTCCTGCATCGATCTTGTCTCCCCGCGAGCTTACGCGCCGCAGGGAAACATTAGTCGAGCGGGCGGCGCTTGTCCCTAGCCGGCTTCGGCTTCATCAGCCGGCGCGAGCCGCAAGAGATCACCGCCGCTCTCGCCGTCCACCAGCAGCAACATTGCGCCGTCCGGGGCTTGGGCGACGTCGCGGATGCGCTTGCCCATCTTGATGATCTCGTCGCCCGCGACCTTGTTGCCGTCGAAGCTCACCACGATTACCGCCTCCGACGAGAGACCGCCGAGGATCGCCTTGCCTTTCCAGTCCTTGATCTTGTCGCCGGTATAGAAGACGAGGCCCGCCGGCGAGATCGCCGGCACCCACGCCTGGTGGGGCTTGCGGAACTCAGGCTTCTCCGAATGATCTGGAATGTCGACGTCATTGTAGTGCTTGCCTTCGCTCACCTGTGGCCAGCCGTAGTTCTGGCCCTTCTCGATCAGGTTCAACTCATCGCCGCCCTTGGGGCCCATTTCATGAACCCAAAGCTCCGAGGTACCGGGACGGAATGCGGCGCCGAGCGGGTTGCGGTGACCGAGTGTCCAAATGTCGGCCCGCGCTCCTTCTTGGTCGACGAAGGGATTGTCTTTCGGAATCGAGCCGTCGGGATTGATGCGCACGATCTTGCCGAGATTGGACGTCATGTCCTGGGCGGGCTCGAAACGCTGGCGATCACCGGAGGTGATGAACAGCTTGCCGTCGGGCGCGAAGACGAGCCGGCCACCGAAATGGCCGCGACCGATCTGCTTAGGCTCCTGCCGCCAGATCACCGTCACATCTTCGAGCCGGTTGCCGCTGAGCTTGCCGCGCGCCACGGCAAGGCCCTTCAGCACGGTGTCGTTAAGGTCCTGATACTCGCCGAGACGCGGGTCCTTCTCCTCGCGTGCATCGACCGGCTGCTGTTCGGCGGCTTCGGTGAAGGAAAGATAGATCAGACTATTGTCAGCGAAGTTGGGATCGACGGCGACATCAAGCAGGCCGCCCTGGTCGTGATATTCGACCTTGGGCACGCCGCCGACCGGCTCGGAGAGCTTGCCGCCGGCATAGATGCGCAGATGCCCGGGCTTCTCAGTGATCAAGAGCCGCCCGTCGGGCAGATAGGCCAACGCCCACGGATTATCGAACTTGGCCAGGCTTTCGACCGAAAGCTTGGCGGAGGGGAGCGACAGCTCCTCTGCAGTCGCGCGGGGGGCAGCGACAGCAAGGACTGCAAGGCTGGCGGCAAGGAGCGCCGGAGCGAAATAGGAGAGCGACGACATCTGGTGACCTCATCGAGCGGAACGGGGACGGGGCGGACACGGGGCCCGCGACATGTCGGCTAAACGCCTGGCCGCGCTGTTCGTTTCGAGATGGTGCGCGCCAGCCACAGCAAACAGCGTTGTGCAGCCAGCCTTTGCGCCGCTATAAGCGGCAAGTGGCCAAGACCAAATCATCTCCGGTGAAAGCGAAGGAGCCGCCCCTTCCCAAGGCGCCCCTACCCAAGGCGCGCGCCGCCTCGAGCGTGGCGGAAGTGCTCGCCTCGGTGCACGCCAAGGCCAAGGTGCTGTCCGAGGCGCTGCCCTATATGCAGCGCTACGACCGCAAGACCGTGGTGGTGAAATATGGCGGCCACGCCATGGGCGACCCGGCTCTGGCGGCCGATTTCGCCCGCGACATCGTGCTGATCAAGCAGGCCGGCGTGAACCCGGTCGTGGTGCATGGCGGCGGTCCGCAGATCGGCTCGTTGCTGGACCGGCTCAATATCCGCAGCGAGTTCAAGAGCGGCTTGCGCGTCACCGACCGGGAAACGGTCGAGGTGGTCGAGATGGTGCTCGCCGGCTCGGTCAACAAAGAGATCGTGACCGCGATCAACGGCCAAGGCGGCAAGGCGGTCGGCATCTCCGGCAAGGACGCCAATCTGATGCGGGCCAAGCGGCTCGAGCGTCGCTGGCGCGATCCGGCCTCGAATATCGAGCAGATCGTCGACCTCGGCTTTGTCGGCGAACCGGTCCATGTCGACCCGCATATCATCGACGTGATCATCAATTCGGATTTGATCCCCGTGGTAGCGCCGATTGGCGTCGGACCGGACGGCGAAACCTTGAACATCAATGCCGATACGTTCGCGGCGGCGCTAGCAATGGCCCTGAAGGCTAAGCGTCTGCTACTGCTCACCGACGTCGAGGGCGTGCTCGACAAGAACGGTCACCTCATCAAGTCGCTCACCACGGCGGAGGCACAAGGCCTGATCGACGACGGGACCATTTCCGGGGGCATGATCCCCAAGATCGAAAGCTGCATCGACGTGGTTGCCGAAGGCGTAGAAGGCGTGGTGATCATCAACGGCAAGGTGCCGCATGCGGTGCTGCTCGAACTGTTCACTGAGCACGGCGCCGGCACCTTGATCGAGCGGCGCAGGCGCAAAGCGCCAAGGAGCGGCCCATGACGCTGAAGCCGCCAATGGCGGGTTTCGATCACGTCGAGACCTGGGTGTTCGACCTCGACAACACGCTCTACCCGGCGGACTGCGACCTCTTCTCGCAAATCGACCGGCGTATGGGCGAGTTCATCGCCAATCATCTTGGTCTGCCGCTGGAGGAGGCGAAGCTGCTGCGCGAGACCTATTATTACGAGCACGGCACCACGCTCGCGGGGCTGGTGCGGCTGCACGGCACCTCGCCCGACGCGTTTCTGGATTATGTGCACGACATCGATTTGAGCGTGATTGCCCCCTGCCCCGAACTGGCGGAGGCTCTCGCCAATCTGTCGGGCCGTAAATTCATCTTCACCAACGGTTCGCGCAAACACGCCGAGGCGGTGATGGCGCGGCTCGGAATCGCGAACCAGTTCGAGGATATCTGCGACATCCACGCGCTCGACTACATCTACCCCAAGCCGATGCGGGAGGCTTACGAGCGTTTCATCAAGGCGCATGGCGTGGTCGCGCGCCGCACGGCGATGTTCGACGATCTGCCGCATAATCTCGAGCCGGCGCACCAGATCGGCATGACCACCGTGCTGGTGCACGGTATCACCGACCATCCGGAGCATCAGGCGATCGCAAGCTGGACCGCGCTGCCGGCGCATATTCATCATCGCACCGAGGCCCTCGCACCGTTCCTTGCCGCCATCGCCACCGCCCGCGGAGAGCAAACAGAGCCCTCCCCCGCCTCGCCCCTGCAAGCAAATTTCTGTCTCACCTAGACGGGCCGCCATGACCCACGATCATCTGAAGACGTTCATCGACAGCGCCTATGAGCATGCCGTCGAGATCACGCCGGAGACCAAGGGCGTGGTGCGCGACGCAGTCGAGGAGGTGCTCGGCCTGCTCGACAAGGGCGAGCTTCGCATCGCCGAGAAGCGAGACGGGCAGTGGGTCGTGCATCAATGGCTGAAGAAGGCGATCCTGCTCTCCTTCCGCCTCAACGAGCCGCACAAGATCGACGGCGGACCGGCGGGCGGCGCCTGGTGGGACAAAGTGCCGAGCAAGTTCGCCAAATGGAAAGCCAAGGACTTCAAGGAGGCCGGCTTCCGCGTCGTGCCGGGCGCCATCGTGCGGCATTCGGCTTATATCGCGCCGGGCGTCGTGCTGATGCCGTCTTTCGTCAATCTCGGCGCGCGCGTCGACTCGGGTACCATGATCGACACTTGGGCCACGGTCGGCTCCTGCGCGCAGATCGGCAAGAATGTGCATCTCTCCGGCGGCGCCGGGATCGGCGGCGTGCTCGAACCGCTGCAGGCCAATCCGGTGATCATCGAGGACAATTGCTTCATCGGCGCCCGCGCCGAGGTGGCGGAAGGCGTGATCGTCGGCGAAGGCTCGGTCTTGTCGAAGGGCGTCTATATCGGCCAGTCGACCAAGATTGTCGACCGCGCCACCGGCTTCGTGCATCAGGGCAAGGTGCCGCCTTATTCAGTGGTCGTGTCAGGAACCATGCCCGGCAAGCCGCTTGCCGACGGCACGCCCGGCCCGTCGCTCTATTGCGCCGTGATCGTCAAGACGGTCGACGAGCGCACCCGCGCCAAGACATCGATCAACGAGTTGCTCAGAGACTAGCGGCGATCGGCCTTTGACTGGAGGCAAGCCGACGCCCGGTCTTAATCCCTCTTCGCAGCGGGACCTTTCGGCCTTACAAAGGGGTGCAGGCTGGCGGAAAGCCCGGCCGCTTAGGGAGGGGGACCGATGAACCTGGACTTTCAATATCTCTTTACGTCCTTCGAGGGACGCATCAACCGGGCCAAATATTGGGCCGGCACGATCATCCTTGCCATTATCAGCATCGTGCTCGGCTTCATTATCGGCGCCATTTTCGGACCCTCCACCTTCGGCACCATCCTCGTCGTGCTGGTCACCCTAGCTTTGTTCTATCCGGGTTACGCGGTTGCCGCGAAACGCTTCCAGGACCGCGACAAGCCCGGCCAGACGGCGCTTTACGGCCTCGTGCCCGTGCTGATCGCGAGCCTCTTGCAGGCCTTCGGCCTGACCGGAACGCCACAGGAGCCGAATGCGCTCGGCTGGATTTGCACCCTGGTCACCATGGGTGTCGGCATCTGGTTCCTGATCGAGCTTGGCATCCTCAAGGGAACGCCGGGGCCGAACCGCTTCGGCGGCGATCCCCTGGCAGCCGTGGCTTAGGCCGCCGCCACAAGGGAAAGCAACGGGCGCGACACGGGCGGGCTTGCCTCCTGCGGCGCGGCCCGCCATGGTGCTCGCCCAATGACCGCACTCGGCGATAAAGCATTCCAACTCGCGCAAGGCTTGATCCGCTGCGAAAGCGTTACGCCTGCCGATGCCGGCGCGCTCGACGTGTTGATCGAGGCGGTCAAGCCGGCGCGCTTTACGGTCTGGCGCCTCAACTTCAAGGACGACGGCACGCCGCCGGTCGACAATCTCTATGCGCGTGTCGGCGACGGCCCGCCCAATCTTTGCTTCGCCGGCCATGTCGATGTCGTGCCCCCCGGCGACGCGACGCAGTGGACCCATCCGCCTTTTGCCGCCGAGGTCGCCGATGGGCGGCTTTACGGCAGGGGCGCTTCCGACATGAAGGGGGCGATCGCCTGCTTCGTCGCCGCCGCCCTCGACTACGCCAAGTCGCGCGGGCGGGAGCTCGACGGCTCGATTTCGCTGCTCATCACCGGCGACGAGGAAGGCCCTGCCGTCAATGGCACACGCAAAGTGCTTGCCTGGATGAAGGAGCAGGGCGAGCGGCTCGATCATTGCATCGTCGGCGAGCCGACCAATGCGACGCGCATCGGCGAGGCAATCAAGATCGGCCGGCGCGGCAGCCTAAACGGCCATCTCAAGGTGACCGGCACGCAAGGCCACGTCGCCTATCCGCATCTTGCCAACAATCCGGTGAAGGGCTTGATCAAGGTCCTCGCCCGCGTCTACGACTCGCCCCTCGATTATGGCAGCGCGCATTTCTCGCCGTCGAATTTCGAGGTCACGTCGATCGATGTCGGCAACCCCACGACCAACATCATTCCGTCTGCAGCCGAGGCGCGCTTCAATATCCGCTTTAATGATCGGCACGAGGCGGGCGCGCTCAAGGATCTCTTGCGCGAGCACGCGCGGGCCGCGCTCTCGGGCAGCGACCTTTCCTTCAGCCTCGGCTTCGAGCCGCATGCCGAGTCGTTCTTGACGGAGCCGGGGCCGCTCGATGCGCTGATGAGCGAGGCGGTGAGCGAGGTCACCGGGCTTACGCCGAAGCTTTCCACCGATGGCGGCACGTCCGATGCCCGCTTCATCAAGGACTATTGCCCGGTGATCGAGTTCGGGCTGACCACCGCGAGCATTCACAAGGTGGATGAAAACGCGGCGATCACCGATCTCGAGCAACTGACCGACGTTTATCGTCGCTTCATCGCGCTCTATTTCAAGACGTTCGGAGGCGCCGATGCCGGGTGATACCCGGCCGATCGGGGTATTCGACTCCGGCATGGGCGGGCTGACCGTGTTACGCGCGCTCGTGGCGCGGCTCCCTTACGAGCATTTCGTTTATCTCGGCGATACCGCGCGGCTTCCCTACGGCACGAAAAGCGCCGAGACGGTGCAGGCTTACGCGTTGCAGGCGACCCGGCTGCTGCTCGATCAAGGCGTGAAGATGCTGGTGATCGCCTGCAACACGGCTTCGGCGGTCGCGCTCTATATGCTCGAAGAGGCGTGGCGGCCGACCCCGGTGATCGGCGTGATCGAGCCCGGCGCGCGTGCCGGCGTCGCGGCGACCCGCAATCGCCGTATCGCCGTGATCGCCACCGAGGGCACGGTGAAGGGCGGCGCCTATGCGCGCGCCATCCGCAAGCTGATGAGCGATGCGGACATCATGCAGCAGCCCTGCCAGGTGTTCGTGGCCCTGGCCGAGGAGGGCTGGACGAATGCCCCGGCCACGGTCGCGGCGATCGAGCATTATCTCGGCACCCTGTTCCGCAATCCTTCGTCGCCCGACACCTTGGTTTTGGGATGCACCCACTTTCCAGTGCTCGCCGGCGCGATCAGGCAGGTGGTGGGGAATAACGTCACCTTGGTCGACTCAGCCGAGACGACGGCGTCGGCGGTGGCCGAGGCGCTCGACCGGGCAGGACTCAAGGGGAATGCCGGCGAAGGCGGCCGTGGCACGAGCCGCTTCCTGGCGACCGATTCTCCCGAACGCTTCGCGCGGGTCGGGGCGATCTTTCTCGGCCGGCCGATCGACCCCGCTTCGGTGGAGCTGGTCGATCTCCGCGCGCTTTAGCTCAAGCCTTGGGCGGTGGCTCATTGTCAGGCAACGACGCAGAGTCGTCGGTCGGGTCGGCCTGCGCCAAATCCGGCGGCACGGGCTTGTCGGCCGCAACCGAGACTTCCCGCAGCAGGCCTTTCAGCCAGGGCATCCCAAGCAACAGGAACACCCCGAGGCCGTAGACGAGGGCGCCCAGCACGACGAGCAGCGCGAGCATGGTCTCCTCGCGGAACACAGTTAGGCCTGAGAGCGCCTGCTCCAGACCGTAGGCCCCGGCAACCAGTGCGGCAGCCAGCACCACGCCGGCAGCGATCAACTTGGCGACTGGCTTGCCGATCGCGGCGCCCGATACGGCGAAGCCCTGGCGGCGGGCGAACACCGCAAGCAAAGTCAGATTGATCCAGGCGCCGACGCTGGTGGCAAGCGCGAGCCCCACTTGCGCCAACGGGCCCATCAGCACGACCTTCAGCGCGATATTGATGGCGGCGGCGAGCAGCGCCGCCTTAACCGGGGTGGCCGTGTCGCCGCGCGCGTAAAACGGCGCGGTGAAGCTCCTGAGCAGGACGAAGGGAAGCAGTCCGATCGAATAGGCAGCGAGCGTGGCGCCGGCCGCCGCCGCATCAGCCGCAGTGAAAGCGCCGCGAGCGAACAATGCACGCATGATGAGATCGGGAATGGCGAGCGCCGCGGCGGCACAAGGGACCGTCAGCAAGAGCGCGAGCTGAATGCCGCGCGCTTGCGCCGACGCCGCGCCCTTCTCGTCGCCCGCGGCAAGCCGGCGGGACATCTCGGGCAGAAGCACGGTGCCGACCGCGATGCCGACCACGCCGATGGGAAGCTGATTGATGCGGTCGGCGTAATAAAGCGCCGAGAGCGCGCCGGTCGGCAGGTAGGAGGCGATCAAAGTGTCGGCGAACAGCGCAAGCTGTACGCCGCCCGCGCCGATAATGGCCGGGCCGAGCGCCCTGAGGAAGCGCCGTGTCGGCTCATCGAGCTTAGGCATGCGGAACCTGATGCCGTAGCCGTGCAGCTCGGCGTCGCCGCCCACGACGAACACCATGGCGATGCCGGCGAGCAGCACGCCCCAAGCCGCGGCATGACCGGCATCCTGGAAGAATGGCGCAAGCAGAAGCGTGCCGATGATCGAGAAATTGAGCAGGATGGGCGCACCCGCCGCGGCGGCGAAACGGTTATTGGCGTTGAGGATGCCGGCGAACAACGTTTCGAGCGAAACGAGCGCAAGATAGGGGAAGGTGATGCGGGTCAGCGCCACGGCGAGCTCGAAGCGTTCGGGATCGAGACCCGGCGCGAGCACGCTCACGACCTCCGGCGTGAAGATCATCGCAATGGCGAGCAGCAAGAGATTGATGACGATCAGCGCGGCGGCAATCTGATCGGCGAACAGTTTGGCCGCCGGAAGTCCCGCCTGCTCCAAGGTGCGCGCATAGGCCGGCACGAAGGCCGCGGCAAAGGCGCCTTCGGCAAAGATGGCGCGGAAATGATTTGGCAGCCGGAACGCGACGAAGAATGCGTCGGCGACCGGCCCGGCGCCGAGGATCGCCGCCATGACCACATCGCGGATGAAGCCGGTCAAGCGCGAGACGAGAGTCAGCCCGCCGACGGTGGCAATGCGCCTGATCATGCTCGGTTACGGGCCCTCAGGCCCCCTCCCCGCTGGCCGCAGAGAGGTAAATGAATTTCAGCGGCTTGACCATGCTTCCTCTG
>JBQGDO010000205.1:0-6992 GCA_052039105.1 Methyloceanibacter sp.
TTCCTTCTCGGCCCAGAGGCTGTGGTGCTCCTTCGCCCAATTGACATCGACGGTGCCGTCCCACATCGCCTCGAAGGCGCCCTCCATGCCGATCGTGCCGATATAGATGTGGGCCAGCATGGCGGCGACGAACAGCAGCGCGACCACGCCGTGGACGATCTGCGCCACCTGCATGTCGGCGATGTTGGTGCCGTAGAACGGGAACATCAGCAGATAGCCGCTCACCGCCACCGCCCCGCCGCCCAGCACCACGATCCAATAGATCAGCTTCTGACCGGCATTGAAACGACCTGCGGGGGGGTGCCTATGGCCGATAATGCCGCCGCCTTCCTTCAGCCATTTGGCATCGACACGGTTCGGGATGTTCCAGGCGATCCACATGAGGAAGATCAGGAACACCCCGAGCGTGAACGGGAAGCTCAGATAGTTGTGCGCGTATTTCGCCCATTGCGACCAGTCGGTGAACGCCTCAGGCCCGATCAGCGGCAAGAGCAGGGGCTTGCCGAACGTGATGTTGAGCCCGGTGATCGCGAGGATGATGAAGCAGGTCGCGGTCATCCAGTGCACGAGGCGCTCGAAGCCGGAGAAGCGCACGAGCACCCGCCCGGACCGTCCCGATTCCAGGCGGACCATGCCGCGGGTCAAATAGAACACGACCAGCAGCACGAGCATGCCGAGGATCGAGATGGCCCCGATCCAGCGCAGCGTCACTTGGTGGAACTGACGCCAGTCGCGGCCGGCGGGCTGCTCGAGGGTGCAGGCCTTCTGGTCGGGCAGCGTGCAGCGGCCGGTGATCCGGTTGAGCTCGCCGAGGAGCTGATCCTCCTTCACCGCGCTCGCCGTCGGATTGACCGAGTTGTCGGGGTTGCGCTGCTGGGCATTCACGGGAGCCGTGCACGCGACGATGAATGCGAGCGCCACGGCGCCGATGACGAAACGGATGCGCGTCGGAAGCGTCGCCATGATGATTCCCTCCTTCTACGCTGTCACCATCGGTCCTCGGGCCGCTCCTTGGGCCGCCGAGGACCATGCTCCAGCGGATGATCGACAGCGCGCGACGTTCGCGTCGCGTCCGGTTTGCTACGACGCGATCGTTTCGCGATACGCCGTCTTCCAGCCCCATGCGCCGGAGCCGTAGCCGCGCTTGACCACCCGCTCCTTGTAGATCTGCGCGATGATCTCGCCGTCGCCGGCCAGGAGCGATTTGGTCGAGCACATCTCGGCGCAGAGCGGCAGCTTGCCTTCGGCCAAGCGATTGGCGCCGTACTTCTCGTACTCCGCCAGGGAGCCGTCCGCTTCCGGCCCGCCCGCGCAATACGTGCACTTGTCCATCTTGCCGCGCGAGCCGAAGTTGCCGACACGAGGATATTGCGGCGCGCCGAACGGGCAGGCGTAGAAGCAATAGCCGCAGCCGATGCAGAGGTCCTTGGAGTGCAGCACCACGCCGTCAGCGGTGGTGTAGAAGCAGTTTACCGGACAGACCGCCTGGCAGGGCGCGTCGGTGCAATGCATGCAGGCCATCGAGACCGAGCGCTCGCCGGGCTTGCCGTCGTTGATGGTGATGACGCGCCGACGGTTGATGCCCCACGGCACCTCGTTCTCGTTCTTGCAGGCGGTGACGCACGCGTTGCACTCGATGCAACGGTCGGCGTCGCAGAGAAATTTCATCCGAGCCATTGTCGAGCCTCCTTACGCTGCCCTGATCTGACACAGCGTGGCTTTGGGTTCTTGCATGCCAGTCACCGGATCGTAACCATAGGTCGTGAGCGTGTTCACGCTCTCGCCGAGCACGACCGGATCGGCACCCTTCGGGTATTTATCGCGCTGATCGACACCCTGGAACCAGCCGGCAAAGTGGAACGGACACCAGGTCACGCCTTTGCCGACGCGTTCCGTAACCAGCGCCTTCATGCGTGCTTTCGAATTGTTCTCGGCGCCCGTTACCCAGACCCAGCTGCCGTCCTTGATGCCGCGCTCGGCGGCATCGGCCGGATTGATCTCGATGAACATGTCCTGCTGCAGCTCGGCGAGCCACTTGTTGGAGCGGGTTTCCTCCCCGCCGCCTTCGTATTCGACCAGCCGGCCTGAGGAGAGGATGAGCGGGAACTCCTTGGCTACCCCCTTGTCGACCGCTGCCTTCTGGACCGAGAAGCCGACATTCGGCACGCGGAACTGCTTGGCGTCGGGCCGCGTCGGATATTTGGCGACAAGGTCGGGCCGCGGCGAATAGATCGGCTCGCGGTGCACCGGGATCGGGTCGGGCAGGTTCCATGCATTGGCGCGCGCCTTGCCGTTGCCATACGGGACGCAGCCGTGCTCGATCGCAACCCGCTGGATGCCGCCCGAGAGGTCGGTTGACCACGAGACCCCGTCGGGGTTGTTGCCGCCGATTTTCTGGATGACCGCGAGTTCCTCGGGCCTGAGATCCTTGTCCCAGCCGAGCTTCTTGAGCACGCCGTAGCTGAACTCGGGATAGCCATCCTTGATTTCGGAGTCTTTGGAGTAATAGCCGTTGCCGAGCAGGCTGACCTTGCGGGTCGTGCCGTCGGGTAACTTTTCCTCGCGCTCTAGACCGAAGCGGGCGCGGAACGTGCCACCGCCTTCCTTGATCGAGAGGGTGGTATTGTAGAGCAGCGGCGTTCCCGGATGCTTGAATTCGGGAGTGCCCCAGCACGGCCACGGCAGGCCATAATAGTCCCCTTGCGCGGGACCGCTCATGGCCTTCTGCGTGCGCATGTCGAAGTCTTTCTGATTGGCCATGTGAAGCTTCAACCGCTCCGGCGACTGGCCGCAATAACCCGTGGACCAGCCGCCGCGATTGATCTCGCGGAGCAAATCCTCCGGCGATGGAAGATTGTTCTCGACTTTGATGTTCTTGAACATCTTGTCAGCGAACCCGAGTTTCTTCGCCAGAAGGTACATGACCTCGTTGTCGTCCTTGGACTCGAAGATCGGCTTGACGATCTGTTCGCCCCATTGGATCGCGCGGTTCGATGCTGTGCGCGAGCCGTTGGTTTCGTAGCTGGTCGCGATCGGCAAGAGGTACGTGCCGTTCTTGCGCTCCGAGAGTGCCGCCCAGGTCGTGGGATGCGGATCGGCCACGACGAGCAAGTCCAGCTTCTCGATGCCCTTTGCCGCCTCCGGCATGCGGGTCACGGTGTTGCCGCCGTGGCCCATGACGATCATCGCCTTGAGGTTGTCCGCCTGGGCAACCTGATCCTTCGGCAGCAGCGTCGCGTCGAACCACCGGGTCGAAGGAATGCCGGGCGTCTCCATCATCTTCTTATCGGCGAAGCGGGAGACCATCCAGTCGTAGTCGACCTCCCACACGCGGCACCAGTGCTTCCAGGCGCCTTCGGCGAGGCCGTAGTACAGCGGCAGCGTCACGACATCGAGACCTAGGTCGGTGGCGCCCTGCACGTTGGTGTGGCCGCGGAAGATGTTGGCGCCGGCGCCGGGCTTGCCGACATTGCCGGTAGCGAGCAGCAAGATGCAGCTCGCGCGGACGTTGGCGGTACCCATCGTGTGCTGCGTCTGGCCCATTGCCCAGATCAGGCACGAAGGCCTGTCCTTGGCGAACATCTCGGCCACGCGCTTGAGCTGCGCGCCGGGCACGCCGCTGACGCGCTCGACTTCCTCGGGAGGCCACTTCTCGACTTCCTTGCGCACGTCGTCCATCCCGTAGACGCGCTGCTCGATGAACTCCTTGTCTTCCCAGCCGTTCTGGAAGATGTGCCAGAGCATGCCCCAAAGCACCGGAATGTCGGTGCCCGGACGCACCCGCACATATTCGGTCGCATGAGCAGCGGTTCGGGTGAGACGCGGATCGGCGACGATGAAGTTCGCCCGGTTCAATTCCTTGCCTTCGAGCAAGTGCTGCAACGACACCGGGTGCGCCTCGGCCGGATTGCCGCCGAGGAAAAACAGCGTCTTGGAGTTTCGGATATCGGTATAGCTGTTGGTCATCGCGCCGTAGCCCCAGGTATTGGCTACGCCCGCGACCGTGGTCGAATGGCAGATGCGCGCCTGATGGTCGGAATTGTTGGTCCCCCAGAAGGCGGCGAACTTCCGATTGAGATAGGCGCCTTCGTTGGTGAATTTCGCGGACCCCAGCCAGTAGACCGATTCCGGCCCGGATTTCTGGCGAATCTCCATCAGTTTGTCGCCGATCTCGTCGATCGCCTGATCCCAGCTGATCCGGGTCCACTGGCCGTTAACCAGCTTCGTCGGATAGCGCAGGCGGCGATCGCCGTGCACGAGCTCACGCGTCGCTGCGCCCTTGGCGCAATGTGAGCCACGGCTGATTGGGCTGTCCCAGCCCGGTTCCTGGCCGATCCATACGCCGTTGGCGACTTCCGCAATCACGGTGCAGCCGACCGAGCAATGCGTGCAGATGTTCTTGCGGATGGTCACTTGCGCGCCCGCGGGCGGCGGACCCGCCTCCGCCTTGCGCACGCTCGCGAGCGGCAGCGCGCCCAGCGTGGCGAGCCCACCGCCCACCAGGCCGGAGCGGCGGAGGAAAGCGCGGCGATCGAGATGACCAGCCGCTTGCCCTTGCAGCGCGCCGGCGAGCGTGCCGCGACGAGCCTGACGTTCCGTTCTCTTGATCAGCACGGGTGCCTCCTCAGCTCGGATACCGATTGACTCGATAGAAGGTCTGAACTTCCGGTGAGTTCGCTCGGTATCGCGCCTTGCGCTTCTCGTCGTTGCTCTCGGTGTCCGCGTGAGCTTCGCCGGCGAGTGACCCGGCAGCCGCGGCCGCGACGGTGGCGCCCGCGCCGAGGGTGCGAAGGAACTCACGACGACCGAGCGTGGCCTTGCGTTCTTTCTTCATCGCCGTCACCTCCTGTATTCGCGTGTGCGTTTCGCGCCGATCACAACGGCAGCGCGAAAGCATCGGTCTCGATGTCAGTGAACACCCGGCCGAGCGTTCCTACCGCCTGGTAGAATTCGGCGCGCTCGGCCCGCTCCAGATCAGCGAAGAACCGTCCGATCCATGGAGCGAGGTGCTGCTCGAACAGCGCGCGATCGGCGCCGGCCGGAGTTGAGAAGCGGCGGCTCGCGAGCCCCGCCATGATCTCGCACAGGATCGCCGCGTGATCCTCCGGCTCCGCCTGGCCGGGACTGCGTTCAATTCCGAGCTTGGCGAGATCGGCGCGCAGGCGCGCGAGCGGGCGCTCATGCAGGAAGCCGGTGAGATAGTACGATCCGTAGGGCAGAAGCTCTCCGCGCCCAAGCCCGATGAAGAGATCGAAATATTCCCGCTCGACCCGCTCGGCACTAGTGCGGTCGGCGGCTTCCGCGAGCGCGGCATGGGCGAGCCCGAGCGGGCTCGCGTCGCCGCGCAAGGTGACGAGACGCTGCAGAAACGCGGCGTCGGGGGCGCGCGCGAGCAGCACCGAGAGCAGCGCATATTCCTGCGCACGAGCGGCGTCGGCCTCGTCGACGTCGCCGCCTGTGCCGGAATGCCCGGCATAAAGATCGGGCCGCAGGAGCGCGCGGCTCACGCCGGTTGCCGCTTCCACCGACAGTACGCGCTCGGCGGGAACGCGCGACCAGTTCGAAACCGAAGGCTGTGAGATGCCAATTTTTCGGGCAAGCGCGGCGACACCGCCAGCGACACGAATCGCTTCGTCCAGGCTTTCATCCCTCATGGCGGTTGTTCTTCTTTATTTCAATTCCAGATACGAAAATTACCGCCCGCCGCGACCGACGGTCAATAGTCTGAGGCTATGTGCCTTCTGTTATTCAGGTAAAGCCGATCCGTGCGATCGCTTTGCAATCACTTGATCGTTATCGGGATTTTCTGGATTATATTGCGCTGCAGTACGCCTGCTATTGCGCGGCGAAGGCTGCTCGCAATTGTTCCCCTCATCACCGGTCGGATCAGCCTCGTCTTGGAATTTCCCACGATTGCTTTGGGTTGTTCGCGTGGGCACTTCGGCGGTTGTGGCGGCCGATTCAAACGATGTTTCAACCGATGGTCGCCCAGCTGGCATCTCCGGGGGCGTGGGAGCAGGCCTACCGACCTCCTCACCGGCAAGACTGCGACCGACCATGCGGGCGACTTGGCGGCGCAGCTCGTCGGTCATTTCCATTGATCCGAACCCGGTGATGGCGCCCGGCGTGACGAAATCCCAGTCGTAGTCGGCAAGGCCGACGAAATCCCGGATCCTGGGATCGGCGGTCCAAGCGCGACGAAGCGCCGCACGGGTCAATTCGGGCGGAACGCCAGGCGCGAGAAAGGCGCGGATGTCGCTGTCGGCGGTGATCGATTCGATCGGCGGCAGCTTGGTCAGGTCGCATGCAGCCGGCTCGCCTGCGCCGCCGTGCGCGGGCTCGACATCGTGCGCGCCGCCTTGGTCTTCGGGCGCGGGCGCGCCTTCAACCGCAGCGTCCGGTGCGGCGGCCCGTTTGATCGCTTCGGCATCTTGCTCCGCTGCGCGCTCTTGTGCCGCGTCGCGCTTGCGCCGCGACCAGCGCGCGATGAAATTTTCCGGTTCGCTCATTCGCGCTCTTTCTGCATCGGCCCACGCCGTGCCAGCGCCTCCGGATCGGCGCGGTCGCGCTCGCGCTTGTGGGCCGGGCGCTCGACGTGATGCTCGGCGACGAAGGCCTCGATCACCGCGCGCACCGCCTCCGGGATCGGCACCACGTCGATGAGATCGCTGCCCGACTCGGTCCAGGCTTCGCCTTCCGCCGGATCGGCAGTGACTGCGAAAATCTCGTAGGGCGGCTCGACCCCGGTCGGCCGTAGCGCCACCCAGAGCTTCGGTGCGCCGGAGCCGAGATTGTCGCGATAGTTGGCAGTTTCAGTGCGGTGGAGCTCGATCTCGGCGGCACCGGCATAGAAGGTTGCGCCATCGCCGTCTTGCGACAGCATGGTCCAGGGCGCAGCGTCCGGCACCCCGGCGAGCGCCGTCACTGGCTTCCAGGTGAAATCGATCCACGGGCTGTGCGCCTCACGGCGCTCGACCACGATGCCGACCGGC
>JBQGDO010000206.1:0-2798 GCA_052039105.1 Methyloceanibacter sp.
ACCTTCACGGTGAGGAAGCGGATGATGTCGGTCGATAGCCGCATCTGGCGCTCCATCTCGGCGACTGCCTCATGCGGCGCGTCGATATTCATCAGCGCGTAATGGGCTTTGCGGTTCTTCTTGATGCGATAGGTGAGGGACTTCAGTCCCCAATATTCGGTCTTGGCGACCTGCCCGCCACGCTCCTCGAGCAGGCCGCGGAAGCTCTGTAACAGGGCTTCGACCTGCTGAGCGGAAATATCCTGGCGTGCCAGGAACACATGCTCGTAAAGCGGCATGATAAGCCTTTCCTTCGTCGTTGCCCCGGCGCGAAGCCTCGCATGGGCGCTTTAGAAGGAAAGGCCCAAGAGACGACCCAGAGAGCGGAGACACGGGAGGGCGGCTTTTTCAGCCTACCGCAAAAGCGGTCCTCCGTTCAGCCTCCGACCGGAGCGATTGCTGGTGGCGGTCTTATAAGGCTTCGCGTGCGCTTTGCAAGGGTTTGGGAGGCGGTTTGGAGCCTATTGCGACCCCTCGGCGGTGCCGGTCGGCGGCATCGCAGGCAACGACTTGGCCGTGCACTCGACTTCCTTGTTGTCCTTGAGCGAGAAGGCCTTGCAGTTGGTTTGGCCGTAGACCTCGACGATGCCGAGGCTGTCGATCGGCGCATCCGTGTATTCAGCGCTGATCTCCACCGGGTTCGGCACCTGAATCGTCATGTCCTGAGGCGGCCTGCCCTTGGCATCGAAGGAGAAGATGAGGTCTTTGGGATCACCGATGCGGGGGATCAGCTGAAGTTCGGTGAAATTGGGGGTCGGCGCCGTGGCGCTGACCGAGATCATTACGGTGGGAGGGTTCTTCTTGTTGATGGCCGCGGTCACGCCTTCCACGCTGGTCAGCATCGCTAGTGCCGGATCAGGCGGCATCTTGTCCTTCCAGGGCCACAGGCGCGTGTCCGCGGAAGCGGCGGTGATGCCTGCGGCACCGAGGGTCAGGAACGCAAGGAGTGCGGCCTTGGGAGCGGAGCATTGCATACGATCTCTCCGTGGCGGTCGGATGAAGTTTCACCTGAGCGGGCCGTTGTAGCATAGGCCGAAATAAGGGGCTTCGCATTTCGGACCGGCCGGGCCACGAGATTGGCGGCCAGCTTGCTTGACAGAAATAAGAGAAACGGTGTCTTTGGCCGCAAATCCCGTCACCCTCAACTATTCCAGCCCATGAGCATTGCTTTCATTTTTCCCGGCCAGGGAAGCCAAGCCGTTGGCATGGGGGCCGAGCTGGCCAAGGCCTATCCGTCCGCACGCGCCGTGTTCGAGGAGGTCGACACGGCGTTGTCGCAGAATTTGTCGAAGGTGATGTGGGAGGGACCTGAATCGGAACTCACCCTCACCGAGAACGCGCAACCGGCACTGATGGCCGTCTCGCTCGCCGCCATGCGGGCCATGGGCGAGAAGGGTGTCACGCTTGCTTCCAAGGTGGCCTATGTGGCGGGACACTCGCTCGGCGAATATTCCGCGCTCGCCGCCGCCGGCGCGCTGAGTCTTGCCGACACGGCGCGGCTGCTCAGGATCAGGGGCCGCGCCATGCAGGAGGCGGTGCCCGTCGGTGAGGGAGCGATGGCTGCTTTGCTCGGCGCCGATCTGGCGCAAGCCCAAGAGCTGGCCAAGGCCGCCGCGGAAGGCGAAGTCTGCGAGGCAGCCAACGACAATGCGCCGGGCCAGGTGGTGATCTCGGGTAGCAAATCCGCGATCGAGCGCGCCGTGGCGCTTGCGCCGAAATTCGGTGCGCGCCGCGCGGTCCTGCTTCCGGTGAGCGCGCCGTTCCATTGCGCGTTGATGCAGCCCGCGGCTGATGTCATGCGCGAGGCGCTCGCCAAAGTAACCATCGATCCGCCGGCGGTACCGCTGATCGCCAATGTTCTGGCAAGCCCGATTTCCGATCCCGAAGCGATCCGCGCACGGCTGATCGAGCAAGTCACGGGCATGGTGCGTTGGCGCGAGACCATGCTTTATCTGAAGGCGAATGGCGTCGGCACGGTCTATGAGGTTGGCGCCGGTCGAGTTCTGACCGGCATTGCGCGGCGCTTCGACGGCATCGAGGCGCGCAGTATCGGTACGCCTGAGGAGCTTGAGAGCGCCACCGCGACGCTCGCGGCTTAAGAGAAAGGGAGAGTTGCGATGTTCGACCTGACAGGCAAGGGCGCGCTCGTAACCGGGGCCTCGAGCGGCATCGGTTGGGCTACCGCGAAGGTGCTGCACGGGCAAGGCGCCACCGTCGCGATCTCGGGCACCAAGAGGGACAAGCTCGAAGCTCTCGCCGGAGAGCTTGGCTCGCGCGCGTTCCCGCTGTCTTGCGACCTGCGCGATCGCGGCGCTGTCGTCAAGCTTGCTGACGATGCCGAGAAGGCCGTTGGACAGGTCGACATCCTGGTCAACAATGCCGGCATTACCCACGACAATCTCTTCATGCGCATGAAGGACGAGGAATGGGACGACGTCATCGCCGTCAATTTGACCTCGGTTTTCGTGCTGACCCGCGGCATTTTGCGCAACATGATGCGGCGCCGCTACGGGCGCATCGTCAATATCGCTTCGATTTCCGGGGTGCTTGGCAATCCGGGGCAGGGCAACTATGCGGCCTCGAAAGCCGGATTGGTGGGCATGACCAAATCGCTGGCGCGCGAGGTGGCGAGCCGCGGCATCACCGCCAATTGCATCGCGCCCGGCTTCATCAAGACGCCGATGACCGACGCCTTGACGCCGAAGCAAGTCGAGGTTATTGCCGCCGCGATCCCAGCCCAAACCTTCGGCAAGCCTGAA
>JBQGDO010000207.1:0-15680 GCA_052039105.1 Methyloceanibacter sp.
CCGTAGACGGTCTCGGTCGGAAAGGCCACGATCTCGCCGCGCGCCAGCGCCTGCGCCGCGCGCCTGATGGCCCCATGAGTGGCAGGAACAATGGGCATTGCGCCATTTCGCGTGTTACCACCAAGCGGTCAAGCTAGAGTGACCGACCGAAAGCCTCAACGGTAACAATATGGCCGAATGACTACGCTGCTTCTCACCCATCCCGCCTGCCTCGACCACGATACCGGCTACGGTCATCCCGAGCGAGCCGACCGCCTGCGCGCCATCGCCGATGCGCTGGCCGCGCCCGAGTTCAAACCGCTGAAGCGCGAAGAGGCGCCGCGCGCCGAGCTTGCCGATATCGAGCGGCTGCATCCCAAGGCTTATGTCGAGATGGTCCATGCCACGATTCCAAAACAGGGCCACAAATCGCTTGATCCCGACACGGTGGTCTCGCCGGGGAGCTGGGAAGCGGCCTTGCGTGCAACGGGCGCCTCCCTCTACGCGGTTGACCAGGTCATGGGCGGCAACGCCGACAATGTCTTCTGCGCGGTACGGCCGCCCGGTCATCATGCCGAGCCGTCTCGCGCCATGGGTTTTTGTCTGTTCAACACTGTCGCCATCGCCGCGCTGCACGCCCGCGCCAAGCACGGGGCAAAGCGTGTAGCGGTAATCGATTTCGACGTGCATCACGGTAACGGCACGCAGGCCGCCTTCTGGTCCGACAAGGATCTGTTCTATGGCTCGACGCATCAAATGCCGCTCTTCCCCGGCACCGGCGCGCGCGACGAGACCGGTGTCGGCAATATCTTCAACGCCCCGCTCAAGGCCGGCGACGACGGCGATGAGTTCCGCGCGGCCTACGAGGAGGGGATCCTGCCCGCGCTCGACAAATTCGCGCCTGACCTCTTGATCGTTTCCGCCGGTTTCGACGCACATCTCCGCGATCCGCTGGCCCAGCTCAGGCTGGTCGAGGCCGATTTCGCCTGGGTCACCGAAAAGCTTATGGAAACGGCAGCCAAGCACTGCGGCGGCAAGCTCGTTTCGAGCCTCGAGGGCGGCTATGACCTCGAAGCCTTGGCAAGTTCGACCGCCATCCACGTCCAAACTCTGATGGCCGCCGCCTCTTGATTGCAGGGCCGCGATAGGGCTAAGCCAGAGCCATGGCCGATCAGCCCGATCATTCCGACATCAAGACTATGAGCTTCGAGCAAGCGCTCAAGGAGCTCGAATCGATCGTCGAGCGCCTGGAAAAAGGCGATGTCGAGCTTGAGGCCTCGATCCTCATCTATGAGCGCGGCGAGGCGCTCAAGACCCATTGCGACCTTCTGCTGCGCAAGGCGGAAGCCAGGGTCGAGAAGATCACCTTGAACCAGAACGGGCAGCCCACCGGCACCGAACCGCTCGACGTCGACGACTAGTCGCCAAGCAGCGTCACGTTGAGCTTCAGCCCCTCTTTCGGGCGAAGCGTGATGCGCGCGAATGGCGTGGGCCGCTCGCCCTCCGGCAGAGCGAAGTGCGCCCGCGTCAGCAAGGTGGCGAGGATCGTCTTTCCCTCCAGCATGGCGAAGCTGCCGCCGACGCAAGTCCTTGGGCCCGCCCCAAACGGCATATAGGCACAGCGGTGGCGCTTGGCCTTGGCCTCGAGCGAGAAGCGCGACGGATCGAAGCGGAGCGGTTCCGGCCACAAGCGCCGGTGCCGATGCACCACATAGATCGGGATTGCGATGGTCGCGCCGGCGTTGAATTCGACCCGCCCAAGCCTGACGGGCCTAATCGTCCGCCGCATCAGCACCGGAGCCGGCGGATAGAGCCGCATCGCCTCCTGGAACATGGCATCGAGCAGGGTCAGCTTGCCGATCTCCTCGCGCCCGATCGCGCGCCGGCCCGCGACGGAGAGCACTTCCTCCCGCACTGCCTCCTGCCATTCGGGGAACAGCGCCATTAGGTAAAGCGTCCAGGTCAGGGCCTGCGAGGTCGTCTCGTGCCCTGCGATCAAGAAGGTCACGACATTGTCTACGATCAGAGTATCGGGCATGACTTGGCCGGTCGCGGGGTCGCGCGCGGCGACCAGCCGGCCAAGCAGATCGTCGCCGGAAGTGCCGCTTGCGCGCGTCTTGGTGAGCACGCGCTCCGCCACCGCGCGCACCGTCTGTCCCGCGCGCGCCATCACGCGCGAACCTGGATGCGGCAAGGACGGCGGCAATCTGAGCGAGGTCAGCGCGAGCTTCCACACCGAATAAGCGAGAAAGGCGGCGCTTGCCTCTTCGATGCGCCGCCTGTCATCCTCGCCGAGGCTGGCGCCGAGCACGGTGTCTTGCAGCGCCTGCAAGGTGATACGGGTCATGTCCTTGTCGATGGCATGGCTGCTACCGGGAGGCGCTACTCGCCAGCGCTCGAGCAGCTTCTGACAGACGGCGGCGAAGGCCGGCACATAGCCGATCACCTCCTCTGATCTGAACAGAGGCGCAGTCAGCTTGCGCTGCCAGCGCCACGCCTCTCCCTCGGCGTTGAGCAAGCCGCCGCCAATCGCCTCGCCGAACACGTCGTCGTTGAGCGGCTGCTTGGAGTAGCTCTCGGCGTCATCGAGCAGCACGCTTTGGATGAGCGGCGGATCCATGACGAAGCCGGTCTCGATTCCGAGCCAGCGATAGGCGACGACCGGCTCGTCGTAGAAGTCCTCGCTCCAGCAGGCGACCGGATTGCCGATCATTTTGAGGATCAGCCAAGGGAAGGCGAGACGCCTCTTGGGCGGAACAGGCCGCTCGGCTATGCTTGCCGGGCGGGGGACGGCGCTTTCAGTCATGACACGATTTGGCCCGCCTTACGGGATAGTTGCAAGCCGGCCTCCCGGCCGATAAAGGTGGGCTTAACGCGTTGATCCTTCCGACCCTTTTTCCTCACAGCGCCGGGTAGTAGCGAATGAGCGCCGTCAGTTCCACGCCGTTGCTTGACCGCATCAGCACACCACAGGATCTCCGCACCCTCAAGGATAACGAACTGCCGCAACTGGCAGAAGAGCTGCGGCAAGAGCTGATCGCCGCGGTCTCGGTTACCGGCGGCCATCTCGGCGCGGGGCTTGGCGTGGTCGAATTGACCATCGCGCTGCATCACGTCTTCGACACGCCCACCGACAAGCTGATCTGGGACGTCGGTCATCAATCCTACCCGCACAAGATTCTGACGGGCCGCAGGGACCGCATCCGCACGTTGCGCCAGGCTGGCGGCCTGTCTGGCTTCTGCAAGCGCGCCGAGAGCGAGTACGACACGTTCGGCGCGGGTCATTCCTCAACCTCGATCTCGGCCGGTCTCGGCATGGCCGTGGCGCGCGATCTCGACGACAAGGCGAATAACGTGATTGCCGTAATCGGCGACGGTGCCATGAGCGCGGGCATGGCCTATGAGGCGATGAACAATGCCGGCGCGATGGATTCGCGCCTCATCGTCATTCTCAACGACAACGACATGTCGATCGCCCCGCCGGTCGGCGCCATGAGCGCCTATCTCGCCAAGCTGATATCGGGCGGGACCTATCGCCGCTTCCGCCGCTTCCTCAAGCGCACTGCCGAGCGGCTGCTCCCCAAGAATTGGCAGAAGCGCGCTGCGCGCGCCGAGGAATTCACCCGAGGCTTCTTGACCGGCGGCACCTTGTTCGAGGAGCTCGGCTTGTATTATGTCGGCCCGATCGACGGCCACAACTTCGATCATTTGTTGCCCGTGCTGCGCAATGTGCGCCGTATGAGGAACGGGCCGGTCTTGATCCATGTGGTCACCCAGAAGGGCAAAGGCTACGGACCCGCCGAAGTGTCGGCCGACAAATTCCACGGCGTCGGCAAGTTCAACGTGGTGACCGGCGCGCAAGAGGTGCAGGCCGCCGGCACGCCGCCGAGCTACACCAAGGTCTTCGCCAACGCGCTGATTGCGGAAGCGCGTCACGACGAAAAGATCGTCGCCATCACTGCGGCGATGCCTTCCGGCACCGGGCTCGATCGCTTTGCCCAGGCTTTCCCCGAGCGGTGTTTCGATGTGGGCATCGCCGAGCAGCATGCCGTGACCTTTGCTGCTGGTCTCGCCGCCGAAGGCTATAAGCCGTTCGCCGCGATCTATTCGACCTTTCTGCAGCGTGCCTATGACCAGGTCGTGCACGACGTCGCCATCCAGAAGCTCCCGGTGCGCTTCGCCATCGACCGGGCAGGGCTGGTCGGTGCCGACGGGCCGACTCACGCCGGCGCCTTCGATATTGCCTTTCTCTCCTGCCTGCCCGGGATGGTCGTCATGGCTGCCGCCGACGAGGTCGAGCTGATGCATATGGTCGCCACCGCGGCTTCGATCGACGACGGGCCGTCGGCCTTCCGCTATCCGCGCGGGGAGGGGGCTGGCATCGCCTTGCCGGCGCGCGGCACGCCACTCGAGATCGGCAGGGGCCGTATCCTGCGCGAAGGCTCGGCGGTCGCTTTACTGTCCTTCGGCGCCCGGTTGCCGGAATGTCTCGTAGCGGCCGATCAGCTTGCTGGCTTCGGGCTTTCCGCCACCGTCGCCGATGCGCGCTTCGCCAAGCCGCTCGACATGGATCTCTTGCGCCGGCTTGCGCAGAACCACGAGGTGCTGGTCACCGTCGAGGAGGGATCGACCGGCGGTTTCGGCGCCTCCGTGCTGCATGCGCTGGCGCGCGAAGGCCTGCTCGATCGCGGGCTCAAAGTGCGGACCATGCATCTGCCCGACCGCTTCATCGAGCAGAACAAACCAGCCGCCATGTATGCGGAAGCCGGCCTCGATAGCGCCGGCATCGTCGCCGCCGTGTTCGCCGCGCTCGGTAAGGAACGCGGCGCCGCCGGCGCAGCGCGCCTCGCTTAGCTCAGCTTGCAGTTCTTGCCGAACCGTTCGATCGCCTCGGCGCGGCCGGTGTCCGCCATACTGAGCGAGGTCGCCGCCATCTTGACGGTGACTGGCCCGGGCGATTTCAGCAACTCGAGCAGCGGCTTCACCTCGATATCGCTGGCCTCGGCAAACATCCCGCCGCCCTTGGCATCGAGTTCCACCGCGCCCTCGAGGGAGAGCGAGCTTCCCCCGGAGAACTCGATGATCAGCTTCTCGCCCGGGCGGGTCCCCTGAATCACCCCGAAAATCTCCAGCACGGCGATGCCCATCTCATTGAAGCAGGACAGCAGGAATTTCGGCTGCTGACTGGCATCGAGCGGGCCGTAGGTGAGCGAGACGAAGCCCTCGCTCGCCTTGTCGGTCCACACGAGCGTCTCTTGCGCGCGCGTTCCGCTCGCCGAAAGCGCCCCGGCAAGAAGACAAGCTGCAAGGAGAAGTTGCCCGGAGCTACGGCTCATCATGAGATAATGCCTTCATGTCGCTGTGAGTTGCGGCCGGAGCCAGGGGGAGGGACGGAAATTCCCGCGTCCTGTTTAGTCGAGCTTGCACCCTTGGGCAAATTCCCCGACGGGCGCGGCGCGGTCCTTGTCAGGCAGGTCGGTAACCAATTTGCCGGTCTTGGCGGTCACCGGGCCCTTTTCCTTCAGCAGGGCAACGACCGGCTTAATCTTGAAGTTCTTCGCCTCGGCGAAATGAAACCCGCTCATCTCGTCCGTGGCGATCTTGCCTTTGAGTGAGACTTTCGCCGCTCCGGCGGCAAGCTCGATGGTTACCGGCTGGCCGACCTTGGTTGCCGGGATGTCGACATAGAGCGTGGCCTCGGTGTTTTTGTTCCTGTTGCCGCAGATCAGGTTGAACACATAGTCCTCGCCGGTCTCGGTCGAGCCATAGGTGAGCAGGGCGTTGCCCTCTTCGACCCCACCCATCCAGGCATAGCCGGGATCGTCATCGACCGCGAACAGAGGCAGCGGCGCGGCAACCAAGCCGGCAACAACCAGAAGGCCGGCGCTTCTATGCACCGGCATGCAGCTCGGCGCCCGCCGCCGTCGCGGCCTGGACTGCGGAGAAGAAGCCTACGAAGCCCGGATCGAATTCATGATAGTTGCAGGTCAGTTCGTCGCCCGGCGCGATGTCGCTAAGCGCATAGCCCCTGTCGAAAATTCGGAAATCGGTGTTGGGCGCGAGGCTGTGATTCATGAACTTGCCGTTGTCGGCATCGAGGATCACCACGCCAGGGATCTCCAGATGCGGGTAGGTGTAGCGGGCGATGTAGTCCTGCAGATAGGCCGGATAACTCTCGATCTCCTCCGGACGGATGAAGATGTCGAACTTCGGATTGAGACTCCAGATAAGGCGTCCCCGTTCGATGAACTCGCCCGTAAAAACGCCGAGTCCCTCGATGGCACTCGGCGCAAGATAAGTGCTGACCATCAGCATAACGGTTCCTCTTGAAGTGGGTCGGGATCGAGATCGTTCATGCCGTCTTCCTCCCTGCTTCGCTGCCGCCGGCGACGACGAGCCGCTTGCGCTTGAATTGCCGCCGCTTGAGCGCCTTGATGCGGCGCTCGAGATAAGGCGAGAAATGTCCTGCATAGCGCTCCCAAAGAACTGGGTTGCGCCAGTCGTCGCCGGTCACGCGCTCGCGGCAGATCGGCGACCCGCAGGCGCAATCGAACTCGTCGTATGGCGAGCCGTCGCACATGGCGTAGTCGATCGTCACTTCCTCGCCCGGCACGATGCGCCGCAAGGCGACGATGGCGATCTGCCCTTCGAGCCCGGCATTCGGCTCGCAGGAATGATTGATGAAGTCCGGTCCTTCGTCGGGCCCGTGCGAGGCGAGATAGAGTCCCTCCTCGACCTGGACCGTGTGACGCCTAATATCTTCCGGCAGCTCGTCGAGCTCCTCGGTCGATACGATGCGTCCGGTCCAGACGGCAATCAGCTCGCCGGACTCGATAACGTTCCGGGCGTAGACGGCTTTGCCGCCGGTCACATCACGATTTTGGACTTGGCATTTCTCGGTAAGGTAAGCCGTACAGTGGTCTGGGCTCACGAGACCTCCGCGTAAACGCGCCGAGCGGGGCGCTGACGCAGTATGTATATGTTGGCGGTGCCCGGCCGCTCCCGGCTTGACAACCGCGCGCGAGACTCCCCCACGCGAGGCGGGAGCATATGAGAAGCTTCGGTGTCCATCTACAAAAAAACGCGGCTCGATCGATTATTGGTGGAGAGTGGGTTGGCGGGGACACGCTCCCGCGCCGCCGACCTGATCCGGCGGGGGTACGTCAAGGTAGCGGGCGCGCCGGAGCTCAAGCCGGGAGCGCTGGTCGCCCCCGGCGCCGAGCTGGCGGTAAGCCCCGATTCCGGCCGCTTCGTCTCCCGCGGCGGCGAGAAACTCGCGGCGGCGCTCGACGCCTTCGGCTTCGATCCCGGGGGGAGGGTGGCGCTCGACATCGGCGCTTCGACCGGCGGCTTCACCGATGTCCTTGTCGAGCGCGGCGCGGCCAAGGTCTACGCCGTCGACGTCGGCAGTGGCCAACTCCACGCCAAGCTCAGGACCAACCCCAAGGTGGTGGTTCTGGAGGAAACCGACGCGCGGGATTTGGAGCGTCAGAAGATAGGGGAGGCGATCACGGCCATCGTTGCCGATGTAAGCTTCATCAGCCTGACCTTGGCGCTTCCTGTCGCGCTTCGCCTTGCCGCGCCGGGGTGTTGGCTCGTGGCCCTGATCAAGCCGCAATTCGAGGCCGGCCGGGAGGCCATCGGCAAAGGCGGCATCGTCCGCGACAAGGCCGCACGGCAACAGGCCGTCGTCAAAATCCGCAAGTTTGTCGAGCAACAGCCGGGCTGGGCCCTGGCCGGCGTAATCCCTTCGCCCTTTCCGGGCGGCAGCGGCAATGAGGAAATTTTGATCGGCGCCGTCCATAGCTAGCGGCGGGGCTAGCCTCTGCCGGTTTGGCCGCGGTGACGGAGATAGTGGTCGGCAAGCACGATGGCCAGCATGGCCTCGCCGATCGGCACTGCCCGGATGCCGACGCAAGGATCGTGGCGCCCCTTGGTCGAGATCTCGGTGTCGTGGCCCTGCCTATCGACCGTATGCCGCGGCGTCAGGATCGAGGAGGTGGGCTTGACCGCGAAGCGCGCCACGATGGGTTGGCCGGTCGAGATGCCGCCCAAGATGCCGCCGGCATTGTTGGTGAGGAATTCGGGCTTGCCGTCCTTATCCATGCGCATCTCGTCGGCATTCTCTTCGCCGGACAGCGCCGCCGCGCCGAAGCCCGCGCCGATCTCCACACCCTTCACCGCGTTGATGCTCATCAGTCCGCTGGCGATGTCCTGGTCGAGCTTGCCGTAGACCGGTGCGCCAAGCCCCGGCGGCACGCCTTCGGCCACCACCTCGATCACCGCGCCCGCCGAGGAGCCCTTCTTGCGCACTTGGTCGAGGAACTCGCCCCACACCCGCGCCGTCTTCACGTCCGGGCAGAAAAAGGGGTTGTTGCCCACCTCCTCCCAATCCCAATTGCGCCGGTCGATCTCGTAGGGGCCGATCTGGGTGAGCGCCCCGCGCACACGCATCCCCGGCACCACTTTCCGCGCGATCGCGCCGGCCGCGACCCGCATCGCCGTCTCGCGCGCGGATGCCCGGCCGGAGCCGCGCCAGTCGCGCAAGCCGTATTTCAGCAGATAGGTGTAGTCGGCGTGGCCGGGACGGAACTTGTCCTTGATCTCGCCGTAGTCCTTGGACCGCGCGTCGACATTGGCGATCTCGAGCGCGATCGGCGTGCCGGTGGTGACTTGCGTGCCGGTCTCATCGCTGAACACGCCGGAGAGGATGCGCACGGCGTCGGGCTCCTGGCGCTGGGTGGTGTAGCGCGACTGGCCCGGCCGGCGCTTGTCGAGATAGGCCTGGATCTCCGCCTCGGTGATCGGGATGCCGGGGGGACAGCCATCGACCACGCAGCCGATCGCCGGCCCGTGGCTCTCGCCCCAGGTGGTGATGCGGAACAGATGGCCGAAACTGTTATGCGACATGGGCCTTCTTATGCGCGCATGTTCCTACTTTGTCATTACCGCCGAGGTAGGCGCACATATCCTTACCGCGGCGCGATCGCGTCCGGTCTCTATGCACTTTCTCCCCCCTCGGACTCGAGGGGGTAGCGCGCCGAATGGCGCAAACCTTATGGGGTCCGGGGTCCTTTTGGAACCGCGGCGGGCGCCTGCCGGCGCGCCACACACGCGCTCAAGTAGCGAAGCGGTAGCGCATCGAAAGTATCGCCACACACCCCGCGCCTGCGAACGCGCATGCTCATTTGCGGCGTCTTTGATCGGCATCGGGCCCCGCTTTCGATTGGTCTTACCGCGCTCGAACGGAGCGCGAGGCCAAGTCGTCAGTCAGCTCCTGACAGGGACTCGTAGAGTGGTCCCGGGGGGGAGCCCCGATGCGGCCCGAGTGCCTAGCTTGCGAAGCCAAGCCCGCGGGCGCCGCCCCCCGTCCCGCCTCACGACGCCTCATGATGCGCCCCTCAGAGGACGAGGTGATCGCATTGTAAGGGAGGTCCGAAGGTGTGGGACAAGGTCGGGGATAGGCGCAACGAAACGTCATTTGTCATCGCCCACTTGACCGGCGATCCAGTAACCACCGCCTTGAGTTTTCTTGCAATCACCGGGGCTACTGGATTCCCGCTTTCGCGGGAATGACAAGGACGCGGGGATAAGCGCGGGGATAGAAGCTTCCCCTTTCAAGGGGAGGGATTGAACTACTCCTTCACCACGGAGATGTCGGGCGCGTCCTCGTTCTTCATGCCGACGACATGGTAGCCCGCGTCGACATGCAGAATCTCGCCGGTCACGCCGCGTCCGAGGTCGGAGAGAAGATAGAGCGCACCGGCGCCGACATCCTCGATGGAAACGGTGCGCCTGAGCGGCGAGTTGTATTCGTTCCACTTCAGGATGTAGCGGAAGTCGGCGATGCCCGACGCAGCGAGCGTCTTGATCGGTCCGGCCGAGATGGCATTGACCCGTATGCCGCCCTTGCCGAGATCGGCGGCGAGATAGCGCACGCTGGCTTCGAGCGCGGCCTTCGCCACGCCCATCACGTTGTAATGCGGCATCACCTTCTCGGCGCCGTAATAGGTGAGCGTCAGCAGCGAGCCGCCGTTCTTCATCAATGGCTCGGCCCGCTTGGCGAGCGCGGTGAAGGAGTAGCAGGAGATCAGCAAGGTCTGGACGAAATTGTCCTTGCTCGTGTCGACATAGCGCCCGTCGAGTTCCTCCTTGTCGGAGAAGGCGACGGCATGCACCAGGAAATCGATCCCGCCCCAGGCGTCGGCAAGCGCCTTGAACACGTCTTCGACCGTGGCCTCGTCGGTCACGTCGCAAGGCAGCACGAGCTTCGAGCCGATCTCCTGCGCCAGCGGCTCGACCCGCTTCTTGATGGCTTCGCCCTGATAGGTGAGCGCAACTTCCGCGCCCTGATCGGTCACCGCCTTGGTGATACCCCAGGCGATGGAGCGATTGTTGGCGACGCCGAACACGACGCCGCGCTTGCCCGCCATCAATTTGCCGCTGTCAGCCATCGACCCTCCGCCTAAAGCATTGCCCGGGCTTTATAATGCGAGCCTCAGGGCGCAGGAAGGCTTATCGGCGGGACCGAAATTGAGGCGAATCGGCGCGGCGCGTGCGGCTAGGCTCTGACCCAGCCGGGAAAGCAGATTGCCGTGCAGGTGCGAGGTCCGCCGCGGTCGTGGCGCATCCGCGAGAAGGTGTACTCCCGGCGTGACAAGAGCGGCGTGAAGCGCTCGCCCAGCACCCGTAGCGAGATCACGCTCTTCTTGCGCTCCGGCCGCTTTGACGCGGTCTTCGCCCGAGCCCTCTTGGCCATGTTCAATCCCCCATCATCCGGAAAGAGACCAGGAGCCGTCGGTTTCGCGGCAGGCCACGCCCTCGATCTCGCGCTGGAAGCCGCCAAGCGCGAGCGAATAGACGACGTGACGGCAGACGCGTCCTTGGTCGTCGCGGAAGGCCGAAACCGGTTTGATCCTGCCGGTGAGCGCCCGCTCGGGCCGTTCCCAAACCAGGGTCACCCCATCCTCGAGCTCGGACAGCGCAAGCTCGAGCGCCTGCACGGCGGCGACCCGATCGCTGCGATCGAGCCTCGCTTTGAGTTCGCTCAGGCTGAGCTGCCGGCCGTCGATGGCACCTGTGGTTTCCGCTCCGATCTCCCCGGCGAGGAGGGAAGGGGCGGGCGCAAATAGCGAAAGTGCAAGAGCGCCCGCCCCAATGATGATAGGAGCGTTCCAACGGAACGTACGCATAACCAACTCGTCCCCGACTCGACGCAGGCAACTCGGAACTGAAAACCCCCGCGCCCACTATCAACAGGGACGATCGTGCCCTATCAGGGTGAGGAAAACGTAAATGCCCGTTCCGGGGAGGGATGGGCGGCAGAAAAATTTTCGGAGAACCCGCAAAAGCCGGGATATTTGCAGCATGGACAAGCGATCCAAATCGGCGACGAGCCCAGATTTCACCGAGGCGAAGGACCCGTTTGTCCTGTTCCGCGCCTGGCTGGCCGAGGCCGAGGCATCCGAACCGGTGGACCCCGAAGCGATGGCGGTTGCCACCGCCGACGCCGATGGCCTGCCGAATGTGCGGATGATTCTGCTGAAGGGCGCCGACGAACGCGGCTTCGTGTTCTACACCAATTGCGAAAGCGCCAAGGGCTGCGAGCTCGCCGCCAATCCCAAGGCTGCGCTGCTGTTCTACTGGAAGAGCCTTGGCCGGCAAATCCGCATCAGAGGACCAATCGAACCCGCGACCGACGCAGAGGCCGACGCCTATTTCGCCACGCGCCACCGCGAGAGCAGGATCGGCGCTTGCGCGTCCAAGCAGTCTCGCCCGCTTGAAAGCCGTGCCGCGCTCGAAGCCGAGGTCGAGCGTCTAACCAGAGATTTCGGCGACGGGGACGTTGCGCGCCCTGCCTATTGGAAGGGCTACCGGCTGATCCCGCTCGAAATCGAGTTCTGGCGGAGCGGCGCCTTCCGCCTGCACGACCGCATCGTGTTCCGTCGCGCCACCCCGCAAGCTCCCTGGACCAAGACCCGGCTCTATCCTTAAGGCGGGCCACCACAAACCTGCCATCTCCTTGCACTAGCGGAGAGGGGAGGAGGGTGGCACATTGCCGAGGCTGGTTCGAGTTGAGGGCTTGAAATGAGCTTCACCATGGCGCGCTATGCCACCGCGCGGTTCTCCGTCAAGGAGGCGCGCGAGGCCACCTGGGCGAGGCGCATCGCGCTGTTCTTCGTGCAGCTCCTGATCCTGACGGTGCTGCTGCATCATTTCGCCACGCTCGCCACGCCGGCGGCGATCAACCTGCTCATTGTCTCCGTCGCCGGGCTGTTCCTCGCCATCCTCATCGCCATCGCCTCGCTGACGCGCATCTGGTTCGGCGGCCAGACCGGTGCGGGCCAGGCCTTCGCCGCGATCTTCATCGCGCTGGTCGGACTTGCAGTCCCGCTCTACTACGTGTCGCACGCCGCCACCTTGCCGCGCCTGAACGATATTGCCACCACGCCGGACGAGCCGCTGCACTTCAAGGCGCTCCCCGCCATGCGCCCGGCCGACACCAATCCCCTCACCGTTCCGGACGACGGCGCGATCGAGGCGCAGGAGGAGGCCTATCCCGATATCGGCCCGATGGCGCTCGAGCGCTCCGCCTCGGAAGTGTTCAGCCTGGTGCATGAGGCCGTGGAGCGCCTCGGCTGGACCATCGTCTTGAGCGAGGCGCCCGGCGAGACCGATCCGGGCCGCATCGAGGCGAGCGACCGCACGCTGGTGATGGGGTTCACCGACGACGTGGCCGTGCAGATCAAGGGCGACGACACCCATGCGATCATCGACGCGCGCTCGGTGTCGCGTTATGGGCTACACGACCTCGGCACCAATGCCGAGCGCATCCGCAAATTGTTCGCCGAGATCACCACGGCGCTCGAGAAAGGCGAGAAGACGGCGCTCGAGCAAGTCGCTCCCAAGCAAGAAACTGAAAAGAAAGACGCCGCCAAAAAGAAGCCGGCTAAGAAGACCGGACGTAAGAAGCGTGCAACGTCGCGCTAGCTCCGTCGGCCGCCACCATCCCGCGATCGAGCAGATGCTCCAGATGCGCCAGCACTGACAGCGCCGCGGCCTGTTTCAGTTCGTTGTCGAGCCGGCCGTAGAGCCGCGCGACGATGGCGGGGATCTCGCCGATCCCGTCGTCGAGACAGGCGAGAATGGTCTGCTCCCGCCATTTGCGGTGCATGATATAGGCGTTCACCACGCGCCGCGGTGTCTGAATGCGGCCGCCATGCGCGGGCAGGAACAGCTTGTCGTGACGCTGCATCAGCCGCTCGAGCGAAGCGAGGAACAGCGCCATGTTACCTTCGGGCGGCGCGATCACCGTGGTGTTCCATCCCATCACGTGATCGCCGGTGAACATGGTCCGCTTGCCCACCAGCGCGAAGCAGAGATGATCCGGCGAATGTCCGGGCATATGCAGCACGTCGAGCGCGAAGCCGCGTCCTTTGATCGTGTCTCCGTCGGCGAGTTTCCGGTCCGGCACGAAGTCCGGGTCGATGAAGTCGTAATTGAGGCCCCCGATATGCGCGCGGCGCTGCTGTCCTGTCCGGCCGAAGGCGGCCACCTTGCCGCCGGCGAGTGCCTGCAGCGCGCGCGCGCCCTCGCAATGGTCGCGGTGACTATGCGTGACGAGGATGTAGGCGAGCTTCTCGCCGGAAATGGCGGAGGCGACTGCTTTCAGGTGGCGCTCGTCGGCGGGCCCGGGATCGATAACCGCAACCTCTCCGCTGCCGACGACATAGCTGTTGGTGCCGAGAAAGGTGTAGGGACCTGGATTGTTGGCGACGATGCGGCGGATGCCGGGCGCAACCTCCTGGGCGACCCCATAATCGACATCCTGGCTGCGATTGAAAGCAAGCTCCGCCGACATAGCCTCAAACTCAGGTAATCTTCGCGTCGCCTATTCTAGCGGAGCGCAGCAGCGACGGTAGGCGCCGCCTCCCGGCAGCGTTAACTTTCCCATCGTTTTTGGGGCAAAATGTGGCTCCCCGCCGGCACTTGGCGGGTTCCCGGAACGACGAGGCTTAGCCGCGCCCTTTAGGCGTGCTACAAGCGAATTCCAACAAGAGAGGGGCCTGCCGATGAAACGCAATCGTGCGAGTCTGCCTGCCGTTTTGGTCGTGGCTGTTTGCTTCCTCTGTCCGGGCGCCTCGCAAGCCTTGGCCCAAGCCGGGACCATCACCAAGGGCATGCAGAACAACTGCGCCAACGACTACAAGAAGTTCTGCGGCGACTATGGTTTGCAATCGGCTGCCCTCAATCTCTGCATGAAGAAGGCGGGCCCGAGCCTGTCGCCGGCCTGCGTGCAGGCGCTGGTTCAAGCCGGAAAGATCTCGCAGGCGGAGGTGGACAAGATCAAGGCGCAGATGAAGGGACGGTGAGGCCTACTAGCCGTTGCCGTCAGCCGGATAACACATCCTGCCTCACCCCTCCCGATCAGGAACAAGGAATTCGACGATGAAGAGATTTTTCTGTTTGAGCGTGTTCGCGGCCCTGGCGCTCGCCGGCACCGCCGCCTATGCCGCCGACGAATGCACCAAGATCACAGCGACCGGCCACCCGCAATATCCAGTGATCGCCTATCGGCAGGGCGACAACATCGTTGGCGCCGCGCCGGCGTTGGTGAGTGCCATCGCCAAGAAGCTCGACATTCCGCTGGACTCGAAATTCATGGGAAGCTGGGCCGACGCGCAACAGGCGGCGTTCGACGGCAAGGCCGACCTGATCTTCGGCATCTACTACAACGACGAGCGGGCGAAATATCTGGACTACGTTCAGCCGGCCTTTATGTATGACGACGTCGCGATCTTCGTTGCCAAAGGCAAGGCATTCCCCTTCACGGGCCGGGACGATCTGATCGGCAAGAAGGGCGTCACCAATCAGGGCGAAAGCTACGGTACCGAGTTCGACGCTTTCATCATGGACAAGCTCGATGTCGCAAGAACCGACGGCATCGACGACGCATTCGCGGATCTGCTCGCGGGCAAAGCCGATTATCTCATTGCCGGCTATTATCCGGGCATAGCCGAAGCCGCCAAGGCCGGGCTTAAGGACCAGGTCGAGGCGCTGGACCAAGCCGTGCTCACCGCCGAGATGTTCGTCGCCTTCTCCAAGAAATCGCCCTGCGCGGCGCTGGCTGAAAAGTTCGGTCAGGGCATCACCGAGATGACGACCGACGGCAGCTTCGACAAGATGTTGACCGATGCAACCGCGGCTTGGGACGCGGCCGAAGGAGCAAAGAATTGAGGGGAAGAAGTGGTCGGAGTGGGGAGATTTGAACTCCCGACCCCCTGCTCCCGAAGCAGGTGCGCTACCAGGCTGCGCTACACTCCGTCTGGTCTAGGCCCGAATAGAGGCTGAGGCCCGTATATAGACGGGGGCTGAGAGGCCCGCAAGAAAGCCGATGCGTTGCCGGGGCGACGCGATGCTGGTAGGAGGTTCTCCGCTCACCATATTAATGAGACCCTGGCTCCCGCGAACGCCATTGCAGCGAACCGAGCGGGAACGGGCACCTCAGAAGACGGATTGGGGCGTGGCCAAGCGGTAAGGCAACGGGTTTTGGTCCCGTGATCCTAGGTTCGAATCCGAGCGCCCCAGCCACACTAAGCCCTTGGTATAGAAGGAGTTGGCATCTCTCAGGGACAGGTTGAAGTCGCGGCCGAATTCCGCGTCCTCGGATTCGGTTTTGAGCGCCAGAGACAATTCCGCGC
>JBQGDO010000208.1:0-2172 GCA_052039105.1 Methyloceanibacter sp.
CGCGGCGCGAAAGGCTTGAGACTCTCGCCCTACACTCTGAAACGCGGCGAGGCGGAGCGCTGGCTCAACGAAGCGCGCGGCGCGCTCGACGGCGTCGTCGCCAAGCAGAGCGACGGACCCTATTTGCCGGGCGAGCGGGCCATGCTCAAGGTTAAACGCCTGCGCACGGCAGACTGCGTGATCGGCGGCTTTCGCTACGAGAGCGGAAGCAAGCTGGTCGGCTCGCTGCTACTCGGCCTCTACGACAAGCAAGGCAGGCTCGACCATGTCGGTTTCACCGCGACGATCAGCAATGCAGAACGGCCAGCGCTGACCAAGAAGCTCCAAGCGCTGATCGCCCCGCCGGGCTTCACTGGCAAGGCCCCCGGCGGACCGAGCCGCTGGAGCACGGAGCGGACGGGCGACTGGGAGCCGGTGAAGCCGAAGCTCGTCGTCGAAGTGCGCTACGATCACGTTACCGGCGGGCGCTTCCGCCACGGCACCAAACTCATCCGCTTCCGCCCGGACAAGTCGCCGAAGCAATGCACCTTCGAGCAGATCGAGCCCGCGGCGTCGCCGGGAAGCATCAAGCTCCTGCTCAAGTAGGGGCAGCCGCCAAGCCGGAACCAGGGTCTTGGCAGGACGGGGCGTAATCCCCGCGTCGCCATGCCGCGCGTAACAATCCGGCGACGATCGTCGCCCCAGTTTTGGCGCGCGCTCATCATTTCCAGGGCATCGAGACAAGCGACTAGGCAAGGCGTCGCGCGACGCTAAGTCTCGCGACATTCTTGCGCGGAACTCGGCCCAACGCCGGCCGGAAGTCGGGCGTTGCTTTGTGACCGCGCACGCAGGCGAGTCGTTTCGTCCTGCCATGCGCCGGTAGAGCCGGCTGGACTGACCAGACGGCAAAACCAATGGAGACTGTCATGAACAAGCTTGTTTCGCTCATCGTCGCCCTCGGCGTCGTTGCCGGGGTTGCCGCACCCGCCCTAGCCGCGGCGCCGAAAACCAAGGCCGACTGCGTGAAGGCCCACATGAAGTGGGACGACACCACGAAGAAGTGCAGCTAGTAGCGGCCCGAGTCGAGGAGGAGAACTGCAATGAAAAAGTATCTCGTTGCCGGCGTGCTTGTTGCCGGCTTCGCGGCACCGGCGCTTGCTGCCCATCAGTATTATGTGGCGCAGAACAATTCGACCCACAAATGCTCGATCGTGTCGCACAAGCCCGACGGCAAGAGGCTCACCATGCTCGGCACGGAAGGCTTCAACACCAAGGCTGCTGCCAAGAGCGCGCTCAACGGCATGAGCGACTGTAAGGCGTAGCACCCTACCCCCGTGACGCGGACGCCCGGCCTTTAGCCGGGCGCCCGGTCAATTTGCCGCCCTGGGAGCCCGTTCCGCCGCAGCGCAGTGATGGGTCCGGGGCGGTTTCTCTTGCCAGCGCTACAAGAGTCGGGAACGGGCCCAAAGCTCTCTACTTGCCCGGACAATATCTACTTTTGCCCCGGAGGGGTGCCGGAGCGCAGATTTTGCCGGCTCCTGACCCTTGACGCCGGGTCTCGCGTGCCCAAAAACGAGGGGTGATCGAGCCTCCGCGGAAACCCGTGCCCAAGACGCTGCATATCAAGACGATCGGTTGCCAGATGAATGAATACGACTCCGAGCGCATGGCCGAGGCGCTCGAGGCGGGAGGCTATGTCCGAACGGCGGATGCAGCCGACGCCGATCTCGTCATTCTCAATACCTGCCATATCCGGGAGAAGGCGGCCGAGACGGTCTATTCGGAGCTTGGCCGCATGCGGCTCGCCAAGGAGCGCCGCAGACGCGAGGGTCGCGATACGATCATCGCAGTCGCCGGCTGCGTGGCGCAGGCTGAAGGCGAAGAAATCATCGCCCGTGCGCCCGCCGTCGACATCGTGGTCGGGCCGCAAAGCTATCACCGCCTCGCCGCGCTAATCGCGGAAGCGCGCGGCAGCAGCCAGGGCGTGATCGCCACCGATTTCCCGGCGGAAGAGAAATTCGCGCATCTCCCGGATCGCCCCAGGGGGAAGGTCCAAATCTCGGCCTTCATCACCGTGCAAGAAGGCTGCGACAAGTTCTGTACTTTCTGCGTCGTGCCTTACACGCGCGGCGCCGAGTTCTCGCGTTCGGTTGCCGAGATCGTTGCCGAGGTCGAGCGGCTTGCCGCGAACGG
>JBQGDO010000209.1:0-1840 GCA_052039105.1 Methyloceanibacter sp.
CAAAACGCCAATCGTCAGTCCGGCTCGTCGCATGACCTGCGCCCAACGTGGAGCGATGAACTTCGAGCCGGGCTTTCGATCACCTCGTCGGCGCGGCAGAGCGACGGGAGCGGCACAGTGAGCCCGAACGCCTTGCCGGTCGTGAGGTTGAGAATCAGCTCGACTTTGTCGGCCTGTTGCACCGGAGGTGAGGCGACGCCGGCCCCCGGTGCGCGGACCGGAGGATAACACGCCGGAATGAGAATGGACGCCCGTGGCGCGATCGTGCATCACCCCACGCGGCCGTCGCGGTCGCGGCGCAGTACTTGGCCCGGCAGCGCGCCCGTATGCGCCGCGTCCTCGACCACGATCACGCCGTTGACGGTCAAATTTCGGCTGACTGACCAACGGAAGACCTAAGGATGAGGCGTCCGCATTCGCCAACTGCGGACATGCCCGCCGCATCGGCTTGGGCAGCCTTGTGCCAAGACCGGAAGTCGCAGGTTTCACTCTATGACTTCGTTGGCCCGCAACAGAATTGAGGTCGGCAGCTCGACGCCGATCGACTTGGCGGTTTTCAGGTTGACGATGAATTCGAACTTGACAGGTTGCTCCACCGGCAGGTCGGCTGGTTTCGCTCCGCGCAGAATCTTGGCTACGTAGACAGCGCTTTGACGATACATCGCCACGTTGTCGGCCCCATATGACATCAAGCCGCCAGCCTGCGAGTAGGCTTTGAAAATGTACATTGCAGGCAGACGATGGCGGATCGCGAGTTCGGTGATCTTCTCGCGCTGGGATGCGAAGAACGGGCTGGACAGGACGAGCAGCATCTCCGCATCGATGGCCGCAGCGGCGCCAAATGCCGCATCAAAATCGTACGGGGGCTTCTCCATTTTGAACGAACGGACCTCCAGACCTAGCAGCTCTGCGCGCTGCTGCGCGGCTGTAAACTGGTCGGCTGAAATGGAGTCCCACATTATGGCCAACAGCCTCTTTCCCGGCATCGCTTCGACCAGCAGCTCGACCTGCTTCTCAGCGAGCTCAGTCTGACGCAGTACGACGCCGGTTACGTTGCCGCCCGGCTTGGCCAAGCCTTTGACGTAGCCGTGCGCGATCGGATCGTAGTTGTTCGCAACGAACACAATCGGAATTGTACGACTTGCGGCCAGGGCAGCATCAAGCGGCGGTCGCGCTCCAAGCGCCACGATCAGGTCGATATTCGAACGCACCCATTTGGTCGCCTGTGCGGCAAGCGAGCTAGGGGAAGGGTCCTGATCGATCGCCCAGAATTCAGCAGTTAGATTCTGCCCTTCGACAAAACCGAGCTGTCCCAGCTCGTCAAGGAAGGCTCGATATGCTGGAGCCATGACGGGATTGAAAGACCCCACAAACACTCCGATCCGGGCCGACTTGCCCGACTGCTGCGCGCGCGCGGCAAGCGGCCATGCCGCCGCCCCGCCGCCGAGCAGCGTGATGAACTCACGGCGTTTCATCATTCGATCACCTCGTCGGCGCGGGCGAGCAGCATCGGCGGGACTTCGAGGCCGAGCGCCTTGGCGGTCTTGAGGTTGATGACCAGCTCGAACTTGGTCGGCTGCTGCACCGGCAAATCTGCCGGTCTCGCGCCCTTCAAGACCCGACCGACATAGACACCTGCTTGATGATAGACATCCGTAAAGTCGGGGCCGTAGCTCATCAGGCCGCCGGCTTCGACATGATCGCGCTGGAAGTAGGACACGGGCAGCGCATGGGACGCCGCCAAGGCCACGAGCTGCGCGCGCTCGGTGTTGAAGAGCGGGTCAGGACCGACGAACAGGGCTTCGGGCCGCCAGCTCGAGAAAGCCGCGAACGCCGCGTC
>JBQGDO010000210.1:0-1775 GCA_052039105.1 Methyloceanibacter sp.
GCGCACTCGGGATTGAGACGCAGCATCGACTTGGGCATCGCCGACACGAAATCGCCGGTCGCGAGCAGATGAGCTCGTACCTGAACCGAAAAGGTCATCGCCCGCATTTTCGGTACCAGCAGGTCGCTGGCCTGGAAGGCGTGCTCGACGAGGACAGTCGTAAACGCCGGGCGCGGCGGTCCAACCCAGGATGCAGCGAGCAGGTCTGCAAGACCGATCTTTCGCCGTCGCGCCCAACGGGTGTTCGCTCCCGCCGCGATGACCGCCTTGTCGTCGAAGAGGATTTCGACGTTCAGATCATCGCCAAAAGGATCCTCCGCCCGGGGCTTTGAGAACCGCGCCAGCACAACGTCCAATTTTCGAGCATGCAGCTCTGGCAGCTCCAACGTCGGCGTCGGCACCGGATCGATGGTAAGGACAATACCGGGATAGTCGCGGCAGAATTTTTGCACCATCGGCGCCAGGATCGCGCCCGCTATCGAATCCGGACATCCGACCCGCACTTCGCCCCTGGTTGGCTCGGCGAGAAATTCAATGTCCCGGATGCCCTGCTTGAGCTCATCGAATGCAGCAAGTCCGCGTTTGAGCAGCGCCCGACCGTAGATCGTAGGCTCGACCCCCTTGGGGCTTCGATCAAAGAGACGGACGCCGAACGCGTGCTCCAGTTCGGCAGTGACTTCCGAAACGGCGGGCTGAGTAACGCCCAGCTCGGTGGCGGCCTTGGCCATGCTGCCGCATTGCACGACTGCGAAAAAGACCTCCAGGTCCCGGAACCGCAGACGCCGGCTGACCCGGCTTTGCGAGATCGTCTTGGGCATAGGCAACTTTTATAGGGGTACAACGAATTGGGCAATTCCGCTTTGAGCAGAGCGGTTTATGTTCGCGTGCCGGGCCCCTAGTCCCGGATGCAATCGCGATCAGTCAGGAGGCTCTTCAACACGAATTCTCAGCGTCTCGATCTGCAAACGCGCGCCATGGGGGAGCGTACCATGAGAAAGTGGCCATTTGCCCTCGCCTTCGCTGCCATCTCGGCAACCGTCGGCCCTGCGATGACGCAGCCGTATCCGTCGCGACCGATCACGATCGTCGTGCCGTTCCCCGCGGGCGGGGCATTCGATACGCTCGGCCGCATCGTGGCCGACCGTATGAAAGCGTCGCTCGGTCAGCCCGTCATCATCGAAAATGTGGGTGGCGCGGCCGGCAGCATTGGCGTCGGCCGGGTCGCGCGCGCCGCCCCGGACGGCTACACGCTCAGCCTCGGCATCTCGAGCACGCACGTGATCAACGGCGCGATCTACGCACTCCCATACGACCTGCTGCAGGACTTCGAGCCGATTTCGCTCATCGCGACCGCCCCGCAAGTGATCATCTCGAAGAACGCCGTCCCGGCGAAGGATTTGCGGGAGCTGATTGCATGGTTGAAGGCCAATCGTGGCAAGGCCACGCTCGCCACGGTCGGCACCGCCAGCCCGCCGCACGTCGCGGGACTCCTTTTCGAGAAGCTCACCGACACTCGTTTCCAGTTCGTGCCCTATCGCGGCGGCGCCCCGGCGATGCAGGACTTGCTGGCCGGGCAAGTCGACCTGAGTATGCTCCAGCCGACCGTGGTCCTGCCACATGTGAGGGCCGGAAAGATCAGGGCCTATGCCGTGACCGCCGGGACGCGTTTAAGCTCGGCGCCCGATATTCCGGCCGCGGACGAAGCCGGCGTGCCGGAACTTCATGTTTCCACCTGGTCTGGTCTGTGGGCGCCCAAAGCCACGCCCAAGAACGTC
>JBQGDO010000211.1:0-3164 GCA_052039105.1 Methyloceanibacter sp.
GCGGCGATCTCGGCGAAGCGATCGGCGCGGGCTTCTGCCCTCCGATACTCGATCGCGACAGTGCGGCCCTCGATCCAGCCGAACTCGCGCAGCCGCTGCACAAAAGCAGCGACCCATCTCGCGTTTGAAGGCGTGGTAAAGCCTAAGAACCCGATTGTCGGCAGATTGCCCCTCTGCTGCGCCCGGGCCACGAGCGGCCATGCAGCCGCCGCGCCGCCGAGCAGCGTGATGAACTCGTGCCGAATCACTCTATGACCTCGTCGGCGAGCGCGAGCAGCGTCGGCGGCACGTTGAGGCCAAGCGCCTTGGCAGTTTTCAAATTGACCACCAATTCGAACTTGGTCGGCTGCACCACCGGCAGATCGGCCGGCTTCTCACCGTCGAGAATCCGTCCGGCATAGACTCCGACCTGGCGGTAGACGTCTGGCACGCTCGGGCCGTAGCTGATCAGGCCCCCGATCTCTGGCGCCTCCCGATATTCGTAGATCGCCGGGATCGCATGGCGTTCAGCCAGCGTGACGACTTGCCTGCGCCTACTGTTGAGGAATGGATTGGCGGCAACGGCAACAGCGCCCGCTTTTGCGTCGACGAGCGTCGAAAATGCGGCCTCAATTTCCCCTTCGCTGGTCGCGGTCACGATGCGAATCTGCCGACCTAATGCGCGCGCCGTCCTCTCGGTTTGCGCCGCTTGAGCATGTGTCTCTGAAAAGTTCGGATCGACCAATATCCCGATCAGCGTCGCTTTCGGGACCAGCTCCAACAACAGGCCGAGGCGTTTCGCCTCCAGCTCGGCGGCGAAGACGCTGGCGCCTGTGATATTACCTCCCGGGCGGTTGATGCTGGCGACGAGGCCGTCCCGCACCGGATCGGCGCCGATAGTGCACACACTCGGAATGGTCGACGTTGCTGCCTTGGCGACCTGATGGGCGCCGCCGGTCGCGACGATGACTGCTACCTTGCGGCGGACCAACTCGGCCGCTAGGGGCGCCATGCGGTCGGCGTGGCCTTCTGCCCAGCGATACTCGATGCCAACGTTGCGACCTTCCACATAACCAGCCTGACTTAAGCCGCGACGAAAGCCGGCGAGAAGATGTGCGAACGGACCGGGCGACTGGCCGTTGAGAAATCCGATGACGGGAATAGGCTGCTGCGCGCGCGCCGCCAGCGGACACGCGGCTGCTGCGCCGCCGAGAAGGGTTATGAACTCGCGCCGCCTCATAGGCTCCCTCAGCCCGAGGGTCACACCCTACCACATCGTTGTAGAAATGCGGCGTTGTGCACCACAGCAAAATTGATCGTCCAATGGCAGAGATGGGTCCAAGGGCGGAAAGGCTCACAGCGGCTCACAGCGAGCATATCGAGTCCGGAATGCCCTCGATAGCCACCGTCAACGCGGACGTGCCGGAGCTGTCGGTCAGTGCCAGGAAGAGACATTCCGAGCGGGCTGATTTCTTGCTATTCGATCACGGGCCGAGCGCCTTGGCGGTCTTGAAATTTATGACGAGCTCGAACTTCGTTGGCGGGCTTCTGGCCTTGCAGGATTTTGTCGACGAGATCGGCCGCGCGCCTTCAACGTCTTCGGCTGGCTTGCCGAAGCGGCGCGCGGCTGATACCTATCCCTGCGACGCGTCTGGCCGGGCCCGTCCTGGCCATGCATGTCTTTGGACAGACATACTCAATCCACTTTGAACGTGGCCCCGCCATGCCAAAAAAAGCGAAGTCGAAGGCGAAATCGAAAGCCAAATTGAATATCAAGAATTCCAAGAAGGGCAGGCGAGCAGCGCCGCCCAAGCGGCGGAAGGTTGCTGTCAGCATTCCGGCGCTGGAGGCTGCTGCAACGAAAGCAGCCGACTTCGCCGCCAAGCACGAAGCCGCCGCAGCGGAGTCAAAAGGCGCCGCGGAGCAACGTCGTTCTGACGCAGATGCGGCAAGGCAGGAGGTGACGAAGCTCGAGGCCGCTGCAAAGAAAGCAAAGCGCGATGCCGCCAAGAGTGCGGCTGCAGTCAAGGAGGCAAACAACAGGGCCGCAAAGCTCGACGCGCTTGCTAAAAAGGCCAGGCGAGAGGCCACGGGTCGCGAAGCCGCAGCCGAGCGAGCAAGGCTTGCCGCCGCGGCGCTGGAGGCTGCTGCAACGAAAGCAGCCGACTTCGCCGCCAAGCACGAAGCCGCCGCAGCGGAGTCAAAAGGCGCCGCGGAGCAACGTCGTTCTGACGCAGATGCGGCAAGGCAGGAGGTGAGGAAGCTCGAGACCGCTGCAAAGAAGGCAAAGCTCGATGCCGCCAACAGTGCGGTTGGGGTCAAGGAGGCAAACAACAGGGCCGCAAAGCTCGACGCGGTTGCTAAAAAGGCCAGGCGAGAGGCCACGGGTCGCGAAGCCGCAGCCGAGCGAGCAAGGCTTGCCGCCGCGGAGAAAGCCCGGCGCGAAGCTGCGCAGCAGGCGAAGCGCGAGGCAGCAGAGAAGGCGAGGCTCGAAGCCATCGAGCGAGCGAAGCGTAAAGCTGCCGAGAAGGCGGAGCGCGACGCTGCGCGAAAAGCCGAGCGCGAGGCGGCGAGGCAGGCAAAGCGCGAAGCCGCTGAGAAAGCGAAGATCGAGGCTGCCGAACGCGCGCAACGCGAGGCGGCGGAGAAGGCGGAGCGTGAAGCCGCCCGCAAGGTCGAGCGCGAAGCGGCCAAGGAGGCAAAGCGAGAAGCTGCCAGGGTCGCGAAGATGGAGGCTTCCGCACAGGCAAAACGCGAAGCTGCGGACAAGGTCGAGGCCGAGCGCGAGGCGGCTGAACGAGCAGAACGCGAGGCACCGAACAGGTAATCCGGGAGGTCGGTGAACCAGCCAAAAGCGAAGTTGCCGCGAAACCAGAGTCCGGCATATCGGACGGGCCGTCGTTTACAGATGGCATCCGACGGAAATGAATGCGCCGGCAGAGGCCTTTAGATGTCAAGCTTTGGCTAAGGAAATCGCCGCCGAGCTGCGCGCAAAGTACGATCTGAAAGCAGCATAGCTTGCCGGTCCAACGCAGGCCGCGCGACCCTCGGCGTCCGCAGTACCCCCAACAGCGACCGTAAACGCAAGGGCTAGGCCTCCGTCGCAACGTGCCAATTCCTGCCGTGAGCAAGTGCAGCAAGATCCGACTACAGAACTTGTGCTCCGACTCAATCGATCACCTCGT
>JBQGDO010000212.1:0-4482 GCA_052039105.1 Methyloceanibacter sp.
GCGGAAGCCTTCGCTACCGTTGAGGCGCTCAATTGCGGCAAGCCGCGCATTCGCATGTTGCAGGATGAGATGCCGGCGGTCTCCGACTGCTTCCGCTTCTTTGCCGGCGCCGTGCGCAACATGCATGGCGCCGTCGCGGGCGAATATCTGCCAGGTCTCACCTCGATGATCCGCCGCGATGCGATCGGCGTCGTCGGTTCGATCGCACCTTGGAACTATCCCCTGATGATGGCCGCCTGGAAGCTTGCCCCGGCTTTGGCGGGCGGCAATACCATCGTGCTCAAGCCGTCGGAACTGACGCCGCTCACAACCTTGAAGCTCGCCAAGGTCGTCGCTGACATTTTTCCCGAGGGCGTGGTGAATGTCATCACTGGCCGCGGCGGAACGACCGGACAGGCGCTGATCAATCATCCGAAGATTGCCATGTTGTCGCTCACCGGCAGCGTCCAGACCGGACAGAAGGTGCTGCAGGCGGCATCGGCTACGATCAAACGCACGCATCTCGAGCTTGGCGGCAAGGCGCCGGTGATCGTGTTCGACGACGCCGATCTCGGTGCGGTGGTCGAGGGCCTGAAGGCGTTCGGCTATTACAACGCCGGCCAGGACTGCACCGCGGCCTGCCGCATCTATGCCGGCAAGAAGATCTACGACAATCTGGTCGCCGACCTGTCGAGTGCCGCCAAGGACCTGAAATACAACCGCTCTAATGACGACGAGAATGACATCGGACCGTTGATCTCCGCCAATCAGAAGAGCCGGGTGCATGGCTTCGTGGAGCGCGCCGCCGGGCAGAAGCACATTTCCGTCACCGCCGGCGGAAGGCCGCATGGCGGCAAGGGCTTTTTCTTCGAGCCGACTGTCGTTGCCGGCGCCAAGCAGAGCGACGAGATCGTGCGCAAGGAAGTGTTCGGCCCGGTCGTTTCGATCACGCGCTTCGACGATGTCGACCAGGCGGTGGAGTGGGCCAACGACTCTGACTATGGCCTTGCTTCATCGGTCTGGACCTCTGATCTCGGCAAGGGCATGGCGACGGCTGCGCGGCTCCAATATGGCGCCTCCTGGGTCAACACCCATTTCATGCTGGCGAGCGAGATGCCGCATGGCGGCCTCAAAATGTCGGGTTACGGCAAGGACCTCTCGATGTACGCGCTCGAGGACTACACCGTGGTGCGCCACGTCATGGTGAAGCTCTAGCGCGGCGTCTGCCGGTCTCCGAACACGCACCGTCCTACCGCGGGCTGTGCCGGCGTCGCGGTTTGAGGCTGCCGTGAGGCATTTACGCCAATTGCGGCAAGCCTTGATTTTATTGCCTAAATTGTTCCCAGGATGGCTACCTTCCCGACATGAAATCAGCGCTTTCCTGGGTCGAATCCGGGTCTTCGCCAACAATGGATGGAGACTGCGTTTTGCGGATTCGACGCGTGTTGTTCATTGTGTCGCTGACCTTCTTGGGCGGTGCGACGCCTCCCTATGAAAGTCCAACCAGCCCGGCGCGCTGCCTCTCCTCGCCGGTGCCGCAACGCATGGCGGAGCACACCACGCAGAACACCGTTCCGCTTCTGCCCGGGCCGCGCCCGCTTCCCAAATATGACGCCGAGGCGCGCGACTATCTCATCCGGACCCTCGTGTTCGAGGCCGGCGATGAGCCGGACGAGGGCAAGGCCGCGGTCGTCCATGTCATTCTCAACCGCCTTCGCAGTGAGCGATGGGGTGACGACGTCAAGACGGTCGTGATGCAGCCTTGGCAATTTGAGCCGTGGATGACGCGGCGCAAGGAGATACAGCGGCTGCCTATCGACGATTCACGCTATCGCGATGCTGCGCGCATTACCGACGCCGTGCTTACCGGTATTATCCCCGACCCCACCGATGGGGCGACGCACTTCCTCAATCCCGACATCGTGCGCAAGCGGCGTGGCGGCTCTCTGCCGTCATGGGCACATGGCGAGGGACAGTCGATCGGGAGGCACACCTTCTACGCGCCTTACGAAGGAAACGGCCTGCCGCCGCAAGCAGTGCTCTACCTCGGCGGCTCGATCTCCAACCGCTCCTCGTGCTGAGCTAGCTTCCGGGCTGTGCGTTGGGGAAGAAAAGCTGCTCGCCGCCGATCTTGAAGCTTGCGATCGCCGCTTGTCCTTCTTTGCCGGTCAGCCAGTCGATGAAGGCTTGGCCTTCCTTGGCCTTGACCTTCTTGTGCTTTTCCGGATTGACCAGGATGACGCCGTACTGATTGAACAGCTTCGGGTCGCCTTCGACCAGAATGTTGAAGTCGCCTTTGTTGGCGAATGACAGCCAAGTGCCACGGTCGGTGAGCGCATAGGCCTGCTTGCCAACAGCAGTGTTCAGAGTGGCGCCCATGCCCGACCCGGTCTCGAGATACCACTTGCCGCTCGACGGCTTGGGATCGACGCCGGCCTCTTTCCAAAGCCTGAGTTCCTCCTTGTGGGTGCCCGATTCGTCAGCGCGCGAAGCGAAAGGCGCCTCGGCCGCAGCGATTTTCTTGAAGGCTTCGGGCGCGTCTCTCAACCCGGCGATCCTGGCGGGATCGGCGGCGGGACCCACGATGACGAAGTCGTTGTACATCACGTCGCGACGTTTCACGCCCCAGCCTTCGGCTACGAATTTTTCCTCATCCGGCTTGGAATGCACGAGAACCACGTCACCGTCGCCGTTCTGCGCATTCTTCAAGGCTTGCCCCGTGCCGACCGCGACGACGCGCACATCGATGCCGGTCTTTTGCTTGAACATCGGCAGAATGTGATCGAACAGCCCTGAATTCTGCGTCGAGGTCGTCGACTGAAGAATAATGAACTGGCCTTCCGCCTGAAGTGTCGGGGATGTCCCGGCCGCTAGCAGGCAGCCGGCAAGGAGGAGGCCGAAAACCATTCGTCGATTCATGCCCATGTGTGCCTCCCGTTAGAGCACCAGCCCACCGGCGAGAAAGCCCCGTGCCGCCTCGCTCTCGGGTTCTTCGAAAAAGCGCCGCGCCGGCTTGTGCTCGATCGCCCGTCCATGATGCAGAAAGACCACGTCCTGCGCGAGCCTGCGCGCCTGACCGATATCGTGCGTCACCACGATGACCTTGATGCCGCGATGCTGCGCCTCGATCAGGAGTCCTTCGATGGCCAAGGTCGAAGCCGGGTCTAGGCTTGCGGTCGGCTCGTCGAGGAACAAGACTTCCGGCTCGAGACTCAGCGCGCGGGCAAGGCAGAGACGCTGCTGCTCGCCGCCGGACAGCACTCGTGCCGGCGTCGCCGCCCGGCGCTCGAGCCCGGCGAGCCGCAGCGCGCCATCGACACGAATACCACGTTCACCCCGGTCGATGCCCCGCAAGCCAAGCGCATAGGAAATATTCGCCGCGGCGGAGCGGCGCAGCAGCACGGGCTTCTGGAACACCATCGCCTGCCGGCGGGCAAGTTCGCGGTCCGTGCGCTGGTCCGCCCACCTGATTTCGCCGCTCGTCGGCACAATCAAGCCATGCATGAGTCTCAGCAGCACGCTCTTGCCGGCGCCGTTCGGCCCCATGATCACCGTGATGCCGCGCTCGGCGATGGTCAGATCGAGATTATCGATGACCCGCTTGCCGTTGGCGATGAAGGTGAGTTCGCGCAGTTCGAGCGGCAAAACCGCGCGCGCGCCGTCGAGCGCCAAGCCCAGCGCCACAGGGGGGAGGGTGGGATCAAGCATAGGAGAGACGGTTGGCAAAGCGGCGCACTCCCATGAGCGCAGCGTTGACGGCGAAGGCGATAATCAAAAGCACGATACCGAGGGCCAAGGCGAGAGCAATGTTGCCCTTGGAAGTTTCGAGCGCAATCGCCGTAGTCATGGTCCGCGTCACATGGTCGATATTGCCGCCAACGATCATCACCGCGCCGACCTCGGCAATAGCCCGCCCGAAGCCGGCGAGCACGGCGGTGATCAGGCGATAGCGGCCATCCCACAGCAAGGTTCGGACGATGGCGCCCGGGGAGGCCCCGAGCGAGCGGAGCTGCTCGTCATATTCCTCGAGCAAGTCCTCGCAGGCCTGCCGGGTCAGGGCGCCGACGATGGGGGTAACGATCACCACCTGGGCGATGATCATCGCAGTCGGCGTGTAAAGAAGCTGGAGAACGCCCAAAGGCCCCGTATTGGAGAGCAGGAGATAGACGAACAGGCCTGCGACCACGGGGGGAAGCCCCATCAGCGCGCTCAATACGGCACCGACCGCGCCCCTGCCGGGGAAGCGATAGACGGCCAGCGCGCCGCCAAGCGCAAAACCGATCAGGCTGGCGATCGCCACCGCCGTCAGGCTCACTTTGAGGGACAACAGCACGATGCCCAAAAGCTGGGGATCGAGCGTGGCGATAAGCCGCAAAGCGGTATGGAATGCCTCGGTCAGGTCGGCCATGGGATGAGGATGCTAGACACTTATATGTATGGAGCGTGGCAACCGATCTCTGAACGTATGTAGACCGGGATTCTCGCAAAAAAAAGCGCTAGCGG
>JBQGDO010000213.1:0-5729 GCA_052039105.1 Methyloceanibacter sp.
CTTCTGCACCAACCTGCGCCCCTCGGCGAGCAGACTGGACACGATCGTCTCGGCCTCGGCCCGGTTCACGTGTGCGAATGTCCGCGGCGTGGGTAGGCCTGCGCGCTGGAGGAAGAAGGTGGTGGTCGACTTGTCGACGCACCGCTCGATGGCGCGCGCGTCGTTCCACACCGTCACGCCAAGCTCGCGCAGCGCGTGCAACACGCCGAGATAGAGCGTGACCTCCTCGAACGTGCCGCCGGGAACGAAGCGGACGAAGGCGCCTTCGGGCACCCGGTCGCCGAGACCCGGGATGACCCGTCCGGTCGCCGTCTCGGTCGAGAAGCCGCAGTGATTGAGCGGGGCAAGGAGAGGGGTGATCCCGCGGCGCTTGAAGGCGCGGGCGAGACTTTTCCCATGCCAGTCGCGGCCATCGCCGAACATGACGATGGCAGCGTCGCTCGCCCTCTGTGTGCGCATGGATTTAGGCGAAAGAGCGCGACAGCACGGCCGAGTCGATGCGCCCGGCCTGGAAGCTTTCGCCGGTCTTGAGCGAGGTCACCGTCACCATGGCCGGGCTGAACAGCATGCGGTCGATCGCATAGAAATCGCCCTTCACCGCCGCAAAAATGTCGGCGAAGGGTTTGCCGTAGTCCTTCGACTTCAGGCTCGGCAGGTTCTCGGCAAGCCCTCTTGCTTCTTTCGCGCCGCTTGACACGAAGAGCTGGGCGCGGCCGCCATAGATGATGGCGTCGTTGGTGCGGCCCATGGCGGCGACGAAATCCGGCGCGGGTGGCGGCAACGGCGCGGTGGCGATGCCGTCGATGATGTGGTCGAGCGGGAAGTGAAGCTCGTGTGCCTTATGCAGTGCGACCTCGAGGCAGCGCGCGGCGATCTGCACCGTGCCGGCGAGGCTCGAGGTCGGTGCATAGATGAAAGTGAGACGCTCGGGCTTCAGCTTGCAGGCCTTGGCGACCTGCTCCACCAGGCCCGACGGCGGCGGCCGGTCGGCTTCGAGCACGAGCACGGCGCTCTCCGCCTTGTCGCGATAGCCGAGCTCCTCGAACAGCTTTTCGGAGGAACCGATGGCGCGGGCAGGGCCCGAACCCAGCACGTTGTATTTCGTGCCGTTGTCCTCGCCCGAGAGACTCCAGCCCGCATATTGCGAGCCGAGACAGGCGAGCACCGGCTGCTCCGTGTGCACCGTCACCATGAACGGCCACGACGTGTCGGTGTCGGTCGTTTCCAGCGCGACTCGGCCAAGCCCGCCCAGGCAAATCTCCGCGATCCGGCGCCCAGCCTCCAGCCCGCCTACGGCGCGCACGCCGCAATCGATGCGGCATTCCCCAAGCGTGCCCTGCGTCACGTCGATGCGGAGCGCGTCGGCCTCAGCGATGAGCGCCTTGACGAGCGGCTCCGCCTTGGCGTTGACGCTTGGCCACGCCGTTTGGCGCGCGGCGACGATTTCTTCTCGCTTGTTCACCGTCTTCCCCCCTGCTAACGCTCTGAAACCCAGCCTTGATTCTGCAAATTCGCTCCTTAATCAGGCGCTTGGCCTGTGCCGCGGTGCCACTGCGGGCCCACACAGTGCATATCGGACGGTTTTTGTCGATCCATTCCGATGGCTTAGGCCGATCGGCCGCCCAGTCCGGCCAGACCATGCCCGGCGGCGTTGCACCGCCGCGCTCGGCATAAACGATTGCCGCCGCCATGGCATCCTCGAATTTCAACGCACGACTGGGCAATTTCGCCTCGCCTATGGCCTCAAGGTGAAGCCGCAGAAGCGGCGTTGCACCGCAATCGAAAATGTCGAGCGTGGCGCCTGGCCGCGGATTGACTTCGAGCAGAAGCGCATCTTCGCCCTTCACGATGAAGTCGGCCGACGCAAGCCCCCTGAGCTTGAAGCATCGAGCGAGCTGCTTGGCCGCGGAAATCATCTGTCGCGCGGTGCCCACGGGAAGTGCGGCGGGACGCACTGCGCCGCCATAGCGCCATAGCCTTCTCGCGCTCGGCATAGTCCACTGCTCGCTGAGGCCGAGCACGCGCGCGACCGAACCGTTGCCGACGAAGAGCGCGGAGACCGGCTGTCCCTCGACCCGTTCCTGGTAGTAGAGGCGGGAGTCCCCCTCCGTCAGCCGGGCAGGGACGATGTGGCTGCCGCCCGCGCCACCGATCTTCTTGGCTAGCCAGCCTGCACCCTTCGCCGGACGCGTCACCACCGTGGCGGGGTGGGCGATGCCGAGACGATCGAGCGCGGCGAAGAAGATCTCCGGCGCCTTGATGCGCTCGATTGTGGCGGCGTCGTTGCCGAGCACTGGCCAGCGCTTGGCGATCAGCCGCAGCAATTCGGGCCGATCTTCGAAACCGGCGCCATAGACCACACCAAGCACGGGCGAGGGCGCGCGCTTCGCCAAAGCTTCAAGCGCGCGAAGCAGGGTTTCGGCGCGGAATCCCCGTGTAATGCTCCCGCCGAGCTTGCGGCAGGCATAGGCCAGCTCTTGCGTATCCGTGTCGGCGAAGAAATCGACGGCGAGGGGGATAAAGCCCGCCCGGCGCGCCGCCTGTACCAGCGACCGCGCCGAAATCGCTGCGACGAGCAGCGATGCAGCCTCAGCCTGCGAGCTTCTGCGCAAGAGTGTAGGCGTCCCGGAAATCGAGATAGATCGGCTTGTTCGACTCGATCATCTGCTCGAACAGCCCGGCTTCGGTCTTGTATTTGATATTGCCGACGGCGAGTGCGCCAATACCGACCGCGTCGGTGCCCTTGATGGGCGCCGCATTGTCGTTGACGCCGACGCCTTCGACGCCGGCCGGGGGCACCGCATTCACGTCGGTGGCAACCAGCAGGCTCTTGGCCTGCTTGAGTTGATCGAGGCTGAGCAGCCTGCGCCCGGCGGGGCCTGCCGCAAAGATGACGTCGGCGTTCTTGGCGAGCTCGGCTTTCTGCTCCTCGGTGCTGCCATCGGCATAAGCCACATCGACACCGAAGCGCGCCTTGGCCTCCTCGGAGAATTTGCGCACGCGGTCCGGCCCGTCATAACCGATCAAGGTTGAGGACGCGCCGTCCATTGCGGCGATCACCGCCGAGGCGAAGGCGACCACGCCGGTTCCGCCGAACACCGCAACGCGCTTGCCCTTGAGCTCAGTCTTGAATTTGTCGCGCAGCGCCTTCTTCACGCAGGCGACCATGGCGGCTGCCGTAGTGAAGGAGCCGGCGGGGTCGGCGAACACGGAAATCTCGAAGGGCGGGACCATCGCCTTCTTGGCCCGGTCCATCATGTCGAGCGCCTCGATGGCGCGCTTGCCGCCGATGAACATGCCGGTGCGCTTCACACCTTCCGGTCCCCGCGAGAAGATCGCATCCTGCACCAGGCCGGTGACGTCCTCGATGGTGACATTGGTGTAAGGAACGGCGGTGTCGTAGCCGGCGTCGAGCGCCATGTTCACGTCGAACGGGCTCATATGCTTGAGCGGCGTGATCATGTGCAGAATGCGGGGGTTCCCCATACGTCTATCGTCTCCCTGCTAAGGCTTGGCCCGCGGGCTCGGCCGCTCTGGTGCGGTTCAAGTCGCGGGCCTTCAACTGCCCCGCTTTAGCACACGAGGCGAGGCGGCATAGCGTCCCAATGGGGGTTGACTTACCGGATTTCGCCGGCGCTTGTCTCGATTTTTGCGCCTTCGTTGCGGCCCCTGGCCAGGTCGAATTTCAGGCCCGGATGGTCGGCGCGCAGCTTGGAGAGCAGGGCGTCGCCCTCGGCTTCGGAGGCCACGAAGGCAAATCCGGTCGGTCCCCATGAGCTTTGCCCAAGTCCGGTGAGGCCCTGGCGGCGGAGCCAGTCGAGCACGGCGCCGACTCCTGCGCTGGCATAAGCTCCGCCCTGCGAAGGCCCGAAATAGGCGCCCATTTGCGCCTGCAAGCGGCCGATATGCTCGCAAAACGCAGTAAAATTTCCTGCGGCCAGGGCCGGCAGTGCGCCTTGTGTGACACCGCGCCTGAGCTCCTCGGAGTCTTTCTCGGGAAAATCCGGAAGCGCCTCGAACGCCGACAGCTCGCGCGGACCGGCCAAGCCGCTCGTTCCGGGGTCGAAGATCAACAGCACCCGCCAGTCCGCAGGGAAGGGGACGCGACTCACGAGTTCCGGCAGCCTGCCGTCTTTAGGCCCGCTGTCGAGCACGACGCCGCCATGCTGGAACGTGACGATGCCGATGCCGGACCGGGCGCCGCGGCCAAGTCTTGTCGCGATCTCCCTGAGGTCGAGAGCCAGTCCTTCGAGCGCGGCGAGGGCCGAACCGACGGCAAGCGCGAGCTGCGTGCCCGAGCCGAGTCCGGCATGGGAGGGAATCGCCTCCTCGATATGCAGCCGATATGCGGCATTGATGCCGCAACTTTGCAACAGGCGCTGCAGATAACGCAGGGCGCGTTCCCGCTCCGGCCCGCTTGCCTGGAACGTCCTGGCGGGCGCGAGCTTGAGGCTCGTCTTCGGGCGATCGAGCGAAAGTCCGAATGAGCCGAACGGGTGCTTGCCCCGGCCGCTTGGATCCAGAAAGCCGAAATGCAGCCGCGCCGTGGCAATCACGCGCGTCTCACGCGCGAAAAAGCGGGCTTTGCGTGCGCCTTTGGACTGTGCGGTCAGGGCCTCCATTGATCGGCTCGAAGCCTCTCGTTATGCTTTGAGTTCGCGGGAAGACCGCTACTCTTTCAAAAGTGAAGCGCCATGGCAACGTCCGAGCGGACCTACAGCGACAGCGAAGTCGAGGAGCGGCTCAAGCAGGAGCTGCCCCAGTGGTATCTCGAAGACGGCTGGATAAGACGCCGTTACCGCACCAATAGCTGGAAGGGCACCTTGATGGTGATCAACACCGTCGGCCATTTGTCCGAGGCCGCCTGGCACCATCCCGACATCACCGCGTCCTATGCTTGGGTCGAGGTCAGGCTCAAGAACCACGCCGCCAAGGGTATCACCGACAAGGACTTCGAGCTCGCCAAGAAGATTGAAGAGGTAATTCACTGGCAGCCTGGCAAGGAAGGCGGCGCGCTCGAAGGCACGCCCGCCGACGACATGCGCTTCGCCTATATCAAATACGACAAGCCGAAGAGCTAGCGCGCAAACGGTTTCCCGGCTTGCGCCCTTCAATCCAGCTGTTTAATGGTGCGCGGCTGAGTTGCCGTGAGGGAAGAAGCTGGGCCGCCAAATGCCGGGACTGAAACTCACAGGTATCACCATCGTCGAGACCTTCGCCGAGGCCTTTCCGATGGTCGGCACGCGGATCATCATCACCGCGCCCTCGCTCGAATGGGCGCTGATCTCCGCGCGCACCATGACCGGCTTTGCCACGTCGGTGATCGCCTGCGGCGCGGAAGCCGGCATCGAGCGCACGCTCTCGCCGGATGAGACCCTCGACGGCCGGCCCGGCGTTTCGGTGCTGCTTTTCACCATGGACACCAACAAGCTGCAGACCCAGCTCAGGAACCGCGTCGGCCAATGCGTGCTGACGAGCCCCGGCTCCGCCTGCTTCGCCGGACTCGAGGGCGAGAAGAAGTTGAAGCAGGGCGCCGCGCTCAGATTTTTAGGCGAAGGCTGGCAGATGTGGAATAAAATAGGCGGCCGGCGTTTCTGGCGCATTCCGGTGATGGACGGCGAATTTGTCTGCGAGGCAACCACCGGCCTCACCAAGAAGGCCGTCGGCGGCGGCAACATCCTTGTGCTGGGCAGGTCGCATGCCTCCGTGCTCGCTGCCTGCGAGCGCGC
>JBQGDO010000214.1:0-20137 GCA_052039105.1 Methyloceanibacter sp.
TCGCGCGTGTTCTGGCCGACCCTGGACGCGCCGCGCCTCGCCGCCGTCACCCCCTCGCTAGGCTTTCGTCCCGAGCCGCTAAAAAGTGATCGTGCCGACATCTTCCGGGTGAATTTGGAGCCGGGGCAAACCGTTACCTTCGCCGCCGAGCTGAATTCGCATCTCGTGCCTCGCCTCAATTTGTGGGACCCCAGCTCCTATCAGGCGAAGCAGCAGGACCGCATGCTGTTCAACGGCGTGCTGCTCGGCATCACCGGACTGCTCGCCATCTTCCTCACCGCCATCTTCGCCGCCAATCACCGGGCGATCTTTCCCGCGACCGCGCTCGTCGCCTGGGCGGCACTTGCCTATTTCTGCGTCGATTTCGGCTTCTGGAACAAGCTGTTCCCGGTGGGCCCCGACCGCACCGCGCTCTACCGCGCCGCGGCCGAGGCGGGCCTCGCCGCGAGCCTTGTCCTGTTCCTCTACACCTTCCTGCGCATCGGGCTTTGGCATGTCTGGATCAGGACGGTGTTCTGGGGCTGGATTGCGGTGCAATTCGCGCTCATTTTCATCGCCATCGTCGATCCGCCCTTCGCCTCGGGGCTGGCGCGCATTTCACTGGTGGCCATTGCCGGCGTCGGCACCGGCTTGATCGCCTATTTCGCGCTGCGCGGTCAGGATCGTGCCCTGTCGCTGATCCCAAGTTGGATGCTGTTCATTGTCTGGCTGTTCGGTGCTGCCATGGTCGTGCTCGGCAAGCTGCAAGGCGACCTCGTCGTATCAGGGCTGGTCGCGGGGCTGGTGCTGATCCTCGTCTTGTTCGGATTTACCGTCACGCAATTCGCCTTCCGCTCCGGCTCCTCGCCGTTGAGCCTCGGTCCCCCCAGCCTCGTGCAGATGAAGTCGCTCGCCGTCGACGGTTCCGGCGCGCAGATCTTCCAGTGGCATGCAGGCCGAGATCAAATCACCGTGTCGGATGCCGTCGAGCAGGAGCTCGGGCTCGAGCCCGGCGCGCTCAACGTCTCGGTCGATAATTTCCTGCAACATATGCACAACGCCGACCGCGAGCGCTTCAGGCTGATGCTCTGGTCGCTCCAGGAGAAGAACGGCGGTGATCTACAAACCGATTTCCGCCTGCGGCGCCACGACGGCACCTATCTCTGGTACGATCTTCGGGCGCACGCCGCGCCGAGCGAGAACGCCCGGCTCCTGCGCTGCACCGGGCTGATGCGCGACGTGACCAGCCTCAAGCGTTCCTATGAGCGGTTGGTACACGACGCCGTGCATGACAGTCTGACCGGGCTTCCCAATCGCGAGCTGTTCATGGACCGTCTGCAAGGCGCCATCACCCGCGCTCGCGAGGGCCAAGCCAACCGGCCGACGGTTCTCTTCATCGACATCGACCGCTTCCGCAATGTGAACAAGAGTTTCGGTCTGGTGGTCGGCGACAGCATGCTGCTCACCCTCGGACGCAGGCTCGCGCGGCATCTCAATCCGCAAGATACCTTGGCGCGGCTCGGCGGCGACCAATTCGCCATCCTGCTGATCTCCGATTCCGATCCGCATCACGTGGCGACCCTCGCCGAGCGGGTCAGGCGCGCGCTGCGCACGCCGATGAAGATCAGCGCCAAGGAGATCATCCTCACCGCCTCGCTCGGCATCGTCGTCTATGACGGCACACAGGAAATGGCGCAGGACATGCTGCGCGAAGGCGAGCTCGCCATGCTCCGGGCCAAGCGGGGAGGGGCCGACCGCATCGAGATCTTCAACCCGTCGATGCGCGGCGAGGACGAGAGCAAGCTGCCGCTCGAAAGCGATCTCAGGAAGGCGCTGGAGCGCCAGCAGATCGCCGTGCTGTATCAGCCCATCACCCGGCTCGCCTCCAATCAGCTTGCCGGCTTCGAAGCGTTGCTGCGCTGGGATCATCCAACCCGCGGCCGCCTCGGCGCCGAGGATTTCATTCCGCTCGCCGAGGAATGCGGACTGATCGTCGATCTCGGCAATTACGTGTTGGGGCAGGCGCTCGAAGAGGCGAGCCGCTGGCATAAACTCTTGCCGCGCGACCGCGATCCGCTCTTCGTCAGCGTCAACGTGTCGAGCCGTCAGCTCTTCCGCCAGGACATGGTGCAGGAGATCAGGCTGCTGCTGGCCCGCGAGGCGGTGCCGAAAGGCACCCTGAAGCTCGAGATCACCGAGTCGCTGGTGATGGAGAATCCCGAGCGCGCGGTGGAAATCCTCACCTGGCTCAAGACCTTCGGCGCGAGCCTCGCGCTCGACGATTTCGGCACCGGCTATAGCTCGCTTAGCTATCTGCACCGCTTCCCCTGCGACACCATCAAGGTGGACCGCTCGCTGGTGCGCGATAGCGGGCTCAACGGCTCTAGCCCCCTGATCCTCCGCTCGGTTGTCGCACTCTCGCACGAGCTCGGCAAGGAAGTGGTTGCCGAAGGCGTGGAGACGCAGGCCGATGCCGCCTATCTCCGCTCGATCGGCTGCGAGTATGGGCAGGGTTACTATTACGGCGAGCCGATGGCGGCCAAGGACGTAGCGAGCCTGCTTGCCGCACTTGCCAGCCACCGCAAGCGGCGCGAGCGGGAACGCGCCCGCGCTCCGGCCGAACCCCAGTCACCCAAGGGATTGGATATCCAGGTGGCGACGCCGGCGACGCTCACCGCACTGCCCGGACCCGGCACCGTGCCATCGACGTCCTAGGCGTGGCCTGAATCGTTCACCAGGCGCAACGGATCGATGCCGATCTTGTGCAAGGCGCGGACATATTTCCGATCGACCTCCGGATCGAAGATCAGCTCAGGGTCGGCCGGACAGTTGAGCCAGCCATTCGCCTGAATCTCGGTTTCGAGTTGGCCCGGCGCCCAGCCAGCATAGCCGAGCGCAAGCAGCGCCTTGTCCGGCCCCGCACCCTTGGCAATATCGCGCAAGATATCGATGGTAGCGGTGAGACAGACACTTTCGTCGATCGGCAAAGTGCTCTCGGCTTTGAAATAGTCGGCACTGTGCAGCACGAAGCCTCTGCCGGTCTCCACCGGACCGCCGAGATGCACCGCCATTGCGTGCAGTCCTACGGGCAGGCTGATTCTGTCTTTAGGCGGCACGATATTGAGCTGCTCCAGCAGCTCGGTGAAGCTGATATTTGGCGCACGCTGATTGATGATGATGCCCATCGCGCCGTCGGCCGAATGTGCGCAGAGGTAAATCACCGAGCGCGCAAAGCGCGGGTCGCCCATTGACGGCATGGCGATCAGCAATTGACCGTCGAGATAGGCGCCGCGTTGCGAACGTTTCTTGCCGCTGACAGTTGCCATGAGTCCAGACTATAGCAGTTCTGCCCCTTGGGAAGGAGGCCTTGCGCGATTAACGCGGAGCGAGACATTTTGGCCGCATGACCCTCACGAAAGAGTGAGACATCTTTCCTTCCCGTAAGTCGCGCCTTGACACACTTGCCGCTAGAGTTGCGACAAGGACTCTGGTTGATCATGATGGCTGCCAAATTTGCGTCCCGCCGGCTGGTGGCGTTCACCCGAGCGGCATTTGCCTTCGCCTTCTTGCTTTCGCCGGGTGCCGCCCTCGCGGTGGACGCGAGCGCTTCGCCCTGGACCAATCTGACCGACTCCAAGGTCCGGCTGGTCTCCGGCACCGCCGAGCTGGACGGCAAGCCTACGCTTCTGGCCGGCGTCCAGCTTCGCATGGACCCCGGTTGGAAGACCTATTGGAAGAATCCCGGCGATTCCGGCGTACCGCCGCATTTCAATTGGTCTCAGTCCAAGAACCTCAAACGGGCGGAGGTGCTCTATCCCGCGCCGCATCGCTTCGACGACGGCGGCGGGACGGCAATCGGTTACGACGACGAAGTTCTGTTTCCCGTGAGGATCACGCCGGAGCGCGAGGGCGATCCGGTCGAGCTTAAGCTCACTTTCGAGTATGGGCTGTGCAAGGACCTCTGCATCCCGAATCAAGCGGAGCTCGGTTTGCCGCTGACCGCTGGCATCGGCAAGGGGGATGCGCGCCTCATCGAGACCTTCCTTGCGCGGGTGCCGCAACAAGCCGCGGCGGACCATTTGCCGAAGATCGATACGGTCGCGTTCAAGTCCGACGGCAATGCCACGGAGCTTGTCGTCGATGCAAGCTTCGCTTCCGACGCGTCCGCCACCGATCTCTTCATCGATGCCGGCGATAGTCTGATGCCGGTGCCGAAGCCGCTCGGTCCGCCCATCGGCGGCAAGCAACGCTTTGTCGTGAGCTTCGCCACACCGGAGGAAGCTGCCGCCATCAAGGGCAAGCCCCTGAGCCTCATCCTCGTGTCGGACCGGGGCTCGACCGAAACGCGCTGGACGGCGGAATAGGCGGCGCTTGGCCGCAGCAGGCCGAGCCAGTATGGTGCCGCCCTGCAAGGTTCAGTCCAGGGAGCGTAATGATGGCCATTGCGATTGGAGACCGCCTGCCGGAAGCCACCTTCAGGGTGATGGGCCCCGAAGGCATCGAGACCATGACCACGAAGGACGTGTTCGGCGGCAAGAAAGTCGTGCTGTTCGCGGTTCCCGGCGCCTTCACCCCGACCTGCCATCTCAAACATCTGCCGGGCTTCATCGAAAGCGCCGGCGAGTTCAAGCAACATGGCGTCGACACCGTGGCCTGTGTTGCCGTGAACGATCCCTTCGTGCTCGCCGCCTGGGCCGAGAAGTCCGGCGGCAAGGGCAAGGTTTTGTTCCTGTCCGACGGCAATGCCGAGTTCACCAAGAAGATCGGCATGGATTTCGACGGCTCGGGCATCGGCCTCGGCACCCGCTCCAAGCGCTACGCGGCGCTGGTCGAGGACGGCGTGGTGAAGGCGCTGAATATCGAGGACTCGCCGGGCGTCGCGGTCGAGAGCACCGCCGCCAAGATCCTGGAACGGCTTTAGTCCCGCGCGCCACTGCGGCGGCCGAGGAACGGGGCCATGCCCTCGCGCGCAAGCTCGTCGGCGCGCTCGTTGGAATCATGGCCGACATGGCCCTTGACCCAATGCCAGCGCACCACATGCGGCAGGGTGGCTTTTTCCAGCCGCTCCCACAGCTCGGCGTTCTTCACCGGCTTCTTGTCGGCGGTGCGCCAGCCATTCTTCTTCCAACCCTTGATCCAGCTGGTGATGCCGCCGCGCAGATAATTCGAGTCGGTATAGAGATCGACCTCCGACGGCGCCTTCAAAGTTTCGAGCGCGACGATCGCCGCCATCAGCTCCATGCGGTTATTGGTGGTCTGCGCCTCACCACCTTTCAGCTCCTTGCGGTGCGGTCCCGATTCCAGGATCACCCCCCAGCCGCCGGGCCCGGGATTGCCCGAACAGGCGCCGTCGGTGTGGATCACGACCTTGGGCCTGGGCGGCATGGTCAGCCCTCGCCGAGCCCATATTCGCGGGCCGATTTCACCCGCTGATGGAATCTGAGCTTTCGCAGATATTCGTTCGGGTCCTTGGTCTTCACCAGCGCATTGTCGTCTTTGTTGATGAGATCGTAGCTGCGCGTCAGCAGAAATCGCAGCGCCGCGCCCCGCGCCAACATGGGCAAGCGATCGAATTCCGGCCGGCTCAATGGACGCACCCTCTCGTAAGCCTGCAACAGCGCCCGCGCCTTGGTAACGTTGAAGCTGCCGTCCGGCTCGAAGCACCAGGCATTGAGGCAGACGGCGATGTCGTAGGCGAGCATGTCGTTGCAGGCGAAATAAAAATCGATCAGCCCCGACAGCTTGTCGCCGAGGAAGAACACATTGTCGGGAAAAAGGTCGGCGTGGATCACCCCTTGCGGCAGCTCGTCCGCCCAGTGGCGCTCCAGATAATTCAGCTCCTTGTCGATCACGCCCGCAAGCCCCGGCTTGACCTTGTCGGCATCCGCGCCGATCGAGGCGAATAGCGCCCGCCAGCCGGGCAGGGACAGGCTGTTGGCGCGCGACATGGGAAAATCCGCGCCGGCGAGATGGAAGCGCGCCAGCGCCGCGCCGAGCCCGGCACAATGCTCGAGATTCGGGCGGCGCACCCACAAGCCTTCCAGAAACGTGATTAGCGCGGCGGGGCGCCCCGCCAGCTCCTTCAAATTGCGGCCCTGACGATCCTTCACCGGCAGCGGGCAAGAGATGCCGCGCGCGGCGAGATGCTCCATCAGCGCCAGGAAATAGGGCAGGTCCTCGCGCGCCACCCGCTTCTCGTAAAGCGTGAGGATGTAGGGCCCGCTTTCGGTGTGCACGAGATAGTTCGAGTTCTCCACCCCTTCGGCAATGCCCTTGAACGAGGTCAAGGCACCGATGGCGTAGCTGTCGATGAAGGTTTCGAGCTCCTCGTCGGAGACGTCGGTATAGACGGCCATCTAGAGCGCCGGCATGTCTCTAAGCTCGCGCGGGAGCTTGAAGGCGACACTCTCTTCCGCCGTGGTCACGGTCTCGACCTTGGCCGCAAATCGCGCCTTGAAGGCGTCGATGATCTCGTCGACCAGCACTTCAGGCGCCGAGGCGCCGGCAGTCACGCCGAGCCGGCTGATGCCGTCGAACATGCTCCAGTCGATCTCGCTCGCGCGCTGGATCAGCACCGCGTAAGGACAGCCGGCGCGCTCGGCCACTTCGACCAGGCGCAGCGAGTTCGAGCTGTTCGGCGAACCCACCACGATCATCCGCTGACAATTTGGCGCGATCCGCTTCACCGCCTCCTGGCGGTTGGTCGTGGCATAGCAGATGTCGTCCTTGCGCGGCGTGACCAGGTTTGGGAAACGCTCTTTCAGCACGTTGACGATCTCCTTGGTGTCGTCGACCGACAGCGTGGTTTGGGTGATGACCGCAAGCTTGTCCGGATTGCGCGGCGTGAACGCGCGCGCATCGTCCACCGTCTCGATCAAATGCACCGCGCCCTCCGGCAATTGGCCTGTGGTGCCGATTACTTCCGGATGGCCCGCATGACCCACGAGCAAGATCTCGCGGCCTGTGGCGTATTGGCGCTCGGCCTCGACATGGACCTTGGAGACGAGCGGGCAGGTGGCGTCGAGATAGAACAGATTCCGCGCTTGCGCCGCCTCCGGCACGGCCTTCGGTACGCCATGCGCCGAGAACACGATCGGCGCGCCGGTATCCGGGATTTCGTCCAATTCCTCGACGAAGATGGCGCCCTTGGCCTTTAGGCTCTCCACCACGAACCGGTTATGCACGATCTCATGGCGCACATAGACGGGGGCGCCATATTTGGCGAGCGCGAGCTCGACGATCTGGATGGCACGGTCCACGCCGGCGCAAAAGCCGCGGGGGGCGGCGAGATAGATGGTCAGGGGAGGCCGGTCGCTATGCCGTCCGTTGGCCTTGCTCATGCCGGTCATGGGCGTCTCGGAGAACTTGGTCTGGTTGCCAACGGCCTTAGTCTAGCCTTGTCGCGCCTGCCGACTATGGATAGTTTGGCGCGCAAACACGCAACAACCGGCAACTCGCGACAATTCAAGGCACTTCTAGGATCGAGCGGGCATATCAGGCGGGAGGGCCTGGCATGTCAAGCCGAGGACGGGGTCAGGTGAAGCGTACCGACTGGGTCAGGTGGCAGGTGCTGGCGCCCCTTGCAGGCCTCATTGCCGCCTCGGTCCTCATTGCCGGGTGCGCCGTGTCGACCCTTTCTAATCCGTTCCGGTCCGGGAAGGAGGATGCCGCCGCGTCGGCGGTCAATGAGGACCGGTTGCTCGAAACCGCCAAGGCCGATTCCGGAACCGATCTGCCGGGGGGCAAGAGTGCCAACTGCCCGCAAGTCGTGGCTTGGCCGCGCGACCGGCTGCTCACCATCTACCAGGCCGGCCACGTGGGGGATCTCAACGCAGTCATCCATCGCGGCGAGATCACCAAATTGGCGCGCGAATGCACCCTCTATTCGGATCGCGTGATCGTCAAATACGGCTTTGCCGGACGCGTGCTGCTCGGTCCCAAGGGCGCGCCCGGCTCGGTGACCTTGGGGGTGAACATCCGCGTCGCCGGCGCCGAGCACAACACGCTGGCGACCGACAAGGCGAGCATCACCACCACCATCCCGCCCGATGCGCCGGCAGGCTATTTCTCCATGGTGCGGGAGGTAGCGTTTCCTATCACGGTCGGCACGCGACCCCAGGATTACAAGATATTCGTGGCCTTCGAACGCAATGTCGCCGGCGCCGGGTGAGCCATCCTCCCCTGCTGCCGCGACGCCTCTGGCTGCGAATGGCCTGCGCGAGAGCAACATTGTCGACGTTGACAGGCTTGAACGGCGCTATCGCCTGGCCTATCCGCTCCATGTTTTCTTGGAGAATGCGCGGCAAGTCGTGGTCGTCTTCGCGGTGGGATTGACTATCGCCGCATCGGTGATCTTCCTGCGCTATTCACTGTCGTCCGCCGGCGAAGCGCCGGTCGAGCCCCAGATATTTTTAGTCACCGCCTTTGCTTCCGTCGTCGCCGCCGGATACATCACGCTCTGGGATTTGACCGTCCGCAATTTCTGGAAATTCGGCGGCCTTCTCACCTTGGTTCTCGCGCTCTACCTTGCCTGGTTGGTCTACGACACCGGTGCAGAGATTGTCTCGCCTTTCGCCGACATGCTAACGCGGCTGACGACGACCGCCCCCTTGAATGCCCTGTTACTGTTGACGGTGATCGCGCTCATCGGCGCCTACTATGCGCATTTGACTTGGGCACTGCTCGAGGCCGCATTCGCGCTCACGCGAGTTGATGCCCCCGACCGCAACGTGCTGCGTGATCGTCCGTCGCGCAAGGTCTCGAGGATGGGATTCTTCAGCCGGTTTTGGGGCTTCCCGCCGCTATACCGGTTCGCGCGAGGCAAGCCGCTCCGTTACCGGTCAATTGTCGTGCTTTCTCTGTTCTGTGCGTTCTGCTTTTCGATTGTGGCCGTGCTGCCGCTCACTCTGAACGCTTCGATTAATCAGATTCCGCTTATCGGCAAACGATGCGGTGCCGACGATGGCTGCCTTGCGACGCAGACGGTCCAGCTCTCCTACGGATTCTTCTTCCTTCTCGCCTTCCTCGTCCTTTGCGTTGTGGTCGGCTGGGTCGGACAGAGGCTGCTTAGGCGCCTGCTGCGCTTCTCGCTGGAAGCCTTGCAGGAAGCCGATTCGCGTCCGCCAGTTCTGTTCTTGCGGGCCTTTCGCGACGATCAAGTGCCGCTGCGCGCGCCCAGGATTGCGTTGTTCGGACGCCTTCTGGAGATCGGGCGGCGTTCCAATTCGCTAGATCAACTGCTGCTCGACGAAGCCACACCCTACGGTCCGGTGGTTGGACTCGGCAGCCCGACCGACAAGCGTCCGCCTTACGGCGCGGCCCGCGGCTATTTCGCCCCCGAGACGTGGCAGGACGCGGTCTCGCAGCTTGCGGCGAGCTCAGCCTTCATTGTGATCTGCATCGACGATACCGCCGGCGTCTGGTGGGAGATCGAGCAACTCGCCGGCCGGCATTTCGCCAAGACCCTGTTCTTGATCCATCCGCGCTACGCGAGTGCGTCCGAGAACGCTCACATCCTCAACAGGATTTCGCAGTCTTTCCGGGAGCGCCTGAACGGCGACGCGTTACAGGCGTGCGCGGACGTACGGGAAGACTCCAGTGCAACAGCCGTTATTGGATTTTTTGGCGATCGGGACGGCAAACTGAGCGTCTTGCGCAGCTCGACCTTCTCGCGCTTCGCCTATCTCATGACCTTGCGCCGCTTCATGCGCCGAGAAATTGCTGACCCCCAATAGGACCTTGCGGGCCTCAAGCGCAGGCTGGTAGGCTCGGCGAGGCATTTTCCGGGGAATTTCGAGCAGAATCTGCCATTTGAGCCCAAATTTGCGCCGCATTTCGTGCTAGCTTAAAAGGGCTTGGGGCACACGTGATCTGACTTGCGAGGGAGCAAGCGATGAGGGCTATCGTTTTGGGGCTGCTCATGGCGGCAACGGCCAGCGTGCCTGGCTTTGCGGCTGAGCCGGATGGGCCCACCAATCTCATTACCAAAACCGAGGCCGTTCGCATTGGCGTGCAGGGCCTGCTCTCCGCCAAGCCTGCCGACACCAATGCTCGCAGGGTCCAGAACGACGCGCTGCTCGACTACTACGCAGTGCCCGATCAGAAGCTGCTTTGGCTCGACGAGAAGGGCCTGACCGAGCGCGCCAAGCTTGTCATGGCCGAGATCGGCAAGGCCGATGACTACGGCCTGCGCGCGTCGGACTACGAGTTGCCGGACGCGGGCAGCTTCAACCCCTCCGAGCTTGGCGCGAAGGACTGGCTGGCCGACGCCGAGGCCAAGCTCAGCACGGCCGTGCTCAACTATGCCAAGGATGCGCGTGGCGGACGCATCGAGCCCGTGCGTTTGAGCAAGAATCTCGATCCGACCCTTGCGTTGCCCGATCCTTCCGAGGTGCTCGCCGTGATCGCCATCCGGTCCGATCCCGGCGCCTATCTGCGCAGTTTCCAGCCAGACCAGCCCCAGTTCGAGGCGTTGCGCCAGAAGCTGATCGAGCTGAGGGGAGGGAAAGAGGAGGAGGTGAAGACCTCGGTCGTCACCATCCCCGATGGTCCGACTCTCAAATTCGGCATGGTACACGAGCATGTCGCCCTGCTCAGAACCCGTCTTGAGGTTCCCGAAGGTGACAATCCGGCGAAGTTCGACGAGGCGGTGCTCGACGCTGTGCGTCAATTCCAGGCCTCGAATGGCACCGCGGCCGACGGCGTCGTCGGGGGCGGGACGCGGCGTCTGCTCAATGGCGGGCCGCGCCAGAAGCCGGTGGGCAGCGAGGCGCGCATGCGCCAGATCCTGGTCAATATGGAGCGCTGGCGCTGGCTGCCGCACGATCTCGGCGCGTTCTACGTCAACGTCAACATTCCGGAGTTCACCCTCCGCGTCGTCGAGGAAGGCACGCCCGTCCACACCGCCCGCGTCGTCGTCGGCAAGCGCAACACGCAGACGCCCGTTATCCAGGACGAGATGGAAAGCGTCGTCTTCAACCCCTATTGGAACGTGCCTAACTCGATCAAGAACGAGGAGATCGCGCCCTATTTCGGCGGCGGCGGCGGCTTCTTCGGCGGTTGGGATACTTCGGTTCTCAGGCGGCACGGCCTGCGCCTCAAATACGGCAGCCGCATCATCGACCCCGACACGGTCGATTGGAGCCGCTACGATCTGCGCAATTTCGATCTCGTCCAGCCGCCCGGGCCGACCAACGTGCTCGGCAAAGTGAAGTTCCTGTTCCCCAACTCGCACGACGTCTATATGCACGACACGACGCAGAAGCACTTGTTCAACAACGCCGTGCGGGCTGAGAGCCACGGTTGCATGCGCGTGCAAAATCCCGATCAGTTGGCCGAGATCGTGCTCAAGCACGACAAGAATTGGAGCCGCGCGCAGCTCGATTCGGTGTGGCATGGCGGCGAGGACAACCAGGTCATGCTGGATCAGAAGATCCCGGTCTACATCACCTATTTCACTCTGCGGGTGAACGAGGACGGCTCCTTCTCGAGCTTCAACGACCTTTACGGCCACGATGCCAGAATGCTCGCGGCGCTCGACGGCAAGGGCTACATGCCGGATCCTGTTTTCGGCGACGAGGCTGTTGCGGCCAATCAACAATGGTCTTCGCCGCCGCCGGCGAGACGCTACCGTCCGGGCAAGAACCCGCCGGGTGCGGACTTCGCGCGGGCGCTGTTCGGTTTCTAGGCCGGCTGCGACAAGCGGGCGGCTTGGCGCCGCCATGCGCAAGACACAAAGCAGGACCATGACATGAGGGGTACGAACGAAGGCTGAGCGCCGTTCGGGGTTTGCGTGTAGCGGGGCAAGTGACGTGAGGGACCTCTATCAGATTCTCGGGCTCGGCCGTGCCGCGACCGGCCAAGACATTCAACGGGCCTACCGGCGCAAGGCCAAGGCCGCGCATCCTGATACCGGCGGTTCGGTCGAAGCATTCAGCGAGCTTTCCACCGCCTATACGGTCCTGTCCGATCCGCATCGCCGCCAGCGTTACGATTCGACCGGCGAGATCGAGCTTCCTCGCGCCGACACGCTCGATGCCAGCGCCTTCGAGGTCATTGCGCAAAAGCTCGGGCTGATCCTGCATGCCGAGCAGGACCTGACCGCGCTCGATCTCGGCGCGCTGATCGAAGGGGCCATTCGCGAGGATATGGATCAGCGCCGCGCCAGCATCGCCGGCCACAGGCGCGCCATCGAACGCACCGCCAGGCTGCGCAAGCGCATCAAGCGCAAAGCCAACGGCCGCGACAATCTTCTGGCGAGAGTTCTCGATTGGCACGAGGCCTCATCGAGGGATCAGATCAAGAAGGGGGAAGCTTCGGTCTCCTCGATGGAGCGGGCGCTCGAGATCCTCAAGGACTATTCCTTCGCCGAGGAGCTTGGGACGGCGGTCACCGAGGCGGAGGTGGCCGATGCCCTCAACGGCGCGCTTGAGGCGCTCGACCAGCTCGCTACCGCGCTCAAGACGGGTCCGGTGTTTGCGGATCTCGAGGCCGCCAGGCCCTCTCCGAGCGGCTAGCCGGGCCGTGGACAGATGCTGCCGCTGCGGCCGGAATACACCGCAATGCGCCGCAAATGCCCCGCATAAAAACGGCATAAGTTCCGCAAAAGCGCCGCGCTGTTTCCACGTTGATGCCCATAAATCGGCCGGGGTTGCTGCTAGACCGTGGGCTTGCGGGAGAGGGAAACCGTAGCATGCCAGCGAGTCTTCATGGGGCAGCCCAAGCTCAGGCCTGACGCCGCGCTGAGGGGCAAATTTCCCGCCGGAGTCCTGGAAAATCCTGAGCCGATCGCCGAGCGATTTGCCCATTCCACGGATTCGCGGCCAGCAGCCTTGCGCCCGGCGCAACCGCCGCCGCAGCGCCCGGCAACTCCGGTCGCCGCGACCGAAGCCCCACCGGCGGGCTTTGCCCGGGTGCGAGCCCGATGGTCCGCCAATCGCCGCCTTCTCATCGTCGCCTCGATTCTCGCCCTGCTGGTTCCCGCGGTCATTTTTGCCGCTGTCTGGCTCAGCCTTGGCGATCCGGCCGAGCCGCCGGCGCCGGCTCCCCCGCAGGAGGCGGAGAGCAAGCCCCCCGCCGCCGTTCTCACCAGCGCGGGCAGGATCGAGGCCATCGGCGGCTCTGGCGTAGCTTTTCCGATCGCGCTCGACGGCACCGACGGTGTGCCCTCTCGGAGCGTCATCGCCATTAAGGGACTGCCGCATGGCAGCAATGTCTCGGAAGGGCGCCCCTACGGCGACAGCGAATGGACCCTTAGGCCGGATCAGATCGGCGACCTGAGCCTGACGATGCCCGCCGCTGCGCAAGGCGAGTTCAAGCTTGCCATTGCACTGATCGCGCCCGACGACCGAGTCATTGCCGAAACCGAAACGTTGCTTGTCGTGCAGTCCGCTCCCGCCGCACCGCCGGCGCCAGCCGGGCCCGAGGTGGAGAACGCCCTCACTCCGCGAGGAGGCGTGGCCGCGCAAGCGGCGCTCGTTCCGGAAGACAGTGAGGCGACCGCAGCCATCCCGGATCAGCAGGCCACGGAAGCGACCGCGGCCGACCCCGACGCTGACGCGTCAGACGGCAGCGCCGAGACGCTTGAAGAGAAGCCGATCATGATGGAGACGGCGAGCGTTCCGTCTCGTGCCGCTCCCCCCGATCAAGACGAGCCCGCGGACGCGAGCACCAACGCGTTGGGTAGGGTTCAGCCTTCGGTCTTCGTCAATATGCGTGAAGCGCCGTCGTCATCATCGCCAGTCCTTGGCGTGATTGCCAAAGGCACCGAGCTTCCCGTCCTCGATCGCAAGCGCGGATGGGTACAAGTCGCCCACCCCGAAACCGGCAAGCAAGGCTGGATCTATAGCGGCCTGCTGGTCGGCGAGACCAAGACAAATCACAGAGTGAGACGTGTGGCTCCCGCCGAAAGCGAACCGAAATCGGAGTCGTTTTGGGGCAGGCTGGGCCGCTGGCTGAGCCCGTCGCCGGAGCAATCCAACCCGAACTAGTTCAGCCGGCCCTTAAGCGCCTCGATGCCCTGCTTGACCAGCTTGTCGGCGGTCTCCGGCGAAAGCTTCTCGGCGATCACGATCTGCGCCGCCGCCACCGCGGCGTCGGCCGCAGCTTCGCGCACCTCGCGCAGCGCCTCGGTCTCGGCCCGGGCGATCTTGTCCTCGGCGAGCTTCATGCGCCGGTCGAATTGCTCTTGCATCGAGCGGCGCGTCTCGGCGGTCATAATCTCCGCCTCTTTCTTGGCGAGGTCGACAATGGCTTGCGCTTCCTTGACGGCGTCACCCTGCTTCTGTCGGTAGTCGGCGAGCACCTTTTCCGCTTCGACGCGTAGGCGCTTGGCTTCTTCCAGCTCCTTGCCAATGCGGGCGGCTCTTGCATCGAGCGCTTCGGCGATCTTCTTATGCGCGCCAAAATAGACCACCAGCCCCAAGAACAGGACGAACGAGACGGCGACCCAGAATTCCGCTGTGGCGAGGAATTCCATCGGCCTACTCCTTTCGCGCGGCCTGAACCGCTTTCTCGATTTCCGTCTTGCCCGGCGCGATGCCGATCAGCCGGTTCACGATATCGGTAGCGACATCGACGGCGACGGCATTTACCTCGCGCATTGCGGACTTCTTGGCTTGTTCGATACGCGCCTCGGCTTCCGCGCTCTTCTTGGCCAGCTCGCCTTCGAGCTTGGCGCGCTCGGCCGCCGTTTCTTCCTTCAATTGGGCGCGGCCTTCCTCGACGATGGCATGCGCCTTTTGCTTTGCTTCCGCGAGCGCTTGCTCGTAGGCGGCGATCGCCTCCTCGGTATCGCGCCTAAGCTTGTCGGCCGTGGCGAGGTCCTTGGCGATTTGCGCCGCACGCGCCTCGATCACCGAGCCGATGCGCGGCAGCGCCACCTTCACCATCAGCAGATAGAGAATGCCGAAGGTGATGACTAGCCAGATAAGCTGCGGCGCCCAGTCGAGCGGGTTGAGTTGCGGCATGGTCTCCTCGCGCCTCGGGGGTTACCTCCACCCGCCTAGAACACGAACAGGATGATCAGCGCCACCACCAAGCCGAACAGGCCGGTCGCTTCGGCGAGCGCGAAGCCGAGCAGAAGGTTGGCGAACTGCGTCGGCGCCGCCGACGGATTGCGCAACGCGCCCTGCAGGTAATTGCCGAAGATGGTGCCGATGCCGACACCGGCGCCGACGAGAGCGATCGAGGCGAGACCCGCGCCGATCAGTTTTGCTGCTTCAGGTGTCATTCCGCCCTCCATGGGTCATGTCCTTCAATTGCGGTTGGTGATGAGGCTCGAACTAGTGATGCATATGCAAAGCGTCGTTGAGATAGATGCAAGTGAGGATGGCGAACACATAGGCTTGCAGGAACGCCACCAGGATCTCGAGCCCGGTGAACGCCACCATAAAGGCGAGCGCCGCCCAGCCACCGAGAAAGCCGAGTGCCACGACGAAGGCGCCGAACACTTTAAGCATGGTGTGGCCGGCCATCATATTGGCGAACAACCGGACCGAGAGTGAGATCGGCCGGGTGAGATAGGAAATCAGCTCGATCACCACCAGCAGAGGAAGCATCACGAAAGGCACGCCCGAGGGGACGAAAAACTTGAGGAACTTGACCCCGTGCTTCCAGAAGCCGAGCAGGGTGACGCCGATGAAGATGAAAGCGGCGAGCGCGAAGGTGACGATGATGTGGCTCGTCACCGTGAACGAGTAGGGCAGCATGCCGAGCATGTTCAAGGTCAGCACGAACATGAAGAGCGTGAACACGAATGGGAAATATTTCATCCCGTCGGTGCCGACATTGTCGCGCACCATGTTCGCCACGAACTCGTAGGAAAGCTCGGCCACGGATTGCAGCCGCGTGGGCACCAACGCGCCGCCGCGCATGGCATAGATGGTGAAAAGCGTGATGACCGCGGCCGCGATCACCATGAACAGCGCCGAATTGGTGAAAGAGGCATCGAAGCCGAACAGCTCGAAGGGCACAAGCCGCTTGATCTCGAATTGATGCATGGGGTTCGGCAGGCCGCCATCGGCCCCATGTCCTTCCGCGGCGTAAGCTGCTCCAATCACGTCCGATAACCCCTAGTCGTCGTCATCATCCGGCACGCTCGGCAGTTTGTTCAGTGTGGCCGCGTCCGCCTGCATGCGCTTGGCAGTCCGCACCACGTTCATGATTCCGGCGGTCGCCCCCAAGGCGAGAAACACCACCATGAACAAAGGCGCCGTTCCCAACCAGCGATCGAGCGCCCAGCCGATGAAACCTCCGACCGCGACTCCTGCGACCAGTTCCATGCCGAGCCTGAGTGCTTGGCCTAGAGCAGGTCCCGGGCTCTGCGGTGGAAGCCCTGGCCCGAGCCCATGCCGGTCTTGGGCCTCCTTCAGCCTGTCGCCAAGCGCGTCGAGCCGCCGCCGAATCTGATCGGCGTCACGGCCGCTATCCTCGCGGCCGGACTTTTTCTCGGCTCCGGCCATTGGCACTGCTCAATTTCCGGGAAGGCCTTCAGGACCGGCTGGTCCCGAGCTCGGCCGGCACTTTAGTTGGTGATTCAGCCCTGTCAAGAAAGTCGAAATGGACGCAAAAGGGCCGGTTTTCAGGCCTTCAAGCGGCTAGCTCGCGTCGCGCAGGCGCTCGGCCGTCTCGAGGTCGACCGAGACAAGCTGGCTGATACCCTTCTCCGCCATGGTCACGCCGAACAGGCGGCTCATCCGCGACATGGTGAGCGGGTGGTGGGTGATGATGAGGAACCGCGTATCGGTCTCCTTCGCCATTTCCTCCATCAGCAGGCAGAAGCGTTCCACATTGGCGTCGTCGAGCGGTGCGTCCACCTCGTCGAGCACGCAGATCGGCGAGGGATTGGTCAGGAACACGGCAAAGATCAGCGCGAGCGCGGTGAGTGCCTTTTCGCCGCCGGATAGCAAGGTGAGCGATTGCGGTCGTTTGCCTGGAGGGCAGGCGAAGATTTCCAGTCCCGACTCGAGCGGATCGTCGGAATCGACCAGGCGCAACTCGGCCGAGCCGCCGCCGAACAGCGTCTTGAACAGCTTGCCGAAATGGCCGTTGACGGTGTCGAAGGCCTCGAGCAGTCGCTTGCGCCCCTCGCGGTTCAGATTGGCAATGCCTTGCCGCAAGCGCCGGATCGCCTCTTCCACGTCAGCTTTCTCGCGCTGCATCTCTTCGAGCTGGGCAGAAAGTTCCGTTTCCTCTTCCTCGGCCCGGAGATTGACGCCGCCAAGGCGCTCGCGGTCGGCCCTGAGCTTGAGCAGACGTGCCTCGACCTCGGCCAGAGGCGGGATTGCGACGCCGGCCTTCAATCCCGCAACCTCGAGGCAAGCTTCCGGTGCGCAGTCGAGCTGATCGCGGATCGTGCGTGCCACTTCGCTGCGGCGCTCGCGCGCCGCTTCGAGCCGCGCTTCATTGCGCGCACGCGTCTCGCGCGCCGCGGCAAGACGCTCCTGCACTTCGCGCAGCGCCTTTTCCTGTTCCTTGAGTGCCGTCTCGGCCAGCGCGAGTTTATCGGCAGCCTTGCCTCGCTCGCGCTCTGCGGCCGCGATGGCGTCCAGCAACTTGCCGCGCCGCTGCTCGATCTCTGCCGGAAGATTGGCCAGCGCGGCGAGATCGGCGCTGGTTTCCTCCTCGCGCGCGCGCAAAGTGACGATCTGCTCGCGTGCATTGGCGATCCGCTTCTGCCATAAATCCTCTTCGTCGCCGATCGCTTGCAGGCGCTCTTGCCGCAAATGAATTTCCCGCTCGAAGCCCTCTATGGCGGCATCGGCGCGCGCCGATGCCTGCCGGCTCGCTGCGGCCTGGGCCTCCGCCGCGACGAGCACAGCTTCAAGCGGTGCCAGAGAGGCAAGTTCAAGTAGCGCCGCCGCGTTGGCAGCATCGTGCGCCTTTGCCTCGTCGAGAGCCGCCCGCGTCCGTGTCGCCGCTTCGGCGAGCGCGCCCAATTCCTTGCTGCCGGCCTGGGCCGCATGCTCCGCCGCGGCAATCTGATCGCGCACGCGGTCGAGCTCGGCATGCGCTTCCTTGGCCTCTTGCCGCAGCGCCTTGGTCTTGAGTTGGGTCTGCTCGGCGCGGTGGGTCGCGGCTTGAAGCTCGGCCTCAGCCTCGGCGGCGCGCGCCTCGGCCTTGGCTGCTTCGGCTTTCAGCGTCTTAAGCCGGCTGCGCTCGAGCAGTCGCGCACTGGCGGCACTCGCCGTCCCGGCCTGGAGGCTGAAGCCGTCCCAGCGCCAGAGATCGCCGTCCTGGGACACAAGTCTTTGCCCTGGCTTCAGCGCCATCTGGAGCTTCCGGCCTTGCGCGCCCTCGACCACGCCGATCTGCTGCAGCCTGCGGGCGAGCACGGCGGGGCCCCTGACGAATTTGCTTAAGGGAACAGCGCCCTCCGGCAGCTTGGGATCGTCGCCGGGGGCAGCCGTCTTGCGCCAATGCGAGGGCGCCTTCTCGTCGCTTGCCGCATCGAGATCGTCGCCAAGCGCCGCGCCGAGCGCCTGCTCGTAGCCGGCCGTGACCTTGATCTCCGCGACGATCGGCGACCACTCATGCGGCGGGGCCAACAGCTTGAGCAGAGTGGCGAGCTCGGTCTCCAATTCCTGGCTTGCGAGCTTGGTCGAGGCGGCCAGCGCGCGCGTATTGGCTTCGTCCGCGCGCGCTTGTTCCTCGTCGGCTTCAGCCGCCTGAAGCTCGGTTTCGAAACTCTGCACCGCTGCGGAAAGCTCGGCCAGCGAAGCGTTGAGGCGCACAAACTCCGTCTCGCTGCCGCTTTCGGCCTCGCGCTTGGAAAGCTCCGCCGCAAGCTCCTGGCCTTGCGCCTCAAGCCTGGCGATCCGGGTTTCGATCTCGGCTTTTTCGCCTGCCAGCCTGCCGCGCCTGGCGCGCGCTTCGGCAAGGGCGGTAGTCGCCTCGCGCAAGGCCTCTTCCGCGGCGTCGAGCGTCTGCTTGGCCTTTGCCGCCGCGCCGCGCAATTGCGGCTCTTCATGGTCGCGCGAGCTTGAAGCTTCAAGCTTCCGCTTCTCTTCGCCAAGCCGGCGCAAAATGCCCTCGGCCTCGGCGATATGTTCTTCCTCGCGGGCGAGGTCGCGCGAGGCTTGCGCGAGCCGCGTCTCGAGTTCCGCCTGACGCGCTTTGGCGCGGGCCTCCTCCCGCTCGAGCGCGTCGCGGTCCACGCTCAAGCGATGCAGCACGGCCGCGCGCGCCGCTTCCTCGTCGCGCAAAGGCTGGAGCTTCTCGGCGGCTTCCGCTTGGTGACGCAGCGCCTCGCCTTCGGCCTTGGTCTCCTGCGCCACCGCGCCGAGCGACGCCTGGAAGGCAGCCTCCTCCTGCTCGACATGGGCGCAGGCGTCCTCCCAATGCAGATGATGCTGCAGAGCCTCGGTTTCGCGGATCTTCCCCGTGATCTCGCGGTAACGCTGCGCTTGGCGCGCTTGCCGCCGCATCGCCTGCAACTGCGACGAGAGCTGTCCGATCAGATCGGCCAGCCGCGCCAGATTCGCTTCCGTGGCATTGAGCCTGAGCTCGGCCTCGTGCCTGCGGCTATGCAGTCCGGCGATGCCGGCCGCGTCCTCCAGCACCCTGCGGCGCTCCTGCGGCGGGGCGTTGACGATCTCGCCTATCCGCCCTTGGCGCACCAGGGCAGGGGACCGCGCGCCGGTCGCCGCGTCTTCGAACAGGAGCCGGACGTCGCGCGCGCGCGCATCCTTGCCGTTGACCTTATAGGCGGAGCCGGCCTCACGCTCGATGCGTCGCGTGACTTCGAGGAAGTCGCTGTCGTTGAACTCGGCCGGCGCATTGCGCGTGCTGTTGTCGATGAAGAGGGTAACCTCGGCGGTGTTGCGCGCCGGGCGGTCTTCCGAACCGGCAAAGATCACGTCCTCCATGGCGGTACCGCGCATGGATTTGTACGAGGTCTCGCCCATGGCCCAGCGCAGTGCCTCGAGCAGGTTCGACTTGCCGCAGCCATTGGGCCCGACGACGCCGGTGAGGCCCGGCTCGATCAGAAGCTCGGTGGGCTCGACGAAGGATTTGAAGCCGAGGAGGCGAAGACGGGTGATCTTCACGCTTGGAATGCCTCTTTAGTGAAAATCTCTGATACGCGCGACTGGCCGGCCACGCCTCTCCGCAACACTCACGACGATTGCGGTGGCGCCTGCTCGATCATGGCCTTGATCTG
>JBQGDO010000215.1:0-7642 GCA_052039105.1 Methyloceanibacter sp.
CTCGAGATCGCCGTCGACGACGAAATCGCGGACCGGGTGGTCGAGGCAATCGGCAGCGCGGCGCGCACGGGCCGCATTGGCGACGGCAAGGTGTTCGTGCTGCCGCTCGAAGGCGCGATGCGCGTGCGCACCGGCGAGATGGGCTCCGACGCGCTGTAAAGCTGCGAGCCGTGGATTTCGCCGCCTATCGCAGCCAGCTCCTCCAGCAACGCCAAGGGGAAATTGCGCTCTGGCAATTGGTGCGCAATTTCTCGCGCTGGTTCTTCGACCTGTTGCGCAATTTCGTGCTGGTCGGAGCCCTGAAATATTTCTACGAGACGTCTGGCAGCGCGGTCCTGTTCTGGCTGCATGAATTCGCGCTGGCGGTGATCTTCCTCTACTGCCTCTCTTATGCCGACCAGTGGTATCTCAACCTGTTCGGCTTCCTTGAGAACAAGCGGGTCGCGCACTGGCTCAATCGCGCGGTCAACTTCTCCATTGCGGTCGCCTTGTTCTTGCTGATCCGGTGGGGCGCGTCGATCATCGTGGCCGAGATCTCACACGCGCACGGGCCGGCGGCTTAAGTCCGGGCTTTGCGCGCGGCCTTGGCGGCAACGCGGAGGTCCCTGACCAGAAAATCGAACTCGCGCCGCTTGTCGCGCTCTTCCTCGAGCCGCAAGAGATAGGAGGGGTGCACGGTGATCAGCGCCTGAAAGCCGCGCAGCGCGATCAGACGGCCGCGATTGGCATTGATGGCCATCGATTTGCGCATCAGCCCGCGCGCCGCCGTCGTGCCCATGGCCACCGCCACTGCGGGCTGAACGATGTCGAGCTCGTTGTCGAGCCAGAAGCGGCAGGCGTCGATCTCGCTGGTATCGGGCTTCTTGTGCAGGCGCCGCTTGCCGCGCGGCTCGTTCTTGAAATGCTTCACCGCGTTGGTGATGTAGATTGCCGCGCGGTCGAGGCCCGCAGCCTCAAGCGCCTTGTCGAGCACCTTTCCGGCCGGCCCGACGAACGGGCGCCCCTGCAAATCCTCCTGGTCGCCGGGCTGCTCGCCGATCAGCATCAGCGCGGCATCGGCCGGCCCTTCGCCGAACACGGTCCGGGTCGCGTTCTTGAAGAGCGGGCAGCGCGTGCAATCCGCTGCCTCCGCGGCCAGCAGCTTGATCGCGCGCTTCGGGTCGTTGACCCTCTTCTCGCGGAAGAGGGGAAGATCAGCCTCCGGCAATCTCACCATCGGCGCACCTCTTGCGCATAACCATACAACTTGGCGGGCGTTCCGGGTGGATGCTGCGTTGTAAAGCGCACCGGTTTCTTTGCTGCGAGCCCAGCCCGCCAAACCTTACAAGTTCGACAGGAACGGCCTATATGGGAGCGGGCGGGGTGAAAGCCTGTTAGGGTCAGGCTGGAAGAGGTGTCACAAGACATGTTGGACGATATGCCGAGATCCCGAGGCGGCGCCTTGGTCGCCCACCCCGAAGACGCGATAGCCGCGGTAACCAGACCGCCCGCTAAGCGGCGCGCCATGCGGCTCGGCGCGCGCGGCCGCCGAGAGAAGGTCGTCCGCCCCAGCGCGCTCGGCATGTTTTTGCGTCCGGTCGGCATGGCCATCGGCGTGGCGCTAATCGCCTATGCCATCGTCTCGCTCGGCACCACCTTCTATCGCAGCTATTACCGGCATCTCGACCACACCGCCGCCGTGCATCCCGACAAAAGCGTGTTCGACGTGTTCTTCGGCGACAAGTCGCTGCCGCCCGACGCGGTCGATCTCATCATCAAGGACGTCGATGGGACCTTGCGCAAGGTGGTGGCGAGCAAGTCCGAGGCCGACAAATTCGTCAACGACACCATCCTGATGCTCGACGAGGAGCGCGCCCGTATCAAGCAGGCGGCGCACGAGGATCTTGACCGCAGCTTCGCGCTGGCCTTTCAGGATCGCGAGCAGGCGATCTCCGGTTATGCCGATTGGTTCTTCGAGTGGAAGCGCTCCTATGTGGTGCTGAAGGAGACGATCTCCTCGGCCATCGCCCGCTTCTTGGAGGTCGGCAAATACGAGTCGGTCACCGAGGCGATCGATGCCGACGTGAGGGAGTACTTCCTGAAGAACTACAAGGACCAGGTGCTGAAGCCGGAGCTGCGCGACCAGACCATCACCAAGGGCGTGGAGCAGGCGGCGCGGCACGCGCATGACAGCTATCGCCGGGTGATCGCCAATGGCGACATGCGGCTGCAGCTGTTCTTGGCCAAGCATACGAGCCATATGGAAGATGTTCCGCCCGCGACCCCGATGACCAGTATCAAGCTCGATTGGGACGCGCAGAAATGGAAGGCGCCGACCTATCTGATGCAGGACCGTGCCTTCGCCGGGATTGCCGGTGTCGGCGCGGCGGCTGCCGGCGGCACGGTCGGCGCGCTTGCGCTCGGCCCCGTCATCAACAAGGTGCTGGCGCAAAGCTTTGGCCAGTTGTCGCGCCGCGTCGCGACTTCGCTCGGCACGCGGCTCGCTTTCGCGCAGCAGGGCGCGGTGGCGGGTACCGTGGTGCAGCCGATGGGCGGGCAGGTGGTTGGCGCGGCGATCGGCGTCGCCATCGGCGCCGCCGTGGACTATCTGTCGAACGAAGCCAACGAGGCGATCAACCGCGAGAGCTTCGTGGCCGCCAATGAGCAGGCGCTCGACGCCACCATCGAAACCTGGAAATCGGGCCTGGAGGCCAGCCTCGATACGGCGATCGACAAATGGTTCGACGACGCCCGCGCCTCAGTGGTGCTCGCCAACAAGTAGAGCGCAAGCTCATTCGTCCCTGAGGACGCGGCTCTCGCATTCCCATATGTGTTCGGGCGGGCCGCCCACCGCGCGGCCGACCATCTCGACGCGCCAGCCGCCCCCATTGCGCGCGATGGCATATTGGTTATAGCGCGCCGCCGGCGCGCGCCCCTCGACGGCTTCCGAGGCCGAGGGCACGCCGACGATGATCGCTTGCCCGGTCGCGGTCGGTAGCTCGAGCACGGTTTGCGCATGATTGTGGCCATGCAGCACAAGCTCGGCGCCGTGACGCTGCAGCACCTGCTTGAACTTGCCGGCGTCGCGTAGGCCCCGGTGCCAGCCGGCCTGTACCCGCAACGGCGGGTGGTGGATCAAGACCACGCGGAACAGGCCGGCCGCTTTCAGCCGGTCGAGCGTCGCGCCGAGCAGCGCGCGCTGCGCCGAGCCGATTTTGCCCGCGGCGATGAAGGGCATGGTGGGGATTGCCGAGGACAGCGCGACGAGCGCCACATCGCCGAATCGGCGCACGAACGGGAAGCGCTCGTCCGGCGTAGGGAACAGCGTTTCGCCCGCCGCGTTCGCCTCCATGTAAGGCAGCCAGTGCCCGGTGCCGGCCTCCGGATGCAGCCGCACATAGGCGTCATGATTGCCGGGGATCGCCGTCACTTTATCCGGCGGCCCGAGATGATGCAGCCAGTCCGCCGCGCGCAGGAATTCCTCGGGCAGGCCGAGATTGACGAGATCGCCGGTGACCGCGATGTGGTCCGGCGCCTGCTCGACGATGTCGCGGGTGACGAGGTCGAGGATTTCGCGGCGATGCACATATTTGCGGCCGCGGTGCCAGTTGACATAGCCCAACATGCGCTTCGACATCAGGTCGCGCCGCCGCACCTTGGGCAGCGGGCCCAGATGAATGTCGGAGAGATGGGCGAGCGTGAACACGGGCGGGGCAGCTTTCGGGCGTTTTGACCTCGCACAGTAGAACGGCTGCAACGCCCTGAAAATGCTGCATTGCTGGGTGTCTGGCGCTGTTGCCCATTCCACACAGCACAAGCGGAATCATGCGGCCATCAAGCTGCTTTGAGTTGTCTGCCGAACAATGCGGCGCGAGGCTTGGCGCTTGGGGATCGTCCACGCGTGAGCGCCCCCCGGTGCCTGCGCGTGCGCGGCAATGCTGGGGGGTTGCCATGTGGACCAGACTGACATCGCTTATTGCGGCCATCATCTTGGCGGTGATGTTGAATTCGGCGGTTGTTACAGACGAAGCTTGGGCGGTGGTCTGCGCCAACGATCCCGGTCCGCCGAATGGTGGCGCCCCTTACATTACTGGGGCGAGCGACGGCGGCTTTTCGGTAAATACGGCCTGCGGTGACGGCGCCAATGCGAGCGGAGCTGGCAGCGCCAACACTGCGACTGGCGCCGATTCCAATGCCGGCGGCGACTTGAGCCGCAATACCGCAACTGGCACAGACGCCGACGCCAGCGGCGACGAAAGCTTCAACAGCGCAACCGGCTTCCAGGCCAACGCCAGCGGATCACTTAGTGCCAATATTGCAAGCGGGCTTGCCGCCGACGCGAGCAGCAGCGACGATCCTGACAATCCGCCGGGGAACAGCTTCAACATAGCCATCGGCTCCGACAGAGATGGCAGTCTCACCGGCGCCAACGCCAGCGGAAACAACAGCAGCAACATTGCCTTGGGCACAGACGCCAGTGCCAGCGGCGCCAACGGCGCCAATATTGCGAGCGGCTTAAACGCGAATGCGAGCGGCGACGATGGCGGGAACGTCGCCAGCGGCCTACTGGCAAATGCCAGCGGCAATACCGGCAACAACATCGCGCTTGGCTCGTCCGCCAATGCCTCGGGTGTCGGCGGTTCCAACATCGCAACCGGCCGCCTGACTGATGCGAGCGGGATCAGCAGCACCAACATCGCAACCGGCCTTATGACTGTTGCGAGCGGGATCAACAGCACCAACATAGCGAGCGGCCTACTGGCGAATGCCAGCGGCAATACCGGCAGCAACATCGCGATCGGCCGCTCCACCAATGCCACCGGCAACGACAGCGGCAATATCGCCAGCGGGGCGCAGCTGCGACCGGCAACAACAGCTTCAACACCGCCATCGGCTCCGGGGCCACTGCCAGCGGCGAAAGCGGGCGCAATGCAGCGTATGGCTTCTCGGCCATTGCCAGCGGCGCCGGTAGCTTCAATGCCGCCTTCGGCCCCGCGGCCAATGCCAACGGCACTAACAGCAGCAACATTGCCTTGGGCACGGACGCCGTCGCCTTCGGCGACAACACGGCCAACATGGCTATTGGCATGGGCGCCCAGGCAAGCAACAACGGCATGGCCATCGGCACCGGCGCGTTCGCCGCAGGCGATGGCGATGTGGCGGTGGGGCAGGGGGCGCGGGTCGAGGCCGACAATGGCAGCTCGTTCGGCACGGGCGCCACGGTGCTGGCCGGCCACACCGGCTCGACGGCCGTCGGCGCCGGGGCCACGACCACGCGCGCCGATCAGGTCATGCTCGGCACCGCGAGCGACACCTACACCATGGCCGGCATCACGTCGGGCGCGAGCAAGGCGGCGCAAGGCGCGCCCACGCATCTGGTCACTTCGAACGCAAGCGGGGATCTCGCCGCCTATTCCTACTCGGAACTCGGCTTGGCCACGCAGAAGGACGTCGGCCGCCTGAATGAGGGCATCGCCGCAGTCGCAGCGCTGGCGCAGCCGATCCTCGATCCGGGCCAGAGCTTCGGCATGACCGCCGCCTGGGGCGGGTTCGACGACGCCAACGCAGTCGGGGTCTCCGCAGCCGGGGTGCTCGCCAGGAACTTGTTGCGTCCCGGCAGCGGCACGCTTGCCTTGTTCGGTGGCGTCGGCTTCGGCACGAACGAGGGCCAAGTCGCAGGCCGTGCCGGCATGTCCTTCGGGTGGTAGTGGCCGGAAAGCGCGACTCGGGGCGAGCAAACTGGCCTATAATGGCGCATGCGATTCGTCACCGCCGTCATAGTGGGCGCCGCGGCCCTCTTCACGGTCTCTACGGTTGCGTTCGCGCAGGAGAAGTCGGTCCCCAAGGCACCTGCCACCGCCAAGTCAAAGCAACAAACCGCCGCGCCGGCGCAGCAGCCGCAAGTCATAATGCCGGACGCCGAAAAGATCGTGCTGCTCCTGCGCAGTACGCTCAACACGCTGAACGACGCGATCCAGACCGGCAACTACACCGTGCTGCGCGACAAGGGCGCCCCTGGCTTCGCGCAGGCCAACACCGCCGCACGCTTGGCTCAGTCTTTCTCGGACCTCGCCTCGAAAGGTGTGGATCTGGCGTTTGTCAACATTGTCGCGCCGCAACTGACCGAACCGCCTTCGCTCGACCAGGCCAAAGGCTTCCTGCGGCTCAAGGGATATTTCCCGACACAGCCGGTGCAGATCAATTTCGAGATGATCTATCAGGCGGTCGGTGGCCGCTGGCGGCTGTTCGGATTGTCGGTCCAGCCAAGCGCCGCGGCAGCGGCCAATGAGCCGCCTGCGGCGGCGCCCGCCGCGGAGAAGAAGTAGATCCGGCCTTGGCACAAGAGGCGGCAAGCAAGAAGCCGGGCGCATTCGCACGCCTGAGGCCCAATCGTCTGCTGACGGCAATGTTCCGGCCGATCTGGCGCATGCGCCGCGGGCTCACGCTCGGCGCGCAAGGCGCGGTGATCGACGGCGACGAGCGCGTGCTGCTTGTGCGTCACTCCTATCGGCCCGGATGGTTCTTTCCGGGCGGCGGGGTCGAATGGGGCGAGACGATCGAGACGGCGCTGGCGCGAGAACTCAGCGAGGAGGTCGGCGTGACCTTGACCGGCCCGGTCGCGCTGCACGGCGTGTTCTCCAACGCCGCGAGCTTCCCGGGCGACCATATCGCCGTGTTCGTGGTGCGCCATTGGCAGCGCCGGGAAAATTACCGGAAGCGCGGCGAGATTTCCGAGGCGCGCATGTTCGCCTGGCGCGATTTGCCGGAGCGCGTCGATCAGGGGACGCGCGCGCGTATCGCCGAAATCTTCGACGGGGCGAAGCAGACGCCGCTTTGGTGAGGCTACTCCGTGCCCGCTAGCCGCCTGGTGATCTTGGCGACGTGGTGGCCCTGGAAGCTCGCCAGGTTGAGTTCCTTCTGCGAAGGGAGACGGGAGCCGTCGGGCGCGGCGATGGTGCCGGCGCCGTAAGGCGAGCCGCCTTTCACCTCGCTGACATCGGGCAGGTCGGGGGCGGAATAGGGGAGCCCGACGATGATCATGCCGTGATGCAGCAAGGTCCAGTGGAAGGAGACGATGGTCGTCTCGTTGCCGCCGCCGGTCGAAGTCGAGGTGAACACGCTGCCGACTTTGCCGATCAGCGCGCCGTTCACCCAGAGCGGCCCAGTTTGGTCGAGGAAGTTCCGCATCTGCGAGGTCATGTTGCCGAAACGCGTCGGGCTGCCGAAGATGATGCCGTCGTATTCGGCGAGCTCCTGCGGGTCGGCGATCGGCGCGGGCTGGTCGACCTTCATGCCGGCCGAGCGCATGACATCCTCCGGCATAAGCTCCGGCACCCGCTTGATGCTCACCTGCACGCCTTCCACGGCGCGGGCGCCATGCGCCACGGCATAAGCGAGCGTCTCGGTATGCCCGTAGGACGAGTGGTAAAGAACGAGCAGTCGCGCCTGATCAGCCATCGCAATAGCCCCCGCTTGCCTCGCCTAAGGGGCGCAGCCCAACCGCCCCTCCTCGCTGTTCATAAATGTAACAGATTCAAAGATGTGTCGAGAGCCGATAACGATGCCGGACACGGACGTTTGCATACGATTGAAGGCTCGGGGCGCCTGCGAGGCTGGACCGGGGCGCGCCTTCGTGATAAGCGGGCGCCCGCCATGTGGACCA
>JBQGDO010000216.1:0-4057 GCA_052039105.1 Methyloceanibacter sp.
CTGCCGATGGATAGGCTCGAAGAAATGCTGGGGCTCGAGGAAATCGGTGACCCGATAGAGCGCCTCGTTGTTGACCAGGATCGCGCCCAGCAGGGCCTGCTCCGCCTCGATATTGTGCGGTGCGGCGCGGTAGGTCGGCGCGGGTTGCTCCGTTGGCTTGCGTGATATTGATTCGACGGCCATGAGGTTCCAGTGTTTTTCATTTTGTGACGACATCGAGGCGCGGCACTCACCAGAAGGTGGTGCGGAAGTCACGCACGACAACAGGGAAGGACTGCCATTTAGCACGGGCAACGGCGCGTGAGGCATCACGCTTGGGGAGTTTCCCCGCTTCTCACCGGCTGAAAATTGTTTTTGGTGGCCAGCGACGGGGAGCTTGACGATTGTTGAAGTGCGATTGGCGAAGGCAGAATCATTCGCCGGCCAGCCGCAGCGGCGGGCGGCCGCCGCGTTCGAGCGCTCGCAGCCGCGCCTCTTCGCGCGCGATGTAGTCGCGGGTCATCGGTACGATGCCCTGCCGTTTGGTCAGCTGCAGCTGGAACACCATCATCGCCTGCTCGCGGAACGCCATCTCCGACGCCGCGAGGTAGAATTCCCACATGCGGGTGAAGCGCTGGTCGTAGAGCCGCTCGACCTCCTCGCGGTGCGCGAGGAAGCGTTCGCGCCAGGCCCTGAGCGTCTCGGCATAGTGCAGGCGCAGAATTTCGAGGTCGGTGACGAGCAGCCCCGCGCGCTCGACCGCTGGCAGCACCTCCGACAGCGCAGGAATGTAGCCGCCGGGAAAGATGTATTTTGCGATCCAAGGATTGGTGACGCTGGGGCCTTCCGACCGTCCGATCGAATGCAACAGCATCACGCCATCATCGTCGAGCAGGGCGGAGCACTTCTGGAAGAACCCGTCGTAGAAGCCGACGCCCACATGTTCGAACATCCCGACCGAGACGATGCGGTCGAATTTTCCCGACACATCGCGATAGTCGCGGAGATGGAACTCGGCCTTGTCGGACAATCCCTTTTCGGCCGCGCGCACGCGTGCGAGCGCGAGCTGTTGCTCCGAAAGCGTGATGCCGGTGACGCGTGCGTCGCAGAGCTCGGCCAGATAGAGCGCAAGCCCGCCCCAGCCGCAGCCGACGTCGAGTACCCGCTGCTCCGGCGTGAGCACAAGCTTCGCCGCCAGATGGCGCTTCTTGGCGAGCTGCGCATCGTCGAGCGATTGCTCGGCGGTCTCGAAATAAGCGCAGCTGTATTGCCGGTCGGCGTCCAGGAACAACGTGTAAAGCTGGCCGTCGAGATCGTAGTGGTGCGCGACGTTGCGCCGCGCGCGCGGGCGCGGATTGAACTGCCTGATGCGACGAGAGAGATAGCGGAGGAATCCTCGCACTCGCGTCCACGCCGGCAGGCTGCCGTCGCGATGCTGACCGAGCACGATCGCGAGGACATCCGCAATCGAGCCTTGCTCGACCACGATGCCGCCATCCATGTAGCCTTCGCCGAATCGCAATGTCGGATCGATGAGAACGGCGCGCTCGGCTGCCGGAGTGGTGAAACGGATCGCCGCGGGCTTGCCGGTGCCGTCCCCCAAGACGAACGTCGATCCACGCGCGGTCGTGACCCGGAGATTCCCGGACCCGATCAGCTTTCCGAATGCCGCCCGCAGCAACCGATCCATCGGCCGCGTCCTAACGCATCCTCGCCTTTCGCCACGCCCGCGACACAATTGGTGCCCACTGGCGTCGGCACGCACGGATCAGGCTGTGGTCCATCGGCGACCCCCGGCCGGACCGGCCGTGGAATTAAAACAAAGTCCGCCGGTTACGGCAACGCGGTCGAGTTGCGGGTGCGCCACGGGCGGCACAGGATGACCTGACGGGGGCAGTTCCCATCCTCTTTTGGCCAAAAATTCGAAGCAAAGCGTAGCTGCCGGTCCTGGGCGCGGGCGGCAACGGAGGGCAGGGTGTCGAGGATCGATCGAATCGCACGATGGATGGTCGGCGCCGCCGTCTGGATGGCAGTGTTGCCGGCGCAGGCCCAATCGAACCTCGATGCCGGCAAGTCCCCCGCGCAGATTTTCGCCGATACTTGCAATGCCTGCCACCGCAGTGCGCGGGCGCTCAAGCAAACCAACGCCCGGTTCTTGCTGGAACATTATACCACCGGGGGGCAGGAAGCGGCGGCCATGGCCGCGTATCTTGCGTCGGTGGGCAGCGATCCGCGGGCTGTGCAGCAGCGAACGCCGGCCATGGGGGCAGGGCAGTCGGCCACAACAACCGCGCGCCGGACCCCACCTGCGGCCGATCAGGGCGCACAGCCGGAGACCCAGACCGCGCTGCCCGCGACGACGCCCGGCCGCCGGGCGCCGGCGCCGCGCCGCCCGTCGGAGAGCGTGGAGGCGGGCACGCTGCCGGTCGACGCCGCGCAGGGACGCGTTGCCGAGGCGGTCTCGCCGCAAGCCGCATCGGCGGCGCCGATGCGCTCGACTGGCCCCCAGGAGTTCGAGGAGTAGCGCCGCGCGGCCGCGCCGGGGCGAATCGCAGCCCCGGCAACAGGCTTCAAGCCTTCTCCGGCTCGGATTGCGCTTCCGGCTGCTCGGCGGCGCCTTCGCGCGTGCGACGCGCCTCGGCCGCCTCCGGCTCGAAGAACGCCTCCGCCGCGGCCGCCGCCGCTTCGGCGGCCTCCTCGGCTTCCTCACGGACGGCGGTAACGTCCTCGCCGCGCGCGATCCGAGCGGCTTCGTCCGCGTTGCGCGCGACGGTCACCTGAATGGTCACCTCGATCTCAGGGTGCAGCGAGATGGGCACCTTGTGCAGCCCGATCGTCTTGATCGGCGTATTGAGCGCGACCTGGGCGCGAGTGATGGCAAAGCCTCGCTCGCCGACCAGAACAGCGAGGTCGCGGGGCGAGACCGAGCCGTAAAGCTGGCCGCCCTCGGCCGCTTGGCGCAGCACCGCGAAGCTCTGGCCTTCGAGTTTCTGGGCGATCTTCTCCGCTTCGCTCTTTTGCTCGAGGTTGCGGGCCTCGAGCTCGACCTTCATGTTCTCGAAACGGGCGCGGTTCTCGTTGGTGGCACGCAATGCCTTGCCCTTGGGCAAGAGATAGTTGCGCGCAAAGCCGTCCTTGACGCGCACGACGTCGCCCATCTGGCCGAGCTTGGCGACGCGCTCGAGCAGGATCACTTGCATTGTCGTATCTCCATCTGTCGATCGTTGGATTTGTCTAAGTCCGCAGGCTGGGCGGTCCGCGCTTGCCTGCAACGCGGCCGCGAATGTTGAGAGCGAGCTCGGCGAGGCCCAGAATCGATATCGCCAAGACGGGCCAGCCGAGCACGATCGTGACGCCATAGACGCCCGCCAGCACGACCGCGCGGCTGCCCATCCCGCGCGTGATCGCATGCAGGACGGCAAAGCCGAGGACGGCAAACGCCATGAGCAGGCTCGCCGCCAACGCACCGAGCAACACGCCGACGAGATCGGGCAGAAAGGAGCCCGCGATCGCCGCCGCGAGCAGTCCCGCGCTCGTGGGGGGCAACGTCAAGGCTGCCAGATCCGGCCAGGGCCGCGCGAGCCGGCCAGAGATTTTCACGATGCGCGCCGCGAGCCAGAGGTTGAACAGATTGGTGACCGTGGAGAACACCGCGGCCGCTGGCGGAACGGCCACCACGAGCACCTCGATCAGCGCCTGATCGCGCAGAATGCGCTCGTAGGTCTTGCGCAGAGCCGCCTGCAAGCTTTCCTGGTCGGTGCCAAAATTGGGGACCGCGGCGGCAACCACCAGCGTGCCGATCACGGCCGCCCACAGCACCAGCCTCCCAACCGGATACCATTCGAGAGCGGCGCCGCCGCCGTTGGCGGCGGGTCGAGCAAGCAATGCCAGATAGCCGAGCCACCAGGCGCCGAAAGCGATCACGGGCACGGCGATGAAGAAAACCCCGGAAAGGACCGCGACCGCCGCCGTAGCGGTCGCGTCGGCGATCAACCCCGACAGGTGACCCCAGCCCAAGGCGGCGATCGCAATCGGCAGGGGCGCAAGGTAGAACAAGAAGACTGCGGCGATCGATCCC
>JBQGDO010000217.1:0-11073 GCA_052039105.1 Methyloceanibacter sp.
GGCCGGTGTCGCCGTGAGTTCCGGCGCGGCCTGCTCGTCGGGCAAGGTCGAGGCCTCGCATGTGTTGAGCGCGATGGGCGTCCCCGACGAGGTGGCCCAAGGCGCGATCCGTGTCAGCCTTGGTTTTGCGACCAAGCGTGACGATATCGAGAATTTCCTGAAGGCCTTCGCCGAGCTGATCGCCCGGCTGAGGCCCATGGCGGCGGCCTGAGCGCCGCGAGAGAGGATTTGGAGTAGAGCATGCCTGCTGTGCAAGAAACCGTCGCTCGCGTTCGAGAGATCGACGTCGACAAGTACAAATACGGCTTCTTCACCGAGATCGAGTCGGTCAAGGCCCCCAAGGGCCTGAACGAAGACGTCGTCCGCTTCATCTCGGCCAAGAAGGGCGAGCCCGAGTGGCTGCTCGAATGGCGGCTCGAGGCCTATCGCCGCTGGCTCACCCTGACCGAGCCGAAATGGGCCAATGTCCATTACCCCAAGATCGACTTCCAGGAGCTCTACTACTATGCGGCGCCGAAGAGCACGGAGGGGCCGAAGAGTCTCGACGAGGTCGATCCTGAGCTCTTGCGCACCTATGAGCGGCTCGGCATCCCGCTCTCCGAGCAGAAGCTGCTCGCGGGTGTCGATGGCGCGCGGCTGGAGGGCGGCCGGGTCGCGGTCGATGCCGTGTTCGACTCTGTCTCGGTGGTCACCACCTTCAAGGAAGAGCTGGCCAAGGCCGGCGTGATCTTCTCCTCGGTCTCCGAGGCGGTGAAGACGCATCCTGAGCTTGTGCGCAAATATCTGGGCTCGGTGGTGCCGATCACCGACAATTTCTACGCCACGCTCAATTCGGCGGTGTTCTCCGACGGCTCGTTCGTCTACGTGCCGCCCGGCGTGCGCTGCCCGATGGAGCTCTCAACCTATTTCCGCATCAACGAGCGGCAGACCGGCCAGTTCGAGCGCACCCTGATCATCGCCGACAAGGGCGCCTATGTGAGCTATCTCGAAGGATGCACGGCGCCGATGCGCGACGAGAACCAGCTGCACGCGGCCGTAGTCGAACTGGTCGCGCTCGATGACGCCGAGATCAAATACTCGACGGTGCAGAACTGGTATCCCGGCGACAAGCAGGGCAAGGGCGGTATCTACAATTTCGTCACCAAGCGCGGCGATTGCCGCGGGGCTCGCTCCAAGATCTCTTGGACGCAGGTCGAGACCGGCTCCGCCATCACCTGGAAATACCCGTCCTGCATCCTGCGCGGCGACGGCAGCCGAGGCGAGTTCTACTCGATCGCCATTTCCAACGGCTATCAGCAGGTCGATTCCGGCACCAAGATGGTGCATCTCGGCAAGGACACCTCGAGCCGCATCATTTCCAAGGGCATCGCTGCCGGACATTCCAACAATACCTATCGCGGGCTCGTCTCGGCGCACCGCCGGGCGACCAACGCGCGCAACTTCACCAATTGCGATTCGCTCCTGATCGGCGACAAATGCGGCGCGCATACCGTGCCCTACATCGAAGCGAAGAACGCAAGCGCGACCTTCGAGCACGAGGCGACCACCTCGAAGATTTCCGACGACCAGCTGTTCTATTGCTTGCAGCGAGGCCTGTCGGGCGAGGAAGCGGTGGCGCTGATCGTCAACGGCTTCGTCCGCGACGTGCTGCAGCAGCTTCCCATGGAGTTCATGGCCGAGACGCAGAAGCTGATCGGCATCAGCCTCGAGGGGAGCGTGGGATGACGCAGAAGACTACGGACTATTGGTTCACGCCGCGGCGCTACGGCTACGGCGCCACGCCCGCTACCTGGCAAGGCTGGGCTGCGCTCCTCGCTCTCCCGTTGGTTTGCGCGCTAGTCACGCTCGCACTGTTCGCTTGGTTGCCGCCGGTGATGGCTTTCATCCTCTTTGCGATCTTCCTGCCGGCGGCAGTGGTCGCGTTCATCGCGTTCGCCCGGACGAAAACCGATGGCGAATGGCGCTGGAGCTGGGGCGACCGCAAATAGGCGCTGAAACCGGACTCTGTCCCAAAGGATTAGAAAGAAGTCGTAATGCTTGAGATCAAGAATCTGCATGTCAATGTCGATGGCCGCGAGATCCTGAACGGCCTCGACCTCACACTGCCGCAAGGCGAGGTGCACGCCATTATGGGGCCGAACGGCTCTGGCAAGTCCACGCTGGCTTATGTGCTCGCCGGCAAGGAGGATTATCAGGTCACCGCCGGCTCGATCACCTGGAAAGGCGAGGACTTGCTTGCCATGGATCCCTCCGAGCGCGCCACTTCCGGCGTTTTCCTGGCTTTCCAGTACCCGATGGAGATTCCCGGCGTCGCCACCATGACCTTCCTGCGCACGGCGGTGAATGCGGTGCGCAAGGCGCGCGGCGAGGCGGAATTGTCGACCCCTGATTTCCTGCGCTTCGTGCGCGAGAAGGCGAGAGAGCTCAAGATCGACCCCGAAATGCTCAAGCGCCCGCTCAATGTCGGCTTCTCCGGCGGCGAGAAGAAGCGCAACGAGATTCTGCAAATGGCGCTGCTCGAGCCGTCGCTTTGCGTGCTGGACGAGACCGACTCCGGCCTCGACATCGACGCGGTGCGCATCGTGGCGGAAGGGGTCAATGCGTTGCGCAGCCCCGATCGCGCCATGCTGGTGATTACCCATTATCAGCGGCTCCTGAACTACATCGTGCCGGACCGCGTGCATGTCCTGTCCGAGGGTAGGGTGGCGCGCTCCGGCGGGCCTGAGCTCGCGCTCGAGCTTGAAGAGTCCGGCTACGCCGAATTCGGCGAAGCAGCCGCCTAGGGAGCGACGCTCAGATGGACCTGCCCGTCCAGCAATTCAGGACCAAGGCCGAGCAAGAGCTTCTCGACCTGTACGAGGGTGCCGAGCAGGCGCTTCCCGGCGCGCGCGATCCCTTCGTCTCGGGCTTGCGACAGGACGCGATCAGGGCCTATGGCCGGCTTGGGCTGCCGCACCGCCGCATCGAGGCGTGGAAATATACCGATCTCCGCGCCAGGCTGACCGATGCCAACCCGCTGCTCAAAGCCGTGGGGACGGGTATTGCCGAGGCCGAATTCGAGCGCGCCCTTGGCCACGCGATCATGGGCCTCCCCGCCTACCGCCTCGTCGTCGTCGAGGGCGATCTCAGGACCGATCTTTCGGATATCGCCAGGCTGAAGGCCGCAGGAGTCGAAGCGATTTCGCTCGGCCACGCCTTGGAGAAGCCGCCGGCTTGGCTCAAATCCGCGCTCTCCCAGGTCAATCCGCGTGACGACGACGCTGTGCTTGCCCTGAACACCGCGCTCATGACCGGGGGCGCAGCCTTGCGCATCGGCGATGGCGTGCTCCTCGACAAGCCGATCCACCTGATCCAACTCGATGGCAAGGGCGAGCCTGCCTCGACCGTCACCAGGAATGTGGTTATTGCCGAAAACGGAAGTTCGGCGACGCTCATCGAGAGCTTCGGCGACCTCGGCATTCCGAGGCTTCAGCGCAATGCCGCGACCGAGATCAGGGTGGGCGAAAAGGCGGCGCTCAAGCATGTGAAATTCCAGCGCGAGGGCGAGGAAGCTTTCCATCTTTCGACATGGCTGGTGGAGCTTGCCGCCGAGGCACGCTACGACGCTTTTCAATTCTCCACGGGTGCCGCGCTTACTCGCAACCAGCTCTATGTGCGCTTTGTCGGCGAGAACGCGGCGGTGGATATTTCCGGCGGTTTCCTCCTGCGCGGAAGGCAGCATTGCGACACCACCTTGCTGGTCGAGCATCGCGTGCCCCACTGCACGAGCCGCGAGCTGTTCAAGGGCGTGCTTGATGGCGAGTCCCGTGGCGTGTTTCAGGGCAAGATCATCGTCTCGCCGGGCGCGCAAAAGACCGACGGCAAGCAGATGGCCGGCGCGCTCCTTTTGTCGGAAGCGGCCGAGTTCGACTCGAAGCCAGAGCTCGAGATCTTTGCCGACGACGTCGTCTGCGGCCACGGCTCGACTTCGGGCCAGATCGACGAGGATTTGCTGTTCTATCTCGAAGCCAGGGGCCTCCCCGAGGCACAAGCCCGCGCGCTCTTGATCCAGGCCTTTGTCGGCGAAGCCCTGGAAAAGGTCGAGGATGAGGGATTGCGGGACGTCTTGGCCCGGGCCTCGGCCGAATGGCTCGGCGTCGACTACGACTGAAGGAGCGGCCGATGACCGTGCTCACACCGTCGGCCAAGGATCTTAAAGCGGTAGACGTTCCGTTCGACGTGGAGGCGATCCGCGCCGATTTCCCGATCCTCTCAGAGAAAGTGCACGGCAAGCCGCTCGTTTATCTCGACAACGGCGCCTCGGCGCAAAAGCCGAAGTTGGTGCTTGAGACCATCCAGCGCGCCTATGCTCACGAATACGCCAATGTGCATCGCGGGCTGCATCATCTGAGCAATCGCGCCACCGCCAACTTCGAGGCCGCGCGACAGAAAGTGCGCCGCTTCGTTAACGCTCGTTCCGACGAAGAGATCATCTTCACCCGTAACGCGACCGAGGCGGTCAACCTCGTCGCCTCCTCCTACGGCGCCCCGCGCATCGGCGAGGGGGATGAGATCCTGCTGACGCTCATGGAGCACCACTCCAACATCGTGCCCTGGTACTTCCTCAAGGAGCGCCAAGGTGCGGTGCTGAAATGGGCGCCGATCTCGGACAACGGCGACTTCCTGCTTGACGAGTTCGAGCGGCTTATCAGCCCGCGCACGAAACTCATTGCTTTGACTCATATGTCCAACGTGCTCGGCACCATCGTTCCGCTCAAGGAAGTGGTGAAGATCGCGCATGAACGCGGCATCCCCGTGCTCGCCGACGGCGCTCAAGCCGCGGTGCATCTCCCGGTCGATGTGCAGGACCTCAACGTCGATTTCTATGCCTTCACCGGCCACAAACTTTACGGTCCGACCGGCATCGGCGTGCTCTACGGCAAGAAGGAGCATTTGGAGCGCATGCGTCCCTATCAGGGCGGGGGCGAGATGATCGGCTATGTCACCACCTCGGAGGTGACCTACGCCGAGCCGCCGCACCGCTTCGAGGCAGGCACTCCCGCTATCGTCCAGGCGATCGGCCTTGGCGCGGCCATCGACTATGTCGAGAGCGTAGGCCGCGAGCGCATCAAAGCGCACGAGGATGTGCTGCTCGACTATGCCATGCAGCGGCTCGGCGAACTGAACTGGCTGCGCATCTACGGCCGCCCCAAGGACAAGGGCAGCATCGTCTCCTTCAACATGGAAGGCGCCCACCCGCATGACGTGAGCACGATTCTCGACCGCTACGGCGTGGCGGTGCGGGCCGGGACCCATTGCGCCGAGCCGCTTTTGGCCCGCTATGGCACGACCTCGACATGCCGGGCTTCGTTCGCCATGTATAATACCGTCCAGGAAGTCGATACTCTGGTAGAAGCGCTGCATAAGGCGCGTGAGATGTTCGCTTAGGGCTGTGGCCGAAATGATTGAGAAGACTCAAAAAGAGGACGCGGCGCCCCGCGCGGCCGAGCCTGAGGCGGTGGCTCCGGAGGAGCCCGCCGAGATCAAGGCTTGTGTCGGCGCGACCGGCGGCGGGGAGGGGACTAGTTCCGCCATCCCGCCCGAAGAACTCGAGCGCCTACATGCCGACCTGGTCGCCGCGCTGAAAACCGTGTTCGATCCCGAGATTCCAGTCGATATCTACGAGCTTGGCCTGATCTATCGGCTCGAGGTCGACGACGACCGCAATGTCGAGGTCGACATGACTTTGACCGCGCCGGGTTGCCCCGTTGCGGGCGACATGCCGGGCTGGGTGGAGAATGCCGTCTCGGCCGTGCCGGGTGTAGGCCAGGTGAAGGTCAATCTCGTGTTCGACCCGCCCTGGGACATGAGCCGCATGACCGACGAGGCGCGGCTTGCGCTCAACATGTTCTGAGCCTTGAACGCGTCCCCGAACTATCCCAACTTTAAGCCATGACCATACCGAGACCCCAAGTGATGCGCCTGACCGAAGCCGCGGCCGAGCGGCTGCGGGCGCTTACGGCTACCTCCGGGAAGGCGATCGAAGGGGTGCGCATCGGCGTGAAGAACGGCGGCTGCGCCGGCATGGAATACACCATGTCCTATGCGGAAGCACGCGGGCCGCATGACGAGGTGGTCGAGGACAAGGGAGTCAAGCTGCTGATCGACCCGACCGCGGTCATGTTCCTACTGGGCACCGAAATGGATTACCGCACCGACCGTCTGCGTTCGGGTTTCGTGTTCAACAATCCAAACCAGACGAGCGCCTGCGGTTGCGGCGAGTCGGTCACGCTCAAGCCCGCCGCCGAAGCGGCGCAGAGCGGCACAAAAATTTCCGAAAAAGCCCCTTAAGTCACCCGCACCGGGCGCATCATGAAGGCCGGCACGTGGTCGCCCATGCCCTGCTGCTTGCCGCGCGGCGGCTGCGGCGCATGGCCCTGCGGGCGTTCGGCGGGAGCGCCGTGCACCACAGGGCTTGGTTTCCGCTCTCCGTGATGCTTCTGCTGCTTGTGTTGATGGTGCCGGTGATCGTGCCGGCTCTCGTCCCTCTTTTTGGCCTCATGGCCGTTCGGCACTTGCTGCTGCCTTGCGGCGTGACCCGATTGCGCGCCTGACCCCCGCTTTCCCCGTCTGGAACGTCCACCCCGGCGATGCCGTCCATTTTCATTGGGCCTGGTTTCCGCCTCTGCTTGCTCCGCCTCGCTCGGGGCGCCGTCGATCCAGGGAATCTCCTGCCGGAGCAGCTTCTCGATCGCTTTCAGCGCCTTGTAATCCTTCGGCGTCACTAGCATGGCGGCGAAACCTTCGCGCCCCGCCCGGCCCGTGCGCCCGATCCGATGCACATAGTCCTCGGGATGGATCGGCACGTCGTAATTGAAGATGTGGCTTACTTCGGGGATGTCGAGGCCGCGCGCCGCCACGTCGCTCGCAGCCAAGAAGGCGATTTGCCCGTTGCGGAACGCATCGAGGGTCGCCGTGCGCTGATGCTGCTCCATATCGCCGTGCAGCGCGCCTACACTGAATCCATGTCTAAGGAGCGAGCGATAGAGAATGCCGACGTCCTTCTTCCGGTTGCAGAAAATGATGGCATTCTTGACATCTGTCTCGCGCATCAAGGCTCTCAGCGCCTCGCGCTTGCTGGCCGGATCGTCGGGCGCCTTCTTCAGCCTTTGCACGATGGTCGCCGCCGCGGTCGCCTGCGGCGCGACCTCGATACGTTCGGGGTGATGCAGGAACTTATCGGCGAGGCGTTGAATCTCGGGGGGCATGGTCGCGGAGAAGAACAAGGTCTGCCGCGTGAAGGGGAGGAGTTTGCAGATGCGCTCGATATCGGGAATGAAGCCCATGTCGAGCATGCGGTCGGCCTCGTCGATCACCACGATCTCGATGCCGTTCAGCAGAAGCTTGCCGCGTTGGAAATGGTCGAGCAGACGGCCAGGCGTGGCGATCACCACGTCTGCGCCGCGATCGAGCTTGCGGTCCTGATCCTCATAGGTCACGCCTCCGATCAGCAGGGCGACCGTGAGCTTGTGGTTCTTGCCGAGGATTTCGAAATGCTCGGCCACCTGCGCGGCGAGCTCGCGTGTCGGCGCAAGGATCAAGGAGCGGGGCATGCGCGCCCTAGCGCGTCCGCGTTCTAGCCGAGTAAGCATCGGCAGCACGAAGGACGCGGTCTTGCCGGTGCCGGTCTGGGCGATGCCGAGCACGTCGCGGCCAGTGACGGCGACAGGGACGGCTTTGGCTTGAATTGGGGTCGGAGTTTGGAACCCTGCCGCTTCGACGGCAGATAGGACTTTGGGGCTTAGGCCAAGATTTGAAAAGCTCATGCGTTAGCTAAAATTCCGCGCGGGGCCGGAGCGCCGCGCGTATCTTCTTTCTTTTAAAGCGCAACTATTTGCTGCAACGATTCGCAGCCCTTGCGCAACATTCGACTAAAGCAATGCGTTGGATATACCCTGCAATGCTTGGCCATCACATAAGCGGCCGGGTCAATCCGCGCAAGGGGGAAATCGGCGGTCGCGGCCTAAAACGGTTGTTATGGAGGGTTGATAGAATGTCGCGGGGCCTCGGAGCGATAAGGATTGTCCATGGCCATGACTGACGATGCCGCCAATGTTGCCATCAAGCCCCCGTTTCTGTTCTTGGGCGCGGTTGGGCTCGGCTGCCTGTTGAGCCTGATCCTACCTATCCCGCCGGGGCTGGCACAGCCCAACGGCTTGGCGCTTGTGGCCGGATTAACCTTCGTCGCAATCGGCTTTGCGCTTGCCGCGCTGTCCTTTCGCCGCTTCCAGCTTTCCGGCACCAGCGTCGTTCCCGGCGAGGCGTCGACGGCTCTCGTGGAGGCGGGGCCTTATGCCTTCACCCGCAACCCCATCTATATCGGCTTCGTGCTGGTCTATTTCGGCCTCGCCATCATGCTGACGAGCCTCTGGGTGCTGCTCCTGCTCATTCCCGTTCTGATCATTCTGCAACGGGGCGTGGTCGCGCCCGAGGAGGCCTATCTCGAGCGCCAATTCGGCGAGGCCTATCGCAAATACAAAGCCCGGGTACCGCGCTGGCTTTAGCTAAATATCCAATTCGTCCGGCTTGGCGAATTCGGCCCGCTCCTGGATGAAGCGGAAGCGCGCCTCGGGCTTGTTACCCATCAACTGATCGACGACCTTGCCGGTGCTCTTGTCGTCATGGGCGATCTCGACCCGAAGCAGCGTGCGCACTTTCGGGTCCATGGTCGTCTCCTTGAGCTGCTTGGGAAGCATCTCGCCCAAGCCCTTGAAACGACTCACATCGACCTTGCCTTTGCCATTGAATTCCTTGCGCAGCAATTCGTCCTTATGCACGTCGTCGCGCGCGTAAAAAATCTTCGCGCCCTGGCTCAAGCGGTAGAGCGGCGGCACGGCAAGGTAGAGATGGCCGCCTTCGATCAGCCCGCGCATCTCGCGATAGAAGAAGGTGATCAGCAGCGAGGCGATATGCATGCCGTCGACATCGGCGTCGGTCATCACTACCACTTTCTCGTAGCGCAGATCTTCCTCCCGATAGCGCGCGCCAGTGCCGCAGCCAAGCGCTTGGATCAGATCGCTCAACAGCTGGTTGTCGGCGAGCTTGGTCGAGCTCGCGCTCGCCACATTCAAAATCTTGCCGCGCAAGGGCAGCACGGCTTGGGTGGCCCGGTCGCGCGCCTGCTTGGCCGAGCCTCCAGCCGAGTCACCCTCGACAATGAAGATCTCCGTGCCTTGCGCCCCGCTCATCGCACAATCGGCAAGCTTGCCGGGGAGGCGCAGACGGCGCGTCGCGGTTTGCCGGCCGATCTCTTTCTCTTTCCTCCGGCGCAGCCGCTCCTCGGAGCGGTCGATCACCCAATCGAGCAGGCGGTTCGCTTGGCTTGGATTGCCGGTGAGCCAATGGTCGAATGCGTCGCGCAGGCCGCCCTCGACGATGCGCGCGGCCTCGGGACTCGACAGCCGGTCTTTGGTCTGACCCTGGAACTCCGGTTCGCGAATGAACACGGAGAGCATGGCTGCGGCCGTGCCGAGCACGTCGTCGGCGGTCACCTGCGCGACCCGCTTATTGCCGGTCAGCTCGCCATAGGCGCGTAGGCTCTTGGTCAGCGCGGCGCGCAAACCTTGCTCATGCGTGCCGCCGTCTTGTGTCGGCACCGTGTTGCAGTAGGAGTTGAGGAAACCGTCGTCGCTGGCGACCCAGGCGATCGCCCATTCGAGCGAGCCGTCCCCGTTGGTCCGCTCGATGCGTCCGGCGAAAATCTCGTTGGCGACGGTTGTCTGCCCCTCGATGCGGTCTTCGAGAAAGTCCTTCAACCCGCCTGGAAAGTGAAAAACCGCGCTCTCTGGCGTCTCGCTGTCGCCTTCGAGCAGCGCCTTGGCGCACGACCATCTGATCTCCACCCCCCGGAACAGATAGGCCTTAGACCGCGCCATGCGGAACAGCCGCGCCGGTTTGAACGCGGCACCCTTGCCGAAGATCTTCGGATCGGGCGCGAATCGGACCTTGGTGCCGCGCCGGTTCTTGATCGCCCCGAGACTTTTCAGCGGGCCGTCAGGTTTGCCGCGCGTATAGCTCTGGCGATAGAGCTTCTGTCCGCGCGCGACCTCGACCTCCATGCTTTCCGACAGCGCATTGGCCACCGACACGCCGACGCCATGCAGGCCGCCGCTCGTCTCATAGACCTTGGAGTTGAATTTGCCGCCCGCATGCAGAGTGGTCATGATCACTTCAAGGGCGGACTTCTTCTTGAATTTGGGGTGAGGATCGACGGGGATGCCACGCCCGTTGTCGGTCACCGTTAGGAAGCCGTCCTGTTCCAGCGCGACGCCGATATGATCTGCGTGGCCGGCGACCGCCTCGTCCATGGCGTTGTCGAGCACCTCCGCGAAGAGGTGATGCATTGCCTTCTCGTCGGTCCCGCCGATATACATGCCGGGGCGCCGCCGCACCGGCTCCAAGCCTTCCAGCACCTCGATATCCGCAGCGGTATACGCGTCCTCGCCACGCCCGGAGAACTTGCCGCGTGCAGTGGGCTTGCTGCCGCCTTTGAGCGGCTTCTTGTGATCGTCGTCCAGCCGCGCGAACAGGTCGCGTGACGATGCGGCGGATTTGCGCATGGGTCTCTTCGACACCAACGGCTCCACGAATCTCTTTGCACAGGGAACGACTTTAGCTCGCACGCGTTCGCGGCTTTTTCAAGAGTCCCGCGAGGCCCGGAAATTCAGGCGATCTTGCCACCGCCGATCTTGGTGATGGCGATCACCGAGGGCCGCGGCGGTATGTCGGGCTTGAAATCGGGCCAGCGGGTGGCCGGGTCGGCGAAGCTGGACGCCCGCTCGAAGCCTTTATCGCGGTCGTTGACGTCGGCGGCCGGATGCTGCACGGCGACGAACAAGGTCTCCTGGTCCGGCGTGAAGCAGGGGCCGCACATCTCCGCCCCCACCGGGCAGCGGAAGAAGAGCTTGGAGGTGCGCCGCCGTTCGCCTTCGGTCTCCAGGGCATAGAGGCCATCGGCGCGGCCCGTGGGCCAGGGCTCCCCCTGGTCAGTCGAGATCCACAGCCGCCCCTCCGCGTCCACCGCGGCATTGTCCG
>JBQGDO010000218.1:0-3545 GCA_052039105.1 Methyloceanibacter sp.
CTCAATGTCGAGACGAAATATCAGTGGTATCGCAGCGGCGGCTATTGGAGCTACGAGCCGATCAAGGTGACGCGGCGCATCGCCGACGGCACGCTCGACCTTACGGCCGACGCGCCGGGCAAGATCTCGGTGCCCGTGACCTGGGGACGCTATCGGTTGGAAGTGGCTAGCCCCGATCCGTCCGGGCCCGAGACCTCGATCATTTTCGACTCCGGCTGGTATGCGGAGGCCTCCGCCGACACACCGGACCTGCTCGAGATCGCGCTCGACAAGAAGGACTACAAGCCCGGAGAGACGATGACTGTCGCGGTGACGGCGCGGAGCGCGGGCAAGGTGACCTTGTCGGTGATCGGCGACCGTCTCATCACCCAGACTACGACGGATGTGGAGCCGGGGCTCGTCAAGCTACCGCTCACCGTCGGCGAGGACTGGGGCACCGGCGCCTATGTGCTTGCCACCTTGCGGCGTCCGCTCGATGAAGCCGAAAAGCGCATGCCCGGCCGCGCCATCGGCGTGCAATGGTTCAATGTTTCCAAGCAGGCGCACACGATCGGCGTCGCGCTCGATCTGCCTGGCTTGATCCGCCCCGAGACCCCGCTGCGCATTCCCGTCAAGCTCGCCAATCTTGCCGGCGAAGAGGCGCGCATCGTCGTAGCCGCGGTCGACGTCGGCATCCTCAATCTTACCAATTACCAGGTCCCCGACCCCGACACTTATTATCTGGGGCAGCGCAAGCTCTCGGCCGAGATACGCGACCTTTACGGTCAACTAATCGACGGCATGCAGGGCACCAAGGGCCAGATCAGGACGGGCGGCGATTCCGGCGCGGGCGAATTGCAGGGGAGCCCGCCGGTGCAGCCGCCGCTCGCTCTCTATTCGGGCATCGTCACGGTAGGCGTCGACGGCACTGCCGAAGTCGCCTTCGACATTCCGGCCTTCTCGGGAACCGTGCGGGTTATGGCGGTCGCTTGGAGCAAGGACAAGGTCGGGCATGCCTCCGGCGATGTCGTGGTACGTGATCCCGTGGTGGTCACCGCGACGTTGCCGCGCTTCCTGCTCACCGGCGACAAGACGACGCTCAGGCTCGATCTCGACAATGTCGAGGGCGCGACGGGCGAGTACAAAATCGCCGTCTCCGCCGATGGTCCTCTCAGTGTCGAGGGCGGTGACAAGTCGCTCAGTCTCGACGCGAAGAAGCGTGGCGCCATTACCTTGCCCATCTCGGCGAAGGGCGTTGGCACCGGTCTGGTCGCGGTGACGGTAAACGGGCCGGAAGGCTTCAGTCTTGCCCGCCAATATCCGCTCAGCGTGCATCCGGCGACGCAGATCCTCGCCCGCCGCACGGTTAAGCCGCTCGAACCGGGACAAAGCATCATGGTTTCGAAGGACGTGTTCACCGATCTCGTCCCGGGCACGGGCAATGTGGCGCTGTCGGTCACGCCGACTGCGGCACTCGACGTGGCAAGCCTGATCGGCGCGCTCGACCGCTATCCGCTCGGCTGCACCGAGCAGATCGTCAGCCGCGCCATCGCGCTGCTCTATGTCAACGAGCTTGCGCTCACCGCACAGCTCGCGGTCGACGGCGAAATCGATGGACGCATCCAAAAGGCGATCGAGACCGTGCTGGCGCGGCAAGGCTCGGAGGGCGCCTTCGGGCTCTGGTCGCCGGGCGGCGACGATGCCTGGCTCGATGCCTATGTCACCGACTTTCTCACCCGCGCGCGGGCACGAAACTTCGCCGTCTCTGACCTTCAGTTCAAGCTCGCGCTCGACCGGCTCCGGAACTACGTGAACACGGCGCCGGACGTCGCGACCGACGGCGGGCTTGCGTTGTCCTATGCGCTCTATGTGCTGGCGCGGAACCGCATGGCGCCGGTCGGCGATCTTCGCTATATCGCCGACGTCAAGCTCGACAAGCTCGCCACGCCGACCGCCAAGGCCGAAGTCGCCGCCGCGCTCGCCATGCTCGGCGACAGGGTTCGGTCGGAAAAGGTCTTTGACGCGGCCCTCGGGTCGATCCCAGAAGACATTAAGTTTGAAGGCGGACGCACCGATTACGGCTCGCCGCTGCGTGATGCGGCGGTACTGGTCACGCTCGCAGGCGAAGGTGACGCGCCGAAGCCGATCCTGGTCAAGGGCACCGAGCGGATCGAGGAGGCGCGCAATCTCGTCAAGTTCACCTCGACGCAGGAAGATGCCTGGCTCGTGCTGGCGGCGCGCGCGCTCGGCAAGCAAGGCGTTAACCTGGAAACGGACGAAGGCGGGCAGGAAGGGCCGCTCTATCGCAGCTTCACCGAGGAAGAGCTGGCGAATAATCCGCTCACCGTCACCAATAGCGGCGATACCTCGCTCGACACGGTGATCTCGGTGTCCGGCGCGCCGGTCACGCCCGAGCCGGCGGCCGAGCACGGCTTCAGCTTGGAGCGCAAGTTCTACACGCTCGAAGGCGAAGAGGCCGATGCCAGCCGTGCCAAGCAGAACGACCGTTTCGTCGTGGTACTCACGGTGACCGAGCCGCTCCCCGAATTCGCGCGCGTGGCGCTTACCGACTATGTGCCGGCGGGTTTCGAGATCGACAATCCGCGGCTCGTGTCGTCGGGCGATACAGGCACGCTCGACTGGATCGAGCATGCCGGCGACCCGGTGCATACCGAGTTCCGCGACGACCGCTTCACGGCGGCGTTCGAGCGGAGAAAGGGCGACGCGGCGGTCTATAGCGTGGCCTATGTAGTGCGCGCAGTCTCGCCGGGAAGCTATGTGCTGCCGCAAGCGGTGGTCGAGGACATGTACCGGCCGGGCCGCTTCGGCCGCACCGACACGGGCACAGTGGAGGTCGCGCCGGCACGATGAGACGGGACACTCATAACTCCTCTTCCCTGGGGGGAGCGGCCACGCTCCCGATGGCGGAGACGAGCAAGTGGAAGCGGCGTGCGATGTTTGCCGCAGTCGGCGCGGCATGGCTTGCCGCCGCGGCCGCCGGCGGCATCACCGGCTTGTTCGAGGCGTTCGGGCCGGCGCCACTCGGCCGCGATATGGAAATGTCGCGACTCGTGCTCGACCGCAACGGCAAGCTGCTGCGCGCTTATCTCACCAGCGAAGACCGCTGGCGGCTGCCCGCGACGCGCGAGGAAGTTGACCCGCATTATCTCGAAGCGCTGCTCGCCTACGAGGACAAGCGCTTCTTCCAACATCACGGCGTCGATCCGCTCGCTTTCTTGCGCGCGGCCTTTCAGCTCGTGACGCATGGCCGCATCGTCTCTGGCGGCTCGACCTTGACCATGCAGGTGGCACGGCTGCTCGAGCCGCGCGAGCACCGCTCTTTCGACGCCAAGCTCAGGCAGACCGTCCGCGCGCTTCAGCTCGAATGGGCACTCTCCAAGGACGAGATCCTCGCGCTCTATTTCACGCTCGCGCCCTATGGCGGGAACCTCGAGGGTGTGCGCGCAGCTTCTCTCGCCTATTTCGGCAAGGAACCGCGGCGGCTGACGCTCGGCGAAGCGGCGCTGCTGGTGGCGCTGCCGCAATCGCCCGAGTACCGGCGGCCG
>JBQGDO010000219.1:0-1703 GCA_052039105.1 Methyloceanibacter sp.
GCTTGCTCATTCATTCCTCCTACGGATCGAATGCGGCGCTTCTTCCGCCCGGAATGCGCCGCTAGGCGGTCTCCCCACCTTCAACGCCAACTATAGCGCCGGATTAGGACAGGCGGATGGCGCACCCAATTTGCGCTAACCAAACGCTTAAGCCCGCACCGAGCTTGGATTTTATTGGCACACGGTTCAGGTGAGCGGCCTTGATTTGGCTCAATGGGGTTGTACGTTAAGCCCTCATGAACGGCCCCCTGCAAGCGCTGCCCGAAAGCTGGAAGAGCTATCTGCCCGCCGCCCTGACCAAGCGTGTGCCCGTCGTCCCGGTGCTCAGATTTAGCGGCGCGATCGGCGTGGTCACGCCGCTAAGGCCGGGGCTCTCGCTCTCCACGTCCGCCTTGGCCATCGAGAAGGCCTTCTCCATGAGGGGCGCCATGGCCGTCGCCATTCAGATCAACTCTCCGGGCGGCTCGGCGGTGCAGTCGATGCTGATCTATAAGCGCATCAGGGCGCTTGCCGCCGAGAAGAATCGCAAGGTCTATGTCTTCGCCGAGGATGTCGCTGCGTCGGGCGGCTATCTGCTCGCGCTCGCCGGCGATGAGATCTATGCCGACCCGAGCTCGATCATAGGCTCGATCGGCGTGATCACCGCCACTTTCGGCGTGAACGAACTGATCGACCGCATCGGCGTGCAGCGCCGCGTCTATACCGCGGGCGAGAGCAAGGACATCCTCGATCCCTTCCTGCCGGAGAAGCCGTCCGACGTGGAGCGCATCAAGGCATTGCAAAGCGACGTGCATCAGGCCTTCATCGAGCTGGTCAAGATGCGGCGCGGTACCAAGATCGATAAGGCCGACGTCAATCTCTTCACCGGCGAGTTCTGGTCGGGCAAGCGTGCGCTCGAGCTCGGCCTGATCGACGGTCTCTCCGACCTTCGCACCAAGATGCGCGAGATCTACGGCGACGATGTGCGGCTCAAGCTGGTGATGCCGTCGACGTCCTGGTTCAGGCGCAGGCGCAGCGTCTTCAGCGAAGGCAATTTCGATTTCAACTTCTCTCCCGGCGGCTTCGCTGCCGATCTCATCTCGGCGGTCGAAGCGCGCACGCTTTGGTCGCGCTTCGGGTTCTAGCCATGCCGCAAGTCCTTCTCCTCATCGCCGCAGGTGCTGGTCTGGTGTTCGCCGGCCGGCGCTGGAATCTGCGCGAGCGCGCCCGCATCTCCGCCGAGCTCGACGCCGCCAGAGAGGCCATGCAGCGACACACGCCCGTCCTGCGGCTGGAGCCCGCCCCCCTGACCGGCATCTACCGCCCGAAACCGCTACACTGAGGACCCGAACCAGAATAGAACCCGTCATGGCCGGGCTTGTCCCGGCCATCCACGTCTTTGACTTTGGAAGGAAAATTCGTGGGTGCCCGGCACGTAGCCTGTGCTCGGGCCGGCCAAGCCGGACCCGAGTGGCCGGGCATGACGATTCAAATGGAACCGATTTTGTTTTAGCGTCCCGCGACCCGCCAAGCCTTTCAGCAAAGCTTCGATTCGATGCCAAAACCCGGCAAACAGGAAAGAGCGCCATCCTTCCAGGACTTGATCCTGAGGCTCGAGCGCTTCTGGGCGGACCAAGGCTGCGTGATCCTCCAGCCCTATGACATCGAGATGGGTGCCGGCACCTTTCACCCCGCCACGGCACTGCGTTCGCTCGGGCCGAAGC
>JBQGDO010000220.1:0-2479 GCA_052039105.1 Methyloceanibacter sp.
CGAGAGGTGTCCGGCAAGCTGTTCAATCGCAAGATTGGGGCCGCGCATGATCCATTGTTGAATGTCCGAGTTGGGTCACGAGCGTCGGATTAGTCCTTTTTGCAACAGGTCCGCTTTACTCCCCAACAGCCGACGTGGGAGCGGACATCCCAGAACCGACGCTGAGTGCCAGAACCGGTCGTGAGCAATCGCAGCAGAACAACCTTTATTCTATCACGTCGTTGGCGCGGGCGAGCAGCATGGGCGGCACGTCGAGGCCGAGCGCCCTCGCCGTCTTGAGGTTGATCACCAGCTCGTACTTCACTGGAGCCTGTACCGGCAGGTCGGCTGGCTTCTCGCCGCGCAGGATGCGGTCGACATAGGATGCACTGCGCCGGAATACGTCCAGTGTATCGATGCCATAGGACATCAAACCGCCGCTGGTCGTGTAGTGCGGATACGGATAGACGGCTGGCAGGCGGTGACTGGCGGCCAATGAAATGATCCGCTCGCGGTGAAGATTGTTGATGGCGGTCGGCAGCACGATCAGGCCGCCACCCGTCGATTGTGCGAACGCGCCGACAGCGGATTCAATGTCATCAGCGGGATTGCGAAATGCGAGGCTCGTCACCTCCAGCCCTACTCTCGGCCCCAGCGTCTCGATCGCGCGCCAGACCGCGGCGAATCCCTGAAAGGCGGGGTCCAGAATAGGCTCTGACGCAATCTTGGTGCAGCAGATCAGCGGCGACAGTCATTCCGCACCGATCAGTCTGGCTTGAAGAAGATCGAGTTTGCCGCGCCCGTACATTTGACGCTTTACGAGCTTGAGGCGCGTGATCTGACCCTCGGTCTGACCGTTCGACCAGGGCAAGGCGATCGCGGCGCGAACCGCAGCCTCGTCGTTTGCGACACCGCGCACGAAGGAGGCGACGAGACTTGTGCGGGCGCGCTCAATCCATGGCGTCAGGGCAGCTGCCGTCTTGTGCCGGATCATCGCTTGGAAGCTGTCGATGAGCTCGCGCGCTTCGACAAGCGCGGGAACGCCGGCCTCAAGCGCCGCGACCGTGACCGTTTCCGCTTTCGAGAGCCCGTCCCTGCCGATGGTCATGAGTCGCGCGATAGTTCTGGCCGACGGAATGCGCTGAAGGTTTTCGGCGTCGGCCTTTTCGGCCCGCCGCCTGCGGGTTGCCCATTCGGTCACGACACGGAGCGAACCACGGAAGCCCCGCGCCGTTAAGCGCCGCCAGAGTTCAGCTCCGTTGCGGCAACCGGCTACCCATTGCTCATCGAGCCACGGCAGGTATGGGTCAAGTGAGCTCTGCCGAATCCGGAATATGTCGGTCCGTTCGCCGCGAACAACTTGCCGAACCAAGCCCCTGCTGTGTCCGGTCTGGCGGGCAATCTGCTTGAGCGGCACGCCACCTTTCGCCAGCGCCAAAATAGCTGCGTTGGCCTGCTCCCGGCGAAGATAGCCCTCATACTGGATGCGCTCGGCGGCGGTGAGCAGCTTGGGATTGATTGTCGTCGCACCGATGACGCTGCGAATCTGGCGCATCGATTTGCGAACGGCGTCAAGGAATGCCCTGCTGGCGTTTTCCATGAGATGCCAGCGATCCGCGACCTGCACGGCATGTGGCAGGGCCTTGGCCGCCGCTTCGCCGTATCCACCGCCACGATCGCGGGCGACGACCGCGATCGTCGGATGATCCGCGAACCAAGCCTGAGCGGTCGCCGGCTCTCGATCCGGGAGAAGCCTGACAATCTGACGCTTTTCCAGGTTGCAGATGATGCTCGCGTATCGATGATTGCGTCGCCAGGCCCAATCATCGATGCCGACGACCCTGAGCGGGGCCGACGGCACACGGGCGTGGCGCCTGACAACCCGTAACAGCGTGTCTTTGCTCACCGGCACCACCAGCCGTTTCGCAAAACTCGCCGCCGGCCTTCCGCCCAGAGCCAGGCCGAGATGGTGGACGATACAATCAAGCCGCGCCGTGCGTCGGGCTGATGGAGCCACTACGTCATCGGCGAAGCGTTCAGTGAAAATCTGTCGCCCGCACAGGACGGCATCGCAGCGAAAACGACGAGCAATCACAATGAGCTGGACGGTTCGACCCGACAAGGGCAGATCGGTCACGCGGCGCGGGTAGTGGCTATGGACACGCCGGGAAACCGTCCCGCACGACGGGCATACGCTGAAATTCCTGACAGGGCGGACCGTGATGATGGTCTTGTCCGCTTCGCAGAACGCACTTTCTACCACAAACCCAGACGGCACTAGGCTGGAGCGGCGAAGTGCTTGTTGCATGGCGCTGATTCCCCCGAATCCAGCTCCACGCGAATCCCAAACTTCATCAAAATTGAGTCAGAGCCAAAATTGCACGCCGAAGACAGCCTTGGTCTTCAACATCGCTTCCGAAGCGCTTCACTCGGCGGTGCCGGTGGCGTGGGTGAGCACCCAACGCCGGTCGTCCAAGGGTAGCAGACATTCAATCCTAGG
>JBQGDO010000221.1:0-11841 GCA_052039105.1 Methyloceanibacter sp.
TCCACGGCCTCGGAGAGATCGCCCGAGGGCTCGGTCGCATCGGGGAATGGTGCGCGCGCGGCGCTTGCCAGCTCGCTCTCCACCATATCCGTGGTGACGATGTCCTGCGCATAGATTGCCGAGAGGCGCCGCACGAGGTTCTCGAGCTCGCGAACATTCCCCGGCCAATGATAGCGCTTGAGCCGCTCGATGGCCCCAGGCTCGAAGCTTTTCGGCGGTAGGCCCTCCTTCTCGGCAATGCTGAGGAAGTGACGCACCAGATCGGGGATGTCCTCCAGCCGTTCGCGTAACGGCGGCAATCTGAGCGGCACGACATTCAACCGGTAGAATAGATCTTCACGGAACAGGCCCTGGTCGATCTGCTGTTGGAGATCGCGATTGGTCGCAGCGATGATCCTGACATTGGTGCGGATCGGGGTGCGACCGCCGACGGTCGTATACTCGCCCTCCTGCAATACGCGCAGGAGGCGCGTCTGCGCCTCCATCGGCATGTCGCCGATCTCGTCGAGAAACAGCGTTCCGCCTTCGGCCTGCTCGAAGCGGCCCACATGCCGGTTCTGCGCGCCGGTGAAAGCCCCCTTCTCGTGGCCGAATAGTTCGGATTCGATCAGCTCGCGCGGGATCGCCGCCATATTGATGGCGACGAAAGGCCCGTTGCGCCGCTTGCCGAATTCGTGCAGCGCGCGCGCCACCAGCTCCTTGCCGGTACCGGACTCGCCCGTGATCATCACCGTCAGGTCGGTCTGGGTAAGTCGCGCCAGCACGCGATAGATGTCCTGCATGGCCGGACAACGGCCGATCAGCGGCAGACCGTCGCTCGCTTCCGCCGAGAGGCGTTGCACCCGCTTGCGCGGCTCGGCGAGAGCGCGGCCGACCACCGCGACGAGCTCATTCAGGTCGAAGGGCTTGGGCAGATACTCATAGGCGCCGCGCTCCGCGGCAGTAATTGCCGTCATGAAGGTGTTCTGCGCGCTCATGACGATGATCGGCAGATCGGGGCGCAGCTTCTTTACCCTCGGGATCAGATCGAAGGCACTCTCATCGGGCATCAAGACGTCGGTGATGACGAGGTCGCCGTCGCCCTGGCTGATCCAGCGCCACAAAGTCGCCGCGTTGCCGGTGGCGCGCGGCGCGTAGCCGGCCCGGGCAAGCGCCTGGTTGAGTACCGTGCGGATCGCGGCGTCGTCGTCGGCGATGAGAATATTGCCTTTGGCCATGCTGTCCTAACCCTGCCCGGCTGGTGTTTCATTCTCGGCCATCGGCATCAGCGCGCGAAACACGGTTTGGCGCGGCCGGGAGTCGCATTCGATGATGCCGCCATGGTCGCCAATGATCTTGGCCACCAGTGCCAGCCCCAGCCCGGTGCCGGACGGCTTGGTAGTGACGAACGGATCGAACAGATGCGGCATAAGATCGGAGGGGACGCCCGCGCCGTTATCCTCGACGGCGATCTCGAGCGGCAGACTGACGCGCGCCTGGCTTCCGGGCACCGAGAGACGCACGCCCGGACGGAACGAAGTGGTGAGCGTGATCTGCCCGTCGGCCCGATCTTCACCGATCGCCTCCGCGGCGTTCTTGACCAGGTTCAGGAACACCTGAATGAGCTTGTCGCGATTGCCCGGCACGGGCGGCAGCGAGGGATCGTAATTCTCGACGATCTTGATCTGGCGCGCGAAGCCGGTGCGCGCGATCTGCTTCACATGATCGAGCACGTCGTGGATATTGACCGCCTCGCGCTGCAGCGGTCGCTCGTCACCGAAGATCTCCATGCGGTCGACCAGCTTGCAGATGCGGTCGGACTCCGCGCAGATGAGCTGGGTCAGGGTGCGGTCGCCGTCGGTGCGCTCGCTTTCGAGGAGCTGCGCGGCGCCCCTGATGCCGGAGAGCGGGTTCTTGATCTCATGCGCCAGCACGGCAGCAAGCGCCGAAACGGAGCGGGCGGCGCCGCGATGGGTGAGCTGGCGTTCGATCATCTGCGCCATGGAGCGCTGCTGGAGCATGATCAGCACGCGGCCAGGCATTTCGGCGATCGGGCCGCCATAGAGATCGACGAGCTTCGGCGCCTCGAAACGGACCGAGCCGAGATCGACGCCGTATTCATTGACATTGGTGCCGTTGCGCTGCACCTGCTCGACAAGAGCGATCAGCGGGCTGCCGAACGCGACCACATCGGAGAGCGCGCGGCGGCAGAGCACGCCGGCGCTCATCTGGAAGAAATCTTCGGCGGCGGTGTTGGCGAATTCGATCATCAGCCCGTCGCCGATGACCAGGAGCGGATGCGGCAAGGCTCCTAGCAATGCCTCGGTCTCGACCGGGGTGGCTTCGCGGGGGCGCCGTGCGTTGGCCTTTTTGGTCGAGCCGCTCAAGCGGTATATCCTTTGCGCCGCGGGGCCGGAGCTTGCGAGCGACGATGCACAATTTTTATGCAAGAATACCCCATGAACTTTAATTGTGCACAATACGGGGGTTTTGCGGCGCGGGCAATATTCGTTTTGCCGCAGTGCAGCATTTTTCCTGCGTCATTAGAAACAGGGGCTAACCGCCTGAGTTTACACGATTTAGCGCGCTTGGCAGGGGCAATTTCGTGACCATCGCGGCGCTCATCGTGGCGGCAGGCCGAGGCGCGCGGGCGGCAAATGAGCACGATCGGCCGAAGCAATACCGCTCCATCGGCGGCTCGCCGGTGCTGGCGCGCAGCCTCGCCGCGTTCGCCGAGCATCCGCGGATCGGCGAAATTCTCGTGGTCGTAAATGCGGACCATATGCGTTTCTACGAGGATGCAACGCGGCCTTTTGCAGGTCGATTGCGCTCCCCAGTGGCCGGCGGCGCGCGGCGGCAAGATTCGGTTCGCGCCGGCCTCGAGGCGCTCGCAGGCGAAGCCCCCTCCTCCGTTCTGATCCATGACGCGGCGCGGCCGTTCGTCGACAAAGCGCTCATCCAACGCGTCATCGACAGTCTCGATGCGCATGACGCGGTGCTTCCCTGCCTTCCCGTCGCCGACACCTTGAAATGGGTGTCGCGCGGCAAGGTGATCGGCACCGCCGAGCGCGAGCAACTCTGCCGCGCGCAGACGCCGCAAGGATTCAAGTTCGAGACGATCCTCGCCGCGCATCGCGAAGCCGCGATCGACCCGACGCGCGAATTCACCGACGACGCCGCGATCGCCGAATGGTACGGCCTCGACGTGGCGCTGGTCGAAGGCGCGGAGGACAACCGCAAGCTCACCACGGCGGAAGACCTCGAACGCGCCGACGAGATGCTGCTGCGAGGCCGCGGCGGCCGCGGCGGGACAATCCGTGTCGCCACGGGCTACGACGTGCATGCTTTCGCGGCCGGCGATGCGGTCACGCTGTGCGGCGTCAGCATCCCGCATGAGAAAAAGCTCACCGGCCATAGCGATGCCGACGTGGCGCTGCATGCGCTCACCGACGCGCTGCTCGGCACGATTGCCGAAGGCGATATCGGCGTGCATTTCCCGCCGTCGGACGCGCGCTGGCGCGGCACGGCCTCGGAGGTTTTCCTCAAGCACGCCGCCACACGGATCAAGGATCGCGGCGGCACCATCATGCATGCCGATCTCACCTTGATCTGCGAGGCGCCGCGCATCGGCCCCTATCGCGAAGAGATGCGCGCGCGCATCGCCGAGATGCTGGAGATCGACGTTTCGCAGGTGAGCATCAAGGCCACCACCAATGAGGGCTTGGGCTTCATCGGCCGCGGCGAAGGCATCGCGGCGATGGCGACCGCGACGGTGAGGCTGCCATGACGGAGAAACTCGAAGTCGGCAAGGACATCATGGCGCTCGCGGTGGACCTGCTCAGCGCCTGCCGCGAGCGGGGCGAGCTGATCACGAGCGCCGAGTCCTGCACCGGCGGCCTGCTCGCCGCCACCATGACTGCAATCCCCGGCTGCTCGGACTGTTTCGAGCGCGGCTTCGTAACGTATTCCAACGCATCGAAGAGCGAGATGCTCGGCGTGCCCTATTGGCTGATCGAGCGTCATGGCGCGGTGAGCGAGGACGTGGCCCGCGCGATGGCGGGCGGCGCCTTGACCCATTCGCAGGCCAATATCGCCGTGGCGATCACGGGCATCGCCGGCCCTGACGGCGGAACAGCGGAAAAGCCCGTTGGCCTCGTCTATTTCGCCGCCGGACGCCGTGACGGTCCAATTGCCAGCGAGGGCGTGATGTTCGGCGATCTCGGCCGCACCGAAGTGCAGCGGCGCAGCGTGGTGCACGCGATGAAGATGTTGCGCGCGTTATTGTGAGGCGAGCGCCACTACCCGCGGTCCATAGACTGCATCGGCGCGCTCTTCGAAAGCGCGGGTGTAGCGCTCGACGGCCCTGCCGAACAGGCCGCCGACCAGCCGCTCGAACAGGCGGGAGCGGAAGGCATAGGCGATATAGAAGTCGATCTCGCAGGCCCGCTCTCCCTGCGGCTTGAAATGCCAGCGGTTCTCCAGAAAGCTGAACGGCCCGTCGAGATATTCGACCAGGATGGTGCCCGCCGCTGGATCGAGATGCACGCCGGTGGTGAAGCTCTCATGAATCATGCCGTATCCCACCGTCATGGTGGCGATCAGCACTTCCTTGCCGCCCCGCTGCTCGCGATGTGTGACCTTCAACGCCTCGCACAGCGGCAGGAACTTCGGGTAGTCCTCCACCTTCGCCACGAGGGCGAACATCTCGTCTGCCGAATGCGCAACCTTGTGCGTTGTCTCGTAGACATGCATGCGGGGAACCGGCGCGAGCTTAGGCGAGCGCGGCCTGGCGCGCGGCTTTGAGCCGCGCGAAGTCCTGCTCGGCGTGATAGGAGGAGCGGGTCAACGGACTGGACGCCACGAGCAGGAAGCCTTTCTCCTCGGCGATGCGCTGATATGAGGCGAACTCCTCGGGCGTGACAAAGCGGTCAATGGCCGCATGTTTGCGCGTCGGCTGGAGATATTGGCCGATGGTGAGAAAATCGACATTTGCGGCGCGAAGGTCGTCCATCACCGCGAATACCTGCTCAGGCATCTCGCCGAGCCCGACCATCAGCCCCGACTTGGTGAAGATGCTAGGCGCGAGCGCCTTCGCCCGGGCGAGCAGCGCAAGCGAATGACGATAGTCGGCGCCGGGACGGATGCGCCGGTAGAGCGCGGGCACCGTCTCGACATTGTGATTGAAGACATCCGGCGCAGCCTCGATCACGATCTCGAGCGCGCCCTCTTTGCGCAAAAAGTCCGGTGTCAGCACTTCGATGCTGGTCTCGGGCCGCGCGCTGCGGATGGTACGGATCGTCGCGGCGAAATGCGTAGCACCGCCATCGGCGAGATCGTCGCGATCGACCGAGGTCACCACCACATGCGAGAGGCCGAGCGCGGCGACAGCGTCCGCCACGCGCTGCGGTTCGCCGGCGTCCAAATGCGTCGGCTTACCGGTGCGCACATTACAGAAGGCGCAAGCCCGCGTGCAAATGTCGCCGAGAATCATAAAGGTGGCGTGGCGCTTGGCCCAGCACTCGCCAATATTGGGACAAGCCGCCTCCTCGCACACCGTGACCAGGCGATGGGCGCGCAGCACCGAACGCGTCGCATCGAAGGCGCCGGCGCCCGGCGCGCGGGCGCGGATCCAGGGCGGCTTCGGCAAGACTGGCGTGTCGGGCAGCCGCGCCTTCTCCGGATGACGCGGCCGCGTCCTGGGCCCGCCCAAACTTTCCAGCACCGTCACCTCAGCAGACTCCCGAACCGTTAGGTCGCCGGTCCTCTGACCGCGCGCCAGATCCACAACAAGAGGATGGCGCCGATCGACGCCACGATCAAATTGCCGAGCCAGCCATAGAATTCGACATTCATCAAAGCCGCAAGATTACCGCCGACGAACGAGCCGGCGATGCCGACGAGAAGATTGGTCAAGAGTCCGTGGTCGCTGGCGGTGACCTTTTCGGCGATCCAGCCGGCGAGAATGCCGATGATGAGCATGCCGATGAACCCTACTCCCGGCATCGACAACAGTCCGTGCGCTTGTCCTTCCATTCCAGTCCTCCTAGGCTTGCCGATTGGCGTGCCGTCTCAGCGCATGCGTTGCCAGACATACAGGCAGAGAATGGCGCCGAGCGTGGCGATGATGATCTCCCCGATGACATTGTAGGCGCCGAGGCCGAGAAGGCCGGCGATCAACCCGCCGACCACCGCGCCGACGACGCCGATCAGCAGGTTCACCAGGAGGTCCTGCTGCCGCCCCAGGATGTAAGAGGCGAGGAAGCCCGCGATCAGGCCGACGACGAGAAAAATGATCAGGCTCATGGATTTGCTCCGTTTCTCTCGGGGCTGCCGGCTGAGGCCCGACTGGCGCTTGAACCCGCACTAGATATGGAGAGCGCGGCCGTAAGCGTCGAGCACCGATTCGCCCATCATCTCTGACAATGTCGGATGGGGGAAGATGGCTGCGATCAATTCCGCTTCGGTCGTTTCCAGCGTCTTGCCGATGACGAAGCCCTGGATCAGCTCGGTCGCCTCCGCGCCGAGAATATGCGCGCCGAGCAGCGCGCCGGTCTTGGCGTCGAAAATGGTCTTGACCAGCCCCTCGGCCTCGCCGAGCGCGATCGCCTTGCCGTTGGCCGAATAGGGGAAGCGTCCGATCTTCAATTCGTGTCCGGCTTGGCGCGCCTGCGCTTCAGTCAGGCCGACGCTTGCCACTTGCGGGCTGCTATAGGTGCAAGAAGGGATGGCGGTCTTGTCGAGCGGATGCACGCCTTTGAGGCCGGCGATTTTCTCCACGCAGATGATGCCTTCGTGGCTTGCCTTATGCGCGAGCCAAGGCGGGCCGACGACATCGCCGATGGCATAAATGCCCGGGGCGCCGGTGCGGCACCATTCGTCGACGACGACATGCCCTTTCTCGACCTTCACGCCGAGGGCTTCGAGCCCGAGTCGCTCGACATTGCCGGTGATGCCAATGGCGAGGATGACACGTTCGACGGCAATCTCCTCGATCGTGCCGTCTGGTTTCTGCATCGCCGCGGCGACACTGTCGGCGCCTTTGAGGATCTTCGTCACCCTCGTGCCGGTGTGAATGGCCATTCCCTGCTTGGCGAAGGCCTTGCGCGCGAGATTGGAAATCTCCTCATCCTCGGCCGGCAGAATACGCGGCAGCATCTCCACCACGGTCACCTCGGCGCCGAGGCTGCGATAGAAGCTCGCGAACTCGATGCCGATTGCGCCCGAGCCGACGATGAGCAGCGATTTGGGGAAGCTCGCCGGCACCATCGCTTCCTTGTAGGTCCAGATCAGCCTTCCATCCGGCTCGAGCCCGGCTGCGGTGCGGGCGCGGGCGCCGGTGGCGACGATGATGTGCTTCGCCTCGATCTCGGGCAGCGCCTCGCCGTTCTTGCCGGTCACGCCGATGCGCCCCTCCCCTTTCAACTTCGCGGTGCCGTCGACCACCGCGATGTTGTTCTTGCGCATCAGATAGGCGACGCCGTTCGAGAGCCGCTCGGCAACTTTGCGGCTGCGTTCGACCACGCGGGCGAGATCGAAGCGCACATTATCGGCGGCGAGCCCGAACTCGCTGGCGTGGCGCATCAAGGTGTAGAGCTCCGAGGTGCGCAGCAGCGCCTTGGTGGGGATGCAACCCCAATTGAGGCAGATGCCGCCGAGATGCTCGCGCTCGACGATGGCGGTCTTCATTCCGAGTTGGGCGGCGCGGATCGCGGCGACATAGCCGCCCGGGCCGGCGCCGATCACGGCGAGATCGAAGCGCGTGTCATTCATGGCTTGGCCTCCGGCGCGCGCGGCACCACGAGTCGCAGGATCAAATATTGCACGAGAATGGTGAGCGCCGGGGGAACGAAACTGACAAGAAAAGCCCTGAACTGCTGCTCCGGCTCGAAACCGATATAGGTCGCATGCTCGATCTTTCGCGCGATGGCGAGCACGAGGGCGAAGATCAGCGGGCCGAGGATCGCCCAGATCACCACGGCATAGGCGCCGATTGCCTCGTTGATGTTGCAGACAAGAGTCTCGACGCTGCAGGCAAGTTGGCCCATCAGCTTGACATAGGCGAAGCCGGTCAGAAACGAAATCGCTCCCGCCGCGAACAGCGCCAGCACGAGCTTGTTGTCGGGCCAGTGCATGAGAGCCTTACTCTGCAAGCGGCTTGACCATCAGCACCCAGTCGCCCCGGTGCGGGCAGCCCGGATAGGGAAGCGCCGTCTCGCGCGCACACCCGGCATAGCCCGCGCTTGTGTAGAGGCGCGCTGCGGGCGCGTTCCAGCTCGCGACGATCACGCTCACCGACGGCGCGCCTTGCTCACGCGCCGTCCGCTCGGCGATCTCGAGCAACCGGCCGGCGATGCCTTGACGGCGAAATTCGGGGAAGGTCGCGAGCACGTTCACATACCAGGAGCCCGGCGCCCTCGCCTCCAGCCTGACGAGCGGCCGCACGATGTCGGGCGTCTCTGCGAGACTGCCTTCGAGATCGTAAGGGTCGTCGAGCCGGTAGCCGACCAGGCTCGCAGCGACCTCGCCGCCGACTTCCGCCACGACGGAATTTCGATAAGAGAAACCACCCTGTTCGCGCTGGGCGCGCTCGCGGCCGAATTCGAGCAGCGACTGGGCGGGGGCTTTCAAGGTGCTCCACATATAGGCCGGCAAGCCCTCGCCGGCGATGTCGACCAGCACCGCCAGCGCCGCAGCGTCGGCCTTGGTGGCAGGTCTGAAGATCGGTTGAGCCGCCATGGCGAAGCGCTACACCAGCATGGTCACGGGGTCTTCGAGATAGGCCTTGAAGGCGGCGAGCAGCTCGGCGCCGAGCGCGCCGTCGATCACGCGGTGATCGACGGAAAGCGTCACGCTCATCATGGTGGCGATCTTGAGCGCGTCGTCCTTGACCACCGGGCGCTTCTCGGCGCGGCCGACCGCGAGGATCGAGGCTTGCGGCGGGTTGATCACCGCGTCGAAGCGGTCGATGCCGTACATGCCGAGATTGGAGATGGTGGTCGAGCCCCCCTGATATTCGTGCGGGGCGAGGCGTTTGGAGCGCGCGCGGGCGGCGAGATCGCGCATCTCGTTGGAGATTTCCGACAGGCTCTTGATCTCGGCGTCGCGGATCACGGGCGTGTGCAAGCCGCCGCCTTCGAGCGCCACCGCTACGGAAATGTCGGAGGCGCGGTGGCGCAGGATGCCCTGGTCGGTCCAAGTGGCATTGGCGGCGGGCACGGTCTGCAGCGCCATGGCCATCGCCTTAACGATGAAATCGTTGACCGAGAGCTTGAAGGCGCGCGGTCCCTCCTTCGGGGCGAGGTCGTTGAGGCGCTTGCGGGCGGCGAGCAACGCATCGAGCTCGCAGTCGATGGCGAGATAGAAATGCGGGATGGTGCGCTTCGACAGAGTGAGCCGCTCGGCGATGAATCTCCGCATCGTGTCGTGCGGCACGATCTCGTAGGAGCCGGGCCGAAACAGCGCCAGCGCCTGATTGTCGGGCATCCCTTCCGGCTCGCGCGCCCCACGGTGGGCGACAAGCTCCTGCGGCCGCCTCGCTTCAATCACTTCGGCCTGTTCCGCCTCGGCCGGCTCTTCCTCCGCCGGTTCGGCTACGCGCATCGCACCGCGCGCCGCGCGCTCGACGTCTTGCTTGACGATGCGGCCATGCGGGCCGGAGCCGTCGAGTGCGCTCAATTCAAGGCCGAATTCGCGGGCGAGCCGCCGCGCCAAGGGCGAGGCGAAGATGCGCGCTTCATGCCCAGTCCTGCCGTTGCCCCTGATCTGCTCGGCGATCCGGTGCATCACCTGCTCGGTGCCGCCATCTCCCTCTCCCCTGTTGGCCTCACCCTTCGAGACGCCGCCTTGCGCCTCCTCAGCATGAGGCGTAGGAGGCAACTGACCCTCATCCTCGGTCATCAGACTTGCGATGGGGAAGTTGACCGGGACATGTTCGGTGCCATCGGCGACGAGCAATCTCTCGATCGTGCCGTCCTCCGGCGCCTCGACCTCCATGGTGGCCTTGTCGGTCTCGATCTCGGCGACCACGTCGCCGCTCCTCACCGCGTCGCCCTCCTTGACATGCCATTTGGCGAGCTTGCCTTCCTCCATGGTGGGCGAGAGCTGCGGCATGAGGATTTGCGTCGGCATGGCGTCAGACATTGCCTTGCGCCGCGGCGAAGGCCTGTTCCCAATGCTGGCCGTCGAACGGCGGGACCTCGGCGACCGTGACCTGGCCGTCGTCGAGGCAGCGCACATTGACGCTATAGCCGTCGGGCTTGGAGCGCGGCACATAGAAGCTCTTCACCCCGCAGACCGAGCAGAAATGGTGCTTCGCGGTGCCGGTGTTGAATGTGTAGCTCGTGATCTTGTCTTCGCCTTGCGTGAGGCGGAAGCGCTCCTTGTCGACGATGAGGTGGAGATAGCCGGACTTGCGGCAGATCGAGCAATTGCATTCGCGCACCTGGATCTCATGGGGCGCGAGCACCTCGAAACGCACCGCACCGCAATGACAGCCGCCAGTCTTCCAGCTCATGGGGGCATCGATCATGCGCGTCATTTCCGGTAGCACACTGATTTCGCGGCTTCGACCACCTGCTCGACCGATGGCAAAGCGAGCTTTTCTAGGTTGGCCGCATAGGGCATCGGCACGTCGGCGCCGGTGACCTTGACCGGCGGGGCATCGAGATAGTCGAAGGCCTCAAGCGCGACGGAAGCGCAGATTTCCGACGCCACCGAGCAGACCGGCCAGCCTTCCTCCACCGCCACGAGGCGGTTGGTCTTGCGCACCGACGCGAGCACGGTCTCCATATCGAGCGGTCGCAGAGTGCGCAGATCGATCACTTCCGCTTCGATTCCCTCCTCCGCGAGGTGCTTCGCGGCATCGAGCGCGTAAGCCATGCCGCGCGAGAAGGAGACGATGGTGACATGGCGGCCTGCGCGGGCCACTCGCGCCTTGCCGATCGGCAGCACGAAATCTGTGAGCTTCGGCACCTCGAAGCTTTGGCCGTAGAGGATCTCGTTCTCCAGGAACACGACCGGGCTCGGGTCGCGGATGGCAGCCTTGAGCAGGCCCTTGGCGTCCGCCGCCGTATACGGCGCGATCACCTTCAGCCCCGGCACATGCGCGTACCACGCGGCGAAATTCTGGCTGTGCTGCGCGGCCACCCGCGCCGCAGCGCCGTTCGGCCCACGGAACACGATCGGGCAATGCATCTTGCCGCCGGACATGTAGAGCGTCTTGGCGGCGGAGTTGATGATGTGGTCGATCGCCTGCATGGCGAAGTTCCAGGTCATGAACTCGACGATGGGCTTGAGCCCGGCGAAGGCCGCGCCCACGCCCACTCCGGCGAAGCCATATTCGGTGATCGGCGTGTCGACGACGCGCATCGGGCCGAACTCGTCGAGCAGCCCTTGGGTCACCTTATAGGCGCCCTGATATTGGCCCACCTCCTCGCCCATGACGAACACGGAGGGATCACGGCGCATCTCCTCGGCCATGGCGTCGCGCAGCGCCTCGCGAACGGTGAGCGCGACCATTTGGGTGCCGGGTGGCACCTCCGGCTCGCGGCGCGGCTCGGCGGGTGCCACTCGCGGCCCGGCCGGCGCTTCTTCTACAAGCGGCGGAACTTCGCCTAGATCGGGTGATGGCTCTACTCCCTCTCCCCGCTGGGGAGAGAGTTGGGGTGAAGGGACTACGGAAATCGTTGGCTTGGGTCTCCCCTCACCCGCCACGCCTTCGCCCTGCGGGCTTCGGCGGGCGGCCTCTCGCCGCTGGGGAGAGGTGACGTCTTCCCCGTCGGCATAAAGGATGGCGATCGGCCGGTTCACCGCGACATGCTCGGTGCCCTCCGGCACGAGAATCTTGCCGAGCCGGCCCTCATC
>JBQGDO010000222.1:0-2280 GCA_052039105.1 Methyloceanibacter sp.
GCATCGTTAAATCGTGCAGCGGTGGAATCCGCTCTGGCTAAGTGATGGTGCGAAGACAGGGGGGCGTCCCTCTCGGTTACCCCATTTGGGGTTGTCCGCAAGGCGATGCTGTCCAAACACAAGGGGACTAGTCATGCTGAAGATTCTATCCGTCGTAACGGCTGCATCCTTGGCCATGCTGAGCGCAGCCGCCGCAGCCGACCTGCCGCGCAGGGAGCCGCCTCCGCCGGTGGCCCCGGTTGGCAAGGCCCCGATCGGCAAGTTGCCGATCGGCAAGGGCGTCGGCAAGTATCCCGCGCCGGCGCCGGTCGTTACCAAGGGCTGAAGTACCAATGTGACCGGAAGGGGTGCTCGCGTTCACTGCGCAAGAGCAGGAGTTTCGTGAGCACCCCTCAGTCATTCTTCCGTTCTTCCCGCCGGGGGGCGATGCGCTGACCGCTTCAGTCGCTGCTGAAGCGGATCAACATGAGGGGAGCCAGCCATGCAACATGCTCGGATGAAAACGCTCGGACTTGCCCTTGTGGCAGGCTTCTGCGCGGCCGCGATCTCCGCGGGACTGCAGGCACAGCCGGCGAACGCGCAAGACACGAGCGCCGCCGCGGCAGCCACTGCCAAGCCGCAGACTGCCGGCCAGGGGATGTACTACGTCGATTTCCGCTCGCGGACCGCCGCGAGCTACGGACACGCCTTCGTGTGGTATGGCCGGTCCGGTCAGCGGCAGGTTGAAGTCGCCGGCCTCCATCCGGCGACCGACAGCGTCGTTCCTTACATCGTCGGACACGTGCTGCCGGTCTTGGCCGAGACGGGCGCCAGTTACGGCGACCTCGACGAGCAGTATCTGACCGCGAGCTACCGCGTCTACATGACCGAGGCCCAGGCCAAGGAGGTCTTTGCGTACATCAAGCGCCTGCAGGCGACGTCACCGGTGTGGAACGCGGCGACCTGGAACTGCGTCGCTTTCATCCAGGCGATCGCCAGCCACATGGGGTTGCGGATTCCGGTCAACCACCTCCTGTATCCCGAGGATTGGGTCAACCAGCTGCGCGCGCTCAACGGCGGCCGCAAGTACATGCCGGGCGGCAACGAGCCGATGGCGCGTGCTCCTGCGGCGGCCAAGCCCGCGACGGCCGCGGGGCGCAAGCCTGCGACGCCGCCGCTGTCGCAGGTCGTGGACGCCAACCCGCGTACGTGATGCAAAGCCGTCGGCGGTTGCGATCGGGCCCCGACGACGACTTGAATGCCGAGGTGACGTTTGGCGGAGGCTTCGAGCCTCCGCTTGTCGTTTGCGGCGAGGGGTAACCGATACGGGAACTTTGTGCTTAATTGCCGGCAATTGCAGTTGCGCAAGGGAGGGCGTCAGCGGCATTCAAACCCAATCTCACCACCCTCGTTTGCGGGCACCATTCGTATGATTCGGCTGTTTTTGCCGAATTTGGCGCAATAGGCCTGCATCGTCTTCACCGCAGCCGGTACCTTGCCCTCGGCATAGGAAAGCTTCCCACCACGTTCATCTCCGGTGACGGAATTGGTTTCCGTTCCAGTCACGGCACTGGTATTCGTGGCGCATCCTGCCAGCAATGACATCAGAACGAGGCCTAACCCAATTCTCATCGGCGCACCTAGGTTTGTCTGGAGATGCTCCTAAGCGGGGAGTAGGTCCGACGTTTTCCTATACACCCATCGGGTAGGCGATGCATGTCGGACAGCTCCGACGCAGACGGCTTGCAGGTCGCCCTCATTTCCGGCGAACCAGTTGCGGGCGCGCTTAACGGCGGTTGCAAGTACATGCCGGGCACCAGCCAGCCGATGGCGCGCGCGCCATCGGGCTTCGAGCCTCCGCTCGTCGTTTGAGCACATCCGACAGTGGGACACTGGAACTTTGCGCCTCGATTCGGCGCGAATTCCGGCCTTTTTTCGCCCCGCGCTGTCATGCTACAGTTGAGTTGAGATCGACGGCGGTATCTCCCAATGGTTGGATGGGGAGGGGGCGAGAATCGGCATGGCGGGTGCATCGACGCGGCCCAGGCGGCGCTTTCAGCTCGTCCTGATCAAGCCGTCGCACTACGACGACGACGGCTACGTCATTCAGTGGGCGCGCGCCTTCGTACCGTCGAACACGCTCGCCGTCCTCTACAGCCTGGGGCGCGATTCGGCAGAGCGCGCCGTGCTCGGTCCCGACACCGCCATCGACATCACGGTGATCGACGAGATCCACACGCGCGTGAAGATCGACAAGCTGCTCGCGCAGTATCGGCGCCACGGCGGTTTCGGCATGGTCGG
>JBQGDO010000223.1:0-4407 GCA_052039105.1 Methyloceanibacter sp.
CGACCGCCGCAAGTGCAAGGGACCGCTCAACGGTCCGAATGCGACCGGCAATCACTGCCCCGAGGGCTTCGCCCTGCACAAGTATCCGGGCCCCGGCTTCGAGGGCTTCGAGAACACCAGCGCGGAAGCGAGCTACTACACATGGGTCGATCACCACAACACGGTCGGCCTGGGCGATAACGTCCCGATCTCCACGGCCAACCTCCAGGACGGCTTCGTGGGCTTCAAGGACGGACGCATGATCCTCATGCGCATCCCCTATCCCATGGGCTTCTACGCCAAGGGACTGGACGGCCGCATCGACGATCCGAATGCCGGCTGGAAAGGCCGCGGCCTGTGGAGCGCGAGCGGCGACCGCACGCCCTGGCTCAACGAGCTGGGCAAGGGTGCACGTCCGCTGGCCGTCCACATCCAGGTCCGGCCCGATCCACTGGCCAAGTAGGCCACATCGGGCGCAACGATCCGCCCGGCGCTGGATGTCAGCGCCGGGCGCTTTCATTGCCGGCGGGCGCGTTCAAGCCCGCACCGCGACACACGTGAAAAAACAAAAGACCGCCGCACGGTCCTTTGCAGGCGGCCGACTCATGGCCTCGGTCACGAAGGCGCTCGCTCATCACAAGACAGGAAGCCCCACCCCTTTCGGCTTGCAGGGTGGCTACTGCAGCGACCTATCGCGCCGGCGGTCTAGTTCTCTGACGCGTGGGGTCATTGGCAGGCCTGGACCCTGGACACTCAGTTTCGCTTGGATGATGATGTTTGCCGAGGGGGGATAGGATCCGATTATGGATATCGGGGTTTGGCTGCGGAGCCTGAGCCTCGAACAGTATGAGGCGACATTCCGCGCGAACGCGATCGACGCTGACGTCCTGCCCGACTTGACCGATCAAGACCTGGAGAAGCTCGGGGTCTTGCTTGGCCACCGCCGCAAGCTATTGCGGGCGATCGCTTCCCTGGACGGCACAGTCGCAGCGTCTTCGGCACTGCCGCTCGTGCAGGTCGAGCCTCCACCGGCGGCCGTATCTCCGCTCCCGCAGCCACCTTCAAGGTCCGCACCTGAAACCGCCGGCGATCGCCGTCATGTCACGGTGATGTTCTGTGATCTCGTGGATTCGACGGGTATCGCCGCGAAGCTTGACGCGGAGGAGTGGCGCGACCTGCTTGGCACCTACGTCGACGCCGCTTCGACAGCAGTGACGGAAATGGGTGGAAAGGTCGCGAGGAGGCAGGGCGACGGGCTGATGGTGCTGTTCGGCTACCCGGTCGCGCTGGAGAATGACGCCGAGCGCGCTGCACGGGCCGCGCTTGCGATCCAGCGCTCGCTCGCGGAATTGAACCGCAAGAACGCCGGCTCGGGCAGGCCCCCGCTTGCCGCACGCATCGCGATCGAGTGGGGGCCGGTGCTGGTCGACGCGGGCGAGATCTTTGGCGACGTACCCAACATCGCAGCCCGCGCGCAGGCGGTGGCCGCACCGGGCGAGGTCGTGGTCACGGCGCGGGTGCAGCGCCAGATCGCTGGTCTGTTCGTTGCCGAGGAGCGCGGCAGTCACGAATTCAGAGGCGTGCCGGAGCCGGTGACCTTGTTCCGCTTGGTACGGGCGAGCGGTGTCCGGCGCCGGGCGGGGCAGCGTCATCTCACGCCACTGGTCGGTCGTGAAGAAGAAATCGCCATGCTGATGCGGCGCTGGGAGCGGGCGCGGCAGGGTGAAGGGCAATTGGTGTTGATTACTGGCGAACCTGGTTTGGGCAAGTCGCGGCTGATGGAGGAATTTCAGGCGCGGCTGCGCGACACCCCGCATACTTGGGTCGAATGGGGCTGCTCGCAGCTCCTGCAGAATGCGCCGCTGCACCCGATCCTCGAATGGGGCCGCCAGCGTTTCGGCGGCGCCGACGTGCTGGCAGAGCGACGTGTCGCGGAGCTTGAGAGCACGCTGACACAGCTCAAGCTCGACCCGGGCGAATATGTATCATTGATTGCATCGCTCCTGGACATTCCGCTACCCAAGCAACGCACGCCGACTTTGGCACCCGAGGAATTGCGGCGCCGGCAACTGGCGGCCCTGATCGGCATCCTGATCGCCAGCGCGCGGATTCAGCCGATGGTGCTGGCGGTGGAGGATTTGCATTGGGCCGATCCGACTACGCTCGACGTGTTGCGAGGCATCGCCGAAGGCGGCGCACTGGCGCCGTTGTTTGTCCTTGTCAGCACGCGGCCGGAGCTTCGGCCGCCGTGGGGGATGCGCTCGCACCACGGGGCGATTTCGCTTGCGCCGCTCGATCGCGATCAGGTGCGGCATATGGTCGGCAACCTTGCGGCACGCCACGCGCTGCCTACGGAAGTGATGGATGGCGTGATCGACCGTAGCGGCGGCGTGCCGCTTTTCATCGAGGAAGTGACGCGGCTCCTCCTGGAGCGCGGCGAGCAGGGCGGCATCCAGGCAATCCCACCGACGCTTCAGCAATCGCTGACCGCGCGGCTTGACCGGCTCGGCCGTGCGCGCGAGGTGGCGCAGATTGGCGCGGTGATCGGCCGCGATTTTACCTACCGGCTGTTGCGTACGGTGACTGGGATGGAGGAGGCGCCGCTGCAGATTGCACTGTACCGGCTAGCGGAGGCGGACATCTTGCTGGCGCGGGGTCTGCCGCCGGAGTCCGATTATCGCTTCAAGCACGCGCTCATCCAGGACGCGGCCTACGAGAATTTGCTGAGGAGGCGACGCCAAGTCTTGCACCGCCGCATTGCCGAAGCGTTACGCGATGATGCGGCCGCTGCTGCGGCCGAGCCGGAGTTGCTGGCGTATCACTTTACGCAGGCCGGTATGACCGAGGCCGCGATTGAATGGTGGGGCAAGGCGGGGCAACGCTCGCTGGAGCGCTCGGCGTTGCTGGAATCCGCAGAGCAGTTTACGCGTGCGCTTGCCCAGATCGCAACTTTGCCCGCCACGCCGGCGCTGCGTCGCGAGCAAATAAAGCTTCAAGTCGCCCTCGCGAACGCGTTGATGACGACCAAAGGCTATGCGGCACCTGAAACCAAGGCCGCGTTGGAGCGGGCACGTCTGCTGATCGAACAAGCCGAAGCGCTTGGGGAGCCACCTGAAGATCCGCTGCTGCTGTTTTCGGTCCTCTACGGCGTCTGGGGGATCAACCGGATTGCGTTCAACGGCGACGCCATGCGCAAGCTTGCGGCGCAGTTCATGGCTCTTGCGGCCAAGCAGGGGGCAACCGTACCGCTGATGAACGGGCATCGCATCGTGGGCATCTCCTCGCTGCTCACGGGAGGCATCTCGGAAGGCCGGGCCTGCTTGGATCAGGCGATCGCGCTTTATGACCCCGTCGAGCATCCTCCGCTGGCGCCGCGATTTGCCGTGGATTTTGCGGTATCGATCTTGTGCTATCGGTCGATAGCGCTGTGGCTGCTTGGCCATCCCGAGGCCGCGCTGGCAGACGCGAAACGGGTCGTAAAGCATGCGCGCGGTATCGACCAAGCTGCGAGCCTGATGTTTGCACTCCATCACGCATCGTTGATCGAGATCCAGTTTGGAGACTACGCGGCGGCCAACGCGGATGCCGAAGAACTCTCCGTGTTGGCGGACGAAAAGGACGCCTCGTTATGGAAGGCGTCCGGAATATTGTGGCGAGGTTGCCTCTTGACATCGACCGGCAAAGCCTCGGACGCCGTCCACGCACTCACCACGGGGCTCGCCGCGTTGCGGTCCACGGGATCGACGATGTGGGTGCCGTTGTTATTGACCTATTTGGCCAGGGCGTATGCGGAGGTCGGCCAGTGCGATAACGCTTGGCGCTGCATTGGCGAGGCGATGACGGAGGTGGAAACCACCAAGGAACAGTGGTGCGAAAGTGAGGTCAATCGCGTGGTCGGCGAAATCTCGCTCAGATCGCCGCAGCCGGATCGAGGGAAAGCGGAAGCCTACTTCGAGTCGCGCGCTCGCGATTGCACGCACGCAACAGGCAAGGTCCTGGGAACTACGCGCCGCGATGAGCATGGCGCGGCTGTGGCGCGACCAGGGCAAGCCGCAGCAGGCTCGGGAACTGCTCGCTCCGGTCTACGATTGGTTCACCGAAGGCTTCGACACGCTTGATCTGAAGGAGGCCAGGGCGTTTCTCAACTCGTTTGCGAGGTAACTTCCATAACATGAAGCAAAGCCGGAATCAGCTGCGGCAGCGGCCGCCCCCAGCGCGGCTGGCCCAATCAGGGCATTACCGTCGATGATGAAGCGCGAGACATTCGCGATCGCGAAAATCTACGTACCGGCGAAGCGGCGGACGACGCTCGATCCCAACAAGGCACGCGAGATCGCCGAGAGCATGTTGCAGGTCGGCCAGCAGACGCCGATCCTGGTGCGGCGGGACGGCGACCGCTTCGTCCTGGTGGAAGGCCTGCATCGGCTG
>JBQGDO010000224.1:0-8054 GCA_052039105.1 Methyloceanibacter sp.
CTCTCTCTCGGCGAATTCGATCTCAACGCGAGCATCAATGGATCGTCCTATGAAGTCGAGGCGAAGGGCGAGTTCTCGCTGCTGGCCGGCATGCTCTATCGCGCTTCGGGCCGGACGACGAGCAAAGGCAAGCTGTCCAAGTCGGGGCCGCAGCCGATAAAGTTCATGGTTAACTTCGACAGCGGCAAGAAGAAGGAGCGGCGCGAGCTGCGATTCAGCGGCGGCGCGGTGCAACACGTCTCCATCGTCCCGCGCAAGAAGCGGAGGCCCGACCGTTACGTTGAGGTGACCGACGCGCAGCTTCGCAATGTACTCGATCCGCTGACTGCCGCGTTTCTCTATGCGCGTTGGGATGGCCCTCCCGGCGACTTGCGAATCTGTAATCAGACCCTACCGGTGTTCGACGGCAAGCAGCGTTACGACATCGTGCTGAAACCGAAACGCACCGAAACGCTTGCCAATGGCGCGCCGCTCGCAGGCGCGGTTGCGGTGTGCCAGGTCAGATATGTGCCGATCGCGGGCCATAAGCCCGACCACCCGGGTGTGAAATTCGTGGCCGAGAACGAGGATATCGAGGTTTGGCTCGTCTCCGTTCCGGGGACGACGCTTTACATCCCCTACCAAGTCGTCATGCCGACGACTTGGGGGACTGGCTCGGTCACCCTGACCGAACTGAAGACCGGCAGGAGTGGCGGCTAGGCAGGCAATGTCTGGATGGAGCCGGCGCGGGCGTCCCGCTTATCGGACCGCGACGCTTGCCTCGATCGAGTCCACCGCGAGGCGCGGGGCACCCCCGAGCCACATTGCGGCGGTCACGGCAAGCGACAGAAACACCAGCGCGACGACAAGCTCCCTAATCATCCCGCATCCTCCCTTGGTCTTCTTGGGGTCCCCCTTAGCCAGCAAGACAACCGGGATGGATGGGATACGGTTCCCCGCGAGCGTGCGCGGGCATGCCGATTTTGGAAATCCGCCTTTGTGTTTTACTCGATCAAGCCAGGGTGATTGCCGTCAACACGGCCAATAACACGGCGGTTGCGGCCGGAATCAGCCAGCTCATCGCGGCCGGTTCGAAGCGCCGCTCGGGCCTCGCCGGCAGCGGCACCCCGTTCTTTTCATGCCATTTCGGACCTGCACCTCGCATATAGTGCAACTCCGGGCGATAGGATTTGCCCTGAAACCCCATGCAACTGCTCCCTCGAACTCACACACCCGTGGAGCCAAGCATGGCGAGAATTTTGGTATCAATACGAGTGGGAGCGGGGCAGGATCGGGGCATTGTTGAGGCAGGCGTTTTGCGTGGGTGCCGAGATGCAGAAACCGGAAGCTCTGCGACTATTGGAAATCAAGCTCGCTGCCATCGAGCAGGATCACGCGACCGAAATCGAGATCAACGCGGCTTCGCATGACGAGGCCGACACGCGGGCCGAGGCGCGGGCGCTCACCGCGATCCTCGATTTCCTGGAGAACTGCAAGATCAAGCCAAGCGCTTCGCTGTTGCGCGTGTTCCGGCGTTATTTGCGCGGAGCCAAGCGCCACACGCCACTCTCGGAGCCGCACCGCGTTCCAAGCTCCCGCGCCGGCTAGCGCAGGCGGCCAAATTTCTTGAGCTCGGCTTCGATCCGCCACCTCGAAGCAGAAACGTGCTGGATCGTAGTTGACGGCAGGGGCCGCGGCGAGCTTTGCTGGCTCCGCTTGAAAGGGGGGGTTCCATGGATTTCAAGACATTCTATCTCTCGCCGGAAGGCCGGGTGAACCGGAAGCAATGGTGGCTCTGGCTGGTCCTGCCGTTCACGGTGATCAGCATCGTGCTCATGTTGGTCGACGTGGCGACCGGTCGTTACGACGCTGAAGCCGGCATCGGTTTGTTCAGCGGCATCTTCGCGCTGCTTGCGTTGATCCCGGCGATCTTCGTCTATATCAAGCGTTTCCACGACCGCGACAAATCCGGCTGGTGGGTGCTGATCGGGCTCATCCCGATCATCGGCGCGCTCTGGCTGCTGATCGAACTCGGCTTCCTCAAGGGCACGCCGGGGCCGAACCGTTTCGGTCCGCCGGTGACGGACTGAAGCGGAGAGGGGGGCATGACCCTTCTCATCATCGGCATCGTCGTCTTTCTCGGCATTCACCTGCTGCCCACGGTGCCGGGCTTGCGCGACAAGCTTGCGGCGCGACTGGGCGAGAACGGCTACAAGGCGCTGTTCTCGCTGCTCTCCATCGCGGGCTTCGCGCTGCTCGTCTGGGGCTTCGCCACGGCGCCGGTGATCCAAGTCTGGACCCCGCCGGCCTGGACGCGCTGGGTGGCGATCGCGCTGATGCTGCCCGCCTTCATCTTCCTAGTCGCGGCCTACGTGCCGGGAGAGATCAAGGCTAAGCTCAAGCATCCGTTTCTCGTCGCGATCAAGACCTGGGCGCTCGCCCATCTGATCGCCAATGGCGACCTCGCCTCAATCGTCCTGTTCGGCTCCTTCCTCGCCTATGCCGTCTATGACCGCATCACCCTAAAGCGGCGGCAGCCGACCAGCCTGATCGAGGCGCCCGGTCCCGGCTCGAAGCGCAACGACGCGATCGCGGTGGTACTGGGCACGGCGCTCTACCTTGCCTTCCTGCTGTGGCTGCACCCGCTCCTGATCGGCCGGCCGGTCATGCCGCATTGAAAATCGGCCAGTCCGGCCCATTTTTTGCACTGCAAAAGGTCCTATATTTCTGTCATAAGACGGGCATTCGACCCCGAGCGAGAGGTCTCGAAGCGTGACGCAAGACGTTGCCACCAAGCGGGTGACCGCGCCGGATATCAGGAACCGCAAAGGCGGCGCGCCGATCGTCGCGCTCACCGCCTATCACGCCCATACGGCGCGCATCATCGACCCGCATGTCGACATGCTGCTGGTCGGCGATTCGCTCGGCATGGTGATGCACGGCTACGAAACGACGGTGCCGGTGCCACTCGAGCTGATGATCATGCATGCGCAGGCCGTGGTGCGCGGCTCCAAGCGCGCGCTGGTCGTGGTCGACATGCCGTTCGGCTCCTACGAAGAGAGCCCCTCGGTTGCCTTCCGCAACGCTTCGCGCGTGCTTAAGGAGACCGGCTGCGGCGCGATCAAGCTCGAAGGCGGCGCGCATATGGCCGAGACCATCCGCTATCTGTCGGAGCGCGGCATCCCGGTGATGAGCCATATCGGCATGACGCCGCAAGCCATCAACACGATCGGCAGCTTCGCCCCGCGCGGGCGCCTTCGCTCTGAATGGGCGGCGTTCGAAGCCGATGCGCGCGCCGTCGGCGAGGCGGGCGCGTTCGCCGTCGTGCTCGAGGCGCTTGCCGAGCTGCTCGCGGCGCGCATCACCAAGCAGAGCGACATTCCGACCATCGGCATCGGCGCGTCCGCCGAATGCGACGGGCAGATCCTCGTGCTGGAGGACATGCTTGGCTTGAGCCCGCGCGTGCCGAAATTCGTCAAGGAATATGCGCAGGTCGGCGCCAGCATCGAGGCCGCGGTCAAGGCCTTTGCCGGCGAGGTCCGCACTCGCGCCTTCCCTTCCGCCGAACATACCTATCCGATGTTCGAGGATGAAGCGGAAGTCACGAAAAAGACCAAAATGACAGGCAGTTAGCCCGCCTTAGGTCTCTTTACCTTGCGCGCGCAGGACGCCTTCTCTATACGGCGGGCAGGGAGGAACGGTAAAGGTCGGACCAGCGACTGGCAGCCGTTATCGTCAAAACGCAAAGTCGAAAGAGTCCGCTGCCGATGAGCGATCGAGATTTCTTCCGCGAGGTGGACGAAGCCGTCCGCCAGGATCGCTATAAACAACTTTGGGATCAGTACGGCATCTACGCGATCGGCGCCGCTGCGGCCGTCGTACTGGCGGTGGCGGGCCACAAGGCTTGGACCTATTGGCAGGACAAGCAGGCGCAAGAAGCCGGCGCGAAATTCACTCAGGCCTTGAGTCTGGAAGATGGGCCCGAAGCCGCCACGGCGCGCGAGATGCTCGCAGCCATGGCCGAGAAGGGTCCCGAAGGTTACCGCATGTTGGCGCGCTTCCAGCTTGCCGCGGCCGAGGCCAAAGCGGGCGAGCTGGACAAGGCGGTCGCGGCCTATGATGCGCTCGCCAAGGATCCGAGCGTGGACTCCATTTTGCGCGACAGCGCCCAGCTTCAGGCGGCGGCCCTGCGTCTCGACAAAGCCGATTATTCCGAGATGGAACAGCGCCTCAAGGGACTCATCGAGTCGAGCAGCGCCTGGCGGTTTTCCGCGCGCGAGTTACTTGGACTTTCGGCGTACCGGCTGAATGACATGCGCGAGGCCGAGAGGCAGTTCAGTGCGCTGCTCAGCGATCAGGGTACGCCGCCGAATTTGCGGGAGCGCGCCGATATGATGCTCGCGCTGATCGTGGGAACGCCGCAGGCGTTGAGCTCCACGACGAACTAGCGCGCGAAGTTGAGGGTGACTCGAAGTTGCGCCCGGGTCGAACACGGGGAAACGGGATTTCGCTATTCAGGCTGACGCTTGTCGCGGCGCTGGCAAGCACCCTTGCGGGCTGCGGTGGCACCTCTCTGACCGATCTCAGCAAGAAGTTAGAAAATCCGTTTGCCAAGAAAGAGCAGCCGCTTCCCGGCGAGCGCATCGCCGTGCTCACCGATCCAACCTTGACCGATGTCGACCCGGCCGAAATCGGCCGCCCGGTGCCGTTGCCGCAGCAGCAGGCGAATGCCTCCTGGTCGCAGCCGGGCGGCACGCCTGCGAACAATCCCGGACATCTCGCACTCAACGGGGACCTGCGCAAAGTCTGGTCGGCCGATGCGGGTACCGGCTCCTCCTCAAGCGGACGCTTGAGCGCGGTGCCGCTCGTCGCCGACGGCAAGGTGTTTACTCTCGACGCGGCCGGTCGGGTTTCGGCGTTCTCTTCGGCGAGCGGCGCCAAGCTTTGGGCGGCCGACGTCACGCCGGAGAACGAGAAGAGCAAAGAGGGGTTCGGCGGCGGACTCGCGCTCGACGGCGGTCGCCTCTATGTCGCGACAGGCTACGGTACCGTAGTCTGCCTCGATCCCAATAACGGCGCCGTGGTGTGGACAAAGAAGGTCGGCAAGCCGATCCGCAGCTCCCCCACTGCCGCGAGCGGCAAGATCTTTTTCGTCTCGACCGACAACAACCTGTATGCGCTGAGCGAGGATGACGGCCAGCAACTCTGGACTGCCCGAGGCCTGCCACAGCCAGCGAGCTTGCTCAGCAATGTCAGCCCGGCCGTGAGCGGCGGCATGGTGGTTGCGCCGTTCCCGGCCGGGGACATCGTCGCCTTCGAGGCGGGAAGCGGCAAGGCGACATGGACCGATTCCTTGTCGCGCTCGGACGATACCAGCGCGGCGGGCATTCTGATCGATCCGGCGCGCCCGGTGATCGATCGCGGCGTGGTCTACGCCGTCAGTCACGGGGGCAAGATGATTGCTACCTCTGAGTCGTCCGGGGCACGGCTCTGGTCGCGCAATCTTGCAAGCACGCAAATGCCCTGGATCGCCGGCGAGACGATCTTCGTGGTGGATTTGGCGGGCAAGCTGATCGCGCTGTCGCGGGCCGACGGCAAAGTACGCTGGGTCACCGAGCTTCCGGGCGGCGGGAAATGGAACGGACCGGTGCTTGCCGGCGGCAAGCTTTGGCTGGTGTCCGGCGCCGGGCTGGTGGTGGGGGTCGATGGCGGGACCGGCCAGCTGGCCAGCCAGCTCGATCTCGACACGTCCGTGTTCGTGACACCGGTTGTGGCGGGGGGCCGCATGTATATCATGGCCGACAATGCGCAACTGATTGCCCTCAACTGAGCCTCCCGCTAGAGGGAAGGCCGTTTAGTCCCTCCGTTTTCCGCCTCTTCTGGAGCCTATGCCGTTCACCGTCGCCATCGTCGGACGGCCGAATGTCGGCAAGTCCACTCTGTTCAACCGCCTCATCGGCAGGCGGCTCGCGCTGGTCGACGATCAGCCCGGGCTCACGCGCGACCGGCGCGAGGCCGACACCGAACTCGGCGGCTGTCAGGTCACGCTGATCGATACGGCGGGGCTTGAGCCCGGGGATACCGCGTTGACGCCGCGTATGCGCCAGCAGACGCAAGCGGCCATTGCGCAAGCCGACCTCGTGTTGTTTCTGATCGATGCGCGCGACGGGGTCGTCGCGGCGGACGAGATCTTCGCCGAGCTCGTGCGGGAGGCGGGCAAACAGGTGATCCTCGCGGTCAACAAATGCGAGGGCCGGGCGGCGGAGTCGGGTCTCTACGAAGCCTATTCGCTCGGTCTCGGCGAGCCGCTGGCGATCTCCGCCGAACACGACATCGGCATCGGCGAACTCGCCGAGGCGATCGAACGTGCCTGCAGGGAGTCGCGCGGCGGCGAAGCCCTTGGTGGCGAGGCCGTGGAAGCGGGGCGCCCCCATCCTTTGCGCATCGCCATTGTCGGAAGGCCGAATGTCGGCAAATCGACTCTGGTCAATGCGCTGCTCGGCGAGGAGCGCATGATCACTGGACCGGAGGCCGGCATCACGCGCGACGCCGTCGCGTCAGAGCATGATTGGGATGGGCGCAGCTTGCTGCTATTCGACACGGCGGGATTGAGACGCAAGATGCGGGTCGAGGGCAAGGCCGAGGAACTTTCGGTCGGCGACGCTCTGAAGGCGATCCGCTTCGCCGAGGTTGCCGTGCTGACGCTCGATGCCGAGCATCCGTTCGAGAAGCAGGACCTCCAGATCGCCGACTTGATCGCGCAGGAAGGACGCGCGCTCGTCTTCGCGGTAAACAAATGGGACCTCGTGCGCGGCCGCGAGAGGCGGCTCGCCGAATTGCGCGCAACCTGCCAGAGGCTGTTGCCGCAAGTGAAGGGTGTGGCGCTGGTCCCGGTCTCCGCTAAAACGGGACACGGTCTCGGCGAATTGATGCAGGCGATCTTCGCGGCCGATGCGTTGTGGAACCGCAGGCTGCCGACGCACGCGCTCAATCGCTGGCTACAAGCGTCGGTCGAGGCGCATCCGCCTCCGGCGGTTTCGGGCCGGCGCATCAAACTCCGCTATATCACTCAAGCGCATGCGCGCCCGCCAACTTTCGTGCTGTTCTGCTCGAGGCCAAAGGCGTTGCCGGACTCCTATTTGCGCTATCTGGTGAATTCCTTGCGCGAGAGCTTCGATATGCCAGGGGTGCCAATTCGGGTTAACCTGCGCAAGGGCGACAATCCGTACGCGCGAGACGCATGATGGGCGAGGGAACGACCGAGATCTTCTTCTATCATTTGGAGCGGCAGACGCTGGCGGACGCGCTGCCCAAGCTGCTCGAACGATCGCTCGAGCGCGGCTGGCGTGCCGCGGTGCAGGCGGCGAGCGAAGAGCGGGTCGAGGCACTCAATACATTGTTATGGACCTATCGCGAGGACAGCTTTCTGCCGCACGGGACCATGCGCGATGGGCAGCCCGCCGAGCATCCTATCTATCTTACCGTCGGCGAGGATAATCCAAACGGAGCACAAATCCGCTTTCTGGTGGATGGCACGATGCTCGCCGACGCATCGCAATATCTGCGTGTCGCCTATGTGTTCGACGGCCGCGACGAGACGGCAGTGAAGGCCGCCCGAGAAGCCTGGCAGGAAGCGAAAGCGAGGGGCGACGACGTCAGCTATTGGCAGCAGGACGAAGCGGGAAGGTGGCAGAAAAAGGCCTGACCCGATCGGTGTAAGGCGGGCGAGTGGGCAGAAAATCGGGAAAAATCCGCCTTGTGACTGTCATGCGCGGCCGTTATAAGCCGCAGCTTCCAAGGTTCTAGGGGACTGTCTGGCCATGGCCAATGAACGCACGCTATCGATCATCAAGCCCGACGCGACCGAGCGCAACATCACCGGGCTGATCATCGCGCGGCTGGAGGCTGCGGGGCTTCGCGTGATCGCGCAGAAGCGTGTGTGGTGGAAGAAGAAGGACGCGCGGAAATTTTACGACGTTCACAAGAACCAGCCCTTCTTCAGGGACCTCGTCGCTTTCATGACCTCCGGGCCCATCGTGCTTCAGGTGCTTGAAGGCGATGACGCCATCGCCAAG
>JBQGDO010000225.1:0-1585 GCA_052039105.1 Methyloceanibacter sp.
GGCGGCCAGATGATCTTCTTGTACGTCGCCACGACGTCCTGTGCGGTCAGCGGCGTGCCGTCGTGGAACTTCACGCCCGGCCTGAGCTTGAAGGTGTAGGTCTTGCCGCCGTCGGTCGGCTTCGGCATCTCCGTGCAAAGGTCGCAAATGAAGTCCGTGGGCGAGGACGGATTGTCGGGATTGACCTTGATGAGCAGGCTGTAGAACGGCGCGAACGGGTGGATCAGCGCGAAGGTCGTCTCCCGGTGGCCGTCCCAGCTCGGCGGCTCGTCGGGCACCACGAACGTCAGGACACCGCCCTTCTTCGGCTCGGCCGCGTCCGCGGAAGGCCCGCCGAACACGGCGGCAACCGCGACCCCCGCGACCGTGGTCACGATCAGTCTCGTCAGGCGACTGGATTTCATTGGCTTCCTCCCATGGCGAAAGGTGATGATTTTCGCACGCGATAACCGAAGACCTTCTGCGTGTCCTCGTTCTTCCGTCTTGAACCGGCGGGCCTCCCGTCTTGCTTTCTTCCAAGCCCGTCAGATGACGGAGCAAGCCACCCAGTGGCCCGGTCTCAACTGCCTGAATTCGGGAACCGCCCTCGAGCATTCGGCGACGGCAAGCGGGCAGCGCGGATGGAACACGCATCCGCTGGGCGGATTGATCGGGCTCGGCACCTCGCCCTTGACGATCTGGTGCGCACGGTTCCTCTCGATCTCCGGGTCCGGGATCGGCACCGCCGCCAACAACGCCTGCGTATAGGGGTGCAGCGGGTTGCCGTACAACTCGTCGCAATCCGCCAGTTCTACAATTTTGCCGAGATACATCACTGCGACGCGATGGCACAGGTGGCGGACGACGCTGAGATCGTGCGCGATGAACAGGTAGGTCAGCCCGAGCTGCTCCCGCAGATCCTCCAACAGATTGATGATCTGCGCCTGGATCGACACGTCCAGCGCCGATATCGCCTCGTCGCAGATGATGAACTCCGGACGCACCGAGAGCGCGCGGGCGATGCCGACGCGCTGCCGCTGGCCGCCGCTCATCTCGTGGGGGTAGCGGTCGGCAAATCTGGGGTCGAGGCCGCACAGGCGGAGCAGTTCCGTGACCCGCGCATCGCGGGCTGCCCGGTTCGGCTCGGTGCGGTGGACCTGCATCGGCTCGGAAATGATCTCCCCGATCTTCATCCGGGGATTGAGGGAGCTGTAGGGATCCTGGAAGATGACCTGGATCTTCTGCCGCAGGGCGCGCATCGACTTGCGGTCGAGATCGACGAGGTTCTTGCCGTCGAACAGAATCTCGCCGCCGGTCGGGTGCTCGAGCCGCAGGATGCACCGGCCGGTCGTGGTCTTGCCGCAGCCGGACTCGCCGACCAGTCCGAGCGTCTCTCCCTTGCGGACGGTGAAGCTCACTCCGTCGACCGCCTTCACATGCGCGACCGCTCCGGGGAACAGCGCGCCCTCGGCCACCGGAAAGTGCATTTTCAGGTTCCGAATCGTCAACAAGTCGGGGGCCTGCGCGATGCGCCACTCCGACTGACGCCGTTGCTCGAGCGCGGCGTCCTCCGCGATGGCCGCCGCGTGCACGGCCGCCCTGGCGC
>JBQGDO010000226.1:0-8980 GCA_052039105.1 Methyloceanibacter sp.
TTCGCCGCGGACGAATTGGGTTTGGCATCGGGCCGGACAAATGTGATACATGCTGCCCTCATCCAGGGCGGAGCGGCTCGAAACGTCCTCGCGGCAGCCTCGCGCTTAGAGCGCTACCGCAAGGGCAAGGCCGTATTTTCAAGCCAAATTGGATCGGAAACGGACCAGGAATGAGCGAAACCAACGAAACTGAAGGCAAGACCGCTCGCGGGTCGCGCAAAATGACGCTCAACGTGCGCCGGACGGTGGAATCCGGCCATGTGCGCCAGAGCTTCAGTCATGGCCGCTCGAAGTCCGTTCTGGTCGAGAAGAAGAAGCGCCGATCGCTGGGCGCGACCGCCGCCCAGCCGGCCGAGGAGCAAGCCAAGGCCAAGCCGGCACCCGCCGCGACCGCCGCTGAAGTGGCCGAAAGGCCGAAGGCGGAGGCAGCGCCGCGCCGTCCGGGCGTCGTGCTGCGCCAGCTTTCCGACGAAGAGAAGGACGCGCGCCAGCGCGCGCTCCAGGACGCACGCCAGCGCGAGGCCGAGGAGCGCGAGAAGGCCAAGGAAATGGCGGCGCTTCAGGTTGTTACCGACGAGCAGCGCGAGAAGGAGCGGCAGGAGGCTGCCGATCGCAAGCGCAAGGAGGACGAGCGCCACGAGGCGGAGGCCAAGGCGCGCAAGGTGGGCGAAGAGACCGCCCGCAAGCATCTCCTCAAGGAGGAGCCCGACGAGGCGCCTCGCCCGGCCGATGCCCGCCACAAGAAGAGCGCGACCGCGCCGCGCCGCGGCGAGGAGCGCCGGGTCAGAGGGCGGCTTACCATCATCAATGCCCTCGACGAAGAGCAGCGCCAGCGGAGCCTCGCCTCGCTCAAGCGCCGGCAGGAGCGACAGAAGAAGCAGGTCTCCGGGCCGCAGACGCAAGCCAAGATTCAGCGCGAGGTGGTGATTCCCGAGGTCATCACCATCCAGGAGCTCGCCAACCGCATGGCCGAGCGCGGCGTCGACGTCATCAAGGACCTGATGAAGGACGGCGAGATGCGCAAGATCACCGACGTGATCGACTCCGACACGGCGCAGCTCATTGCAGAGGAGTTCGGCCATGTCGTGCGGCGCGTCTCCGAGGCGGATGTCGAGGAAGGCTTTATCGGCGCCGACGACCAGGCCGAGGATTTGCAGTGGCGCGCGCCCATCGTCACCATCATGGGCCATGTCGACCACGGCAAGACTTCGCTGCTCGACGCGATCCGCACGACCAACGTGGTGAGCGAGGAGGCCGGCGGCATCACCCAGCATATCGGCGCCTATCAAGTCGAAGTACCCTCGGGCCAAAAAATCACCTTCATCGACACTCCCGGGCACGAGGCCTTCACCGCCCTGCGCGCCCGCGGCGCGACAGTGACGGATCTCGGCAGTCTGGTGGTCGCGGCCGATGACGGGGTCAAGCCGCAGACGGTCGAGGCGATCAATCACGCCAAGGCAGCGGGCGTGCCGATGATCGTGGCCATCAACAAGATCGACAAGCCTGGCGCCGACCCGCAGCGCGTGCGCACCGAGCTCTTGAGCCACGAGATCGTGGTGGAGAGCCTCGGTGGCGACACGCTCGAAGTCGAAGTGTCGGCTCTGAAAAAGACCGGCCTCGACAGGCTGCTGGAGGCAATCCTGCTCCAGGCCGAGGTGCTGGAACTCACGGCAAACCCGGCGCGCGCCGCAGAAGGCGTGATCGTCGAGGCGAAGCTCGAGCGGGGCCGCGGCCCGGTCGGCACGGCGCTGATCCAGCGCGGCACCTTGCATGTTGGCGATCTCATCGTGGCCGGTTCCGCCTGGGGCCGCGTGCGGGCGCTGATCAACGATCTCGGCGAGCAGGTGAAGGCTGCCGGCCCCTCGGTGCCGGTCGAGGTGCTCGGCTTCGACTCCGCGCCGGAAGCCGGCGACCAGTTCGCCGTGGTCGAGAACGAAGCCCGAGCGCGCGAAATTACCGACTATCGCCTGCGCGAGCGGCGCAAGCGGCTCGCGGTCGCAGGCGCCCGCGGCAGCCTCGAGCAGATGATGAGCCAGCTGAAAGACGCCGGCATCAAGGAATTCCCGCTGCTGGTCAAAGGCGACGTGCAGGGCTCGGTCGAGGCCATCGTTGCCGCCCTGGCCAAGGTCGGCTCGGACGAAGTGCGCGCCCGCATCATTCATGCCGGCGTCGGTGGCATCACCGAATCCGACGTATCTCTAGCGGCGACTTCGGGCGCCGTGGTGCTTGGCTTCAATGTGCGGGCCAATGCTCAGGCCCGCGAAGTGGCCGAGCGCGAGGGCGTGGAGATCCGCTACTACGCGGTGATCTACGACCTGGTCGACGACATGAAGCAGGCGATGAGCGGCCTCTTGGCGCCGACCGTGCGCGAGACGTTCCTGGGCAATGCCGAGATCTTGGAGGTGTTCACCATCTCCAAGGTGGGCAAGGTGGCCGGCTGCCGCGTCACCGAGGGCAAGGTCGAGCGCGGCGCGCAAGTCCGGCTCATCCGCGACAATGTCGTCGTGCACGAAGGCAAGCTCTCCACCCTGAAGCGCTTCAAGGACGAGGTGCGCGAGGTGATCGCGGGCCAGGAATGCGGCATGGCCTTCGAGGGCTACCAGGACATGCGCGAGGGCGACGTGATCGAGTGCTTCCAGGTCGAGCACGTCCAGCGCACACTCTAATCTGCCCGTCATGGTGAGGTGCCCGGCCGTCCTTCGAGGCTCGCTTGCGCTCGCACCTCAGGATGACGGCCCGGAGGCTTAGCCATGATCGCGCGCGACAAAGGCAAGACCCCCTCTCAGCGCCAGTTGAAGGTGGGCGAGATGATCCGGCATGCGCTGGCGGAAATTTTCTCGCGCGGCGAGATCAGCGACGAGGTGCTTGAGCGCCATTCGCTCACCGTGCCGGAGGTGCGCATGACGCCCGACCTCAAGCTTGCCACGGTCTATGTGCTGCCGCTCGGCGGCGGCGAGGCCGCGGAGGCGGTCGCGCATCTGGAGAAGCACAAGCGCTATTTGCGCGGGCTGCTGGCCAAGCGCGTCAGCATGAAGTTCTTGCCCGAGCTCAGATTCAAGGTCGATACTTCGTTCGAAGCCTCCGCCCGGATCGACGAGCTGCTCGCGCGGCCCGAGGTCGCCCGCGACCTCGGCGACGAGGACTAGAGGCACGACATGGCGCGGCGCAAAGGTCTCCCCGTGCATGGCTGGCTCGTCCTCGACAAGCCGCAAGGCATGACCTCGACCAAGGCGGTGACCCGCGTGAGGCGGCTTTATCAGGCGGAGAAGGCGGGACATGCCGGCACGCTCGATCCGCTCGCCACTGGCGTCTTGCCGATCGCGCTCGGCGAAGCCACCAAGACCGTCCCGTTCGCCGTAGAAGGCACCAAGGAATACCGCTTCACCATCCGCTTCGGCGCCGAGACCGACACCGACGACGCCGAGGGCAAGGCGGTGGCGCGGAGCGAGCATCGCCCCACTCGCGCCCAGATTGAGGCCGTGCTCCCTAATTTCACCGGTGAGATCGAGCAGGTGCCGCCGCGCTACTCGGCGGTGCGGGTCGACGGCGCGCGCGCCTACGACCTCGCCCGTGACGAGGAGGACTTTGCGCTTCAGCCCCGCACCGTTTCGGTCGATCGGCTAGTACTTGTCGCGCATCCCGACCAGGACCACTGCGTGCTCGAGGCGCGCTGCGGCAAGGGCACCTATGTGCGGGCGCTGGCCCGCGACCTTGGACGGGCGCTCGGCACCTGCGGCCATGTGGAAGCGTTGCGGCGCACAAGGGTCGGCGCCTTCGGCGAAGAGCGCGCCGTGCCGCTCGCTGCGCTCGAGGCTCTGGCCGAAAGCGGTGGCCACGACGCGCTGCTGGGCGCGCTCGAGCCGGTCGAAACGCCGCTCGGCGATATCCCCGCTCTCTCTTTGTCAGGGTCCGATGCGGATCGGCTGCGGCGGGGGCAGGCGGTGTTTTTGCGTGGCCGCGACGCCCCGATCCTCGAAGGCACGGTCTATGCCACCTCGCGCGGAAGGCTGGTGGCGCTCGGTGAGGTCAGTCGCGGCGAGCTGAAACCGCGGCGCATCTTCAATCTGCCGCGCTGACATTCATTCTTTGGGCCGTTATTCCCTCGAAATTCCGCTAGCGTCGCGGCGGATTATCCCTATATTGCACCATCCGCGCGAGGGCTCCTGCCACACGCGCGCTATGAGCCGACCGTGCTGGACGACATCCCGGCCCGGCCCTGTCAAACCCTCAAACTCAAAGGAAAGCATACGATGTCGATCAGCGCTGAGCGCAAGCAAGAGCTCGTCAAGGAATACGCGACCAAGTCCGGCGATACGGGCTCTCCGGAGGTCCAGGTCGCGATCCTGACCGAGCGGATCACCAATCTCACCGATCATTTCAAGACGCATACCAAAGACAACCATTCGCGGCGCGGGCTGCTCAAACTGGTGAGCCAGCGGCGCCGGTTGCTCGACTATGTCAAGGCGACCGACGAGGACCGCTATCAGAAGCTCATCAACCGGTTGGGCATCCGCCGGTAATGGACCCCGCCATGCCAGGCCACCTAGCCGTAGCGCTTGTGCATGAACTGAAACTGGCCGCCTCCGCCAACGGGCGAGAGGTGCGGCATCATCCTATCCACGCATTGGAAAACCCATCATGTTCGATAAACACACCGTAGAGATTGAATGGGGGAAACGCCCCTTGAGGCTCGAGACTGGCCGCATCGCGCGGCAGTCCGACGGCGCCGTGCTCGCCACCTATGGCGAGACGAGCGTCCTCGCCACCGTCGTTGCCGCCAAGGAAGAGCGGGCCGGCATCGACTTCTTTCCGCTCACCGTGAACTACCAAGAAAAGACTTTCGCCGCCGGCAAGATCCCGGGCGGCTATTTCAAGCGCGAGGGGCGCCCCACCGAGAAGGAAACGCTCACCTCCCGGCTGATCGACCGGCCGATCCGGCCGCTGTTCGCCGCGGGCTTCAAGAACGAGACGCAAGTCATCGTCACCGTGCTGTCCCACGACATGGAGAACGATCCCGACATCGTGGCGATGGTCGCGGCGTCCGCAGCGCTGACGCTCTCCGGCGTGCCGTTCCTCGGCCCCATCGGCGCCGCGCGGGTCGGCTATATTGGCGGACAATATGTGCTCAACCCGATGATCGACGAGATGGCTGAAAGCGCCCTCGACCTCGTCGTGGCCGGCACGGCCGACGCCGTGCTGATGGTCGAGTCGGAGGCCAAGGAACTACCCGAGGATGTCATGCTCGGCGCGGTGATGTACGGCCAGAAGCATTTCCAGCCGGTGCTCGACGCGATCGTCAAGCTGGCCGAACGTGCCGCCAAGGAGCCTTGGGACCTCAAGCCCAAGGAGGGTAGTGAACTCGTGATCAAAGTGCGCGATCTCGGCGAGGCCGAGTTACGCGAGGCCTACAAGATCGCCGCCAAGCAAGAGCGCCGCGACAAGGTTGCCGCGGTCAAGGAGAAGGTCGTCGCCGCTCTGGTACCAGCCGACGACGACGGCACCGGCGCCGCAAAAGTGGCCGGCGCCTTCAAGGAGGCGGAGAAGGACATCGTCCGCTCCAACATCCTCAATACCAGCAAGCGCATCGACGGGCGCGACCTGACCACGGTCCGGCCGATCATCTGCGAGGTCGGCATCCTGCCCCGCACGCATGGTAGCGCGCTGTTCACCCGCGGCGAGACGCAGGCGCTCGCCGTCGCGACGCTGGGCACCGGCGAGGACGAGCAATATGTCGACGCGCTGCAGGGCACTTACAAAGAGACTTTCATGCTGCACTACAACTTCCCGCCTTATTCGGTGGGCGAAGTCGGCCGCATGTCTTCTCCCGGGCGGCGCGAGATCGGCCACGGCAAGCTCGCCTGGCGGGCCATCCATCCCGTGCTGCCGGATCGTGAGAGCTTCCCCTACACAATCCGCATCGTCTCGGAGATCACCGAGTCGAACGGCTCTTCCTCGATGGCGACGGTATGCGGCTCATCGCTGGCCATGATGGACGCGGGCATTCCGATCAGGCGGCCCGTGGCGGGCATCGCGATGGGGCTGATCAAGGAGGGCGAGAAGTTCGCGGTGCTTTCCGACATTCTCGGCGACGAGGACCATCTCGGCGACATGGACTTCAAGGTCGCCGGCACGTCGGAAGGCGTGACCTCGCTGCAGATGGACATCAAGATCACCGGCATAACCGAGGAGATCATGAAGGTCGCGCTCAACCAAGCGCAGGCCGGACGCATGCATATCCTCTCGGAGATGAATAAGGCGATCAACACCGCGCGTCCGGAGCTCGGCGAATACGCGCCGCGCATCGAGACGATCCATATCCCGGTCGACAAGATCAGGGAGGTGATCGGCTCGGGCGGCTCGGTGATCCGCGAGATCGTCGCGGAGTCCGGCGCCAAGATCGACATCTCCGACGACGGCACGGTGAAGATCGCCTCGGCCAACGCCGAGTCGATCCGCGCGGCGATCAACCGGATCAAGTCGATTGCCGCCGAGCCCGAGGTCGGCGAGATCTACAAGGGCAAGGTCGTCAAAGTCATGGAGTTCGGCGCCTTCGTGAATTTCTTCGGCGCCCGCGACGGGCTGGTGCATATCTCGCAGCTCGCCGAAGGCCGCCCGAAGGCGGTGACCGACGTGGTCAAGGAAGGCGACCAGGTCTGGGTCAAGCTGCTGGGCTTCGACGAGCGCGGCAAGGTCAGGCTGTCGATGAAGGTGGTGGACCAGGTCACCGGCAAGGAGAAAGAGCGCGAGAAGGCCGAAGCGAGCTAGGGCTCGCGGGTCACGGCCGGCGTTTCACCGGAGCCGTTTCGCCGCAAGGCGGAGCGGCTCTAGCCTTTTTTGACGCAGCGCCAGCCGATGACGAAATATTGGTTGTTTTCCTTCTGCCACTCAGTGGCCTTGTCTCCTCCCTGCTTGATGCAGCTCACCACGTCGTCGGTGCTGGCACCGGCCACCTGCTGCTCCGAGCATTGCTCGGGGGATGAAAGCAGACAAACCATGACGATAAGTTCGGCCATAACCTATTCTCCACTCACGCAAATTCCAATTTTCGACAATCCTTACTGAGCGGCTTCGCGCGGCGCCTTTTCGACCGGGACTTCCGTCTCGTCGACCTGCTCGAATGCCTTCAGCGTGTTCATATTCGGCATGGCGATGGTCGAATAGCCGCAATCGACGAAATGCACCTCGCCGGTCACCGCGCCGGAGAGATCCGACAGAAGATAGAGCGCGGCGCCCCCGACCTCGTCGAGCGTGGGCGAGCGGCGCATCGGCGCGTTCTTCTGCTGGAAATGGAACAGGGTGCGCGCGTCGGAAATGCCGGCGCCCGCCAGAGTGCGCATCGGCCCGGCCGACAGCGCATTGACCCTGATCCCTTGCGGACCGAAATCCGAGGCAAGATAGCGCACCGAAGCTTCGAGCGCCGCCTTAGCGACCCCCATGACATTGTAACAGGGCACGACCCGGGTCGCGCCGCCATAGGTCAAGGTCAGCAGCGAGCCTCCGTTCGGCATCATGTTCGCGGCGAGCTTGCAAATCTCGGTGAAGGAGAAGCAGGAGATCACCATGGTGTGCTCGAAATTCTTGCGCGTGGTGTCGCAGTAGCGGCCCTTCAGCTCGTTGCGGTCCGAGAAGGCGAGCGCGTGCACGACGAAATCGAGCGACCCCCACTCTTTGCGGATTGCCTCGAACACACGCTTGACGCTGTCCAGATCCTCGACATCGGCCTCGACGATGATCTTGGAGCCGATCGATTGGGCAAGCGGAACGGCCCGGCGGCCGAACGCGCCGCCTTGATAGGAGAAGGCAAGCTCGGCGCCCTGCCCGTGCAGCACCCGGGCGATGCCCCAGGCGATAGAGCGGTCGTTGGCGACCCCCATCACCAGTCCCCTCTTTCCCGCCATCAGCGGTCCCGGCTCAGCGATGTCTTTTGTTGTTGTCATGACACTTACTCTGGTTATGGGTTGATCCCCTTAAAGGCTCGTCCTCTCAACCGTCCAGCCGGCGAAACACCAATGTGGCATTGGTGCCGCCGAAACCGAAACTGTTCGACATCACGGTGTTAATGGCGACGTTGTCCTGGCGCTTGCGCACGATGGGCATGTCGGCCACCGCCGGATCGATGGTCTCGATATTGGCGGATTCGCAAATGAAGCCGTTATTCAGCATGAGAAGCGAGTAGATCGCCTCATGCACGCCGGCCGCGCCAAGCGAATGGCCGGTCAACGATTTCGTCGCGCTGATCGGCGGGCATTTGTCGCCGAACACCTCGCGGATCGCCTCGATCTCTTTGACATCGCCGATCTGCGTCGAGGTGGCATGCGGGTTGATGTAGTCGATCTCGCCGTCGACATGCTTCATCGCCATGCGCATGCAGCGCACCGCGCCCTCGCCGGACGGCTGCACCATGTCATAGCCGTCGGAGGTGGCGCCGTAACCGACCAGCTCGGCATAGATGCGTGCGCCGCGGGCCTTGGCGTGCTCCAGCTCTTCGAGCACGACCGCTCCGCCGCCGCCGGCGATGACGAAGCCGTCGCGGTCGGCGTCATAGGCGCGGCTCGCGACCTCGGGGCGGTCGTTGAAATCGGACGACATGGCGTTCATCGCGTCGAACAGGACCGAAAGCGTCCAGTCCAGCTCCTCGCCGCCGCCGGCAAAGACGATGTCCTGCTTGCCCATCTGGATGAGCTCGGCGCCGTTGCCGATGCAATGCGCCGACGTCGAGCAGGCCGAGGAGATCGAATAGCTCACCCCTTTGATCTTGTAGGCGGTGGCGAGTGTCGCCGAGTTGGTCGAGCACATTGCCTTCGGCACCTCGAAGGGACCGACCTTCTTCGGACCTTTTTCCCGGGTGGTGTCGGCCGCTTGCACGATGGCCCGCGTCGAGGGACCGCCCGACCCCATGATCAGCCCGGTCCGTTCGTTGGAGATGTCCTTCTCCTCGAGTCCGGAATCGCGGATCGCCTGCTCCATGGCGATATAGTTC
>JBQGDO010000227.1:0-38934 GCA_052039105.1 Methyloceanibacter sp.
CGTGTGCGAGAGCTGGTCCCGCTCCGGCAGGCGCATGACCATGCCGAGCGCGCGACCGCGTGGAATGATGGTCGCCTTGTGCACCGGATCGGACGCCGGCAGATGCAGCGCCACCAGCGCATGCCCGCCCTCGTGATAGGCCGTCAGCGTCTTCTCCTCCTCGGTCATCACCATGGAGCGGCGCTCGGCGCCCATCAGCACCTTGTCCTTGGCGTCCTCGAACTCGAGCTGCGTGACGAGGCGCTTGGAGCGGCGCGCGGCGAGCAGCGCCGCCTCGTTGACGAGGTTGGCGAGATCGGCGCCGGAGAAGCCTGGCGTGCCACGGGCGATCACCCGCAGATCGACGTCCGGCGCGAGCGGGACTTTGCGCACGTGCACTTTCAGGATCTTCTCTCGGCCGATGATATCGGGCCGTGGCACCACGACCTGCCGGTCGAAGCGGCCGGGACGCAGCAGCGCCGGATCGAGCACGTCCGGCCGGTTGGTCGCGGCGATCAGAATGATGCCTTCATTGGCCTCGAAGCCATCCATCTCGACCAGCAACTGATTCAGCGTCTGCTCGCGTTCGTCGTTGCCGCCGCCGAGGCCGGCGCCACGATGGCGGCCGACCGCGTCGATCTCGTCGATGAAGATGATGCAAGGCGCGTTCTTCTTCGCCTGATCGAACATGTCGCGCACCCGCGACGCGCCGACGCCGACGAACATCTCGACGAAGTCGGAACCGGAGATGGTGAAGAAGGGGACGTTGGCTTCGCCAGCGATGGCGCGCGCAAGCAAGGTCTTGCCGGTGCCGGGAGGCCCGACCAGAAGTGCGCCGCGCGGGATACGTCCGCCGAGCTTCTGGAATTTCTGCGGGTCGCGCAGGAACTCGACGATTTCCTGTAAGTCTTCCTTGGCTTCGTCGACGCCTGCAACATCGTCGAAGGTCACCCTGCCGTGCCGCTCAGTGAGCAGCTTCGCCTTGGACTTGCCGAAGCCCATGGCGCGGCCGCCGCCAGACTGCATCTGCCGCATGAAGAAAATCCACACCGCGATCAAGAGCAGCATCGGGAACCAGGACACCAGCACGCCGAGCAGCGACGGCACGTCGTCCTCGGACGGCTTGGCGGTGATCTTCACGCCCTTCTGGTTCAGCTTGTCGACCAGGTTGGGATCGTTCGGCGCGTAGGTCTGGAAGTTGCGGCCGTCGCTGAAATGGCCGGTGATGGTGTTGCCGGCGATGGTCACATCTTGGACGTTGCCCGCCTCAACCTCGGAGAGGAGCTGCGAGAAGCTGATCTCGTTGCCGCGGACGTGCACGCCCGGGCTCTGGAACAGGTTGAACAGCGCGACCAGTAGCAGGCCGATGAACACCCAGATGGCGAAGTTGCGGAAGTTCGAATTCATGTACTGACCTGACGGCTCGATTCCGGCGCGGCACCCGGCTTGGGCAGCCTCGTCTGGAGTTTAAGACGCAAAATTGAGGCTAAGCCTTGTTAACATAGGAAGATGGATCATTTTTGCCAAGCTAGCCTAGCCTAAAGAGGTGCATGCTTTCTCAACGGCCCAAGTCCTGGGCCGTTCCGCCGATTTGGGCCGTTGCGGCGCCGACAAAGGTGGCTCGGCAATCGAGACCCGGCCGTCTCCCAGCCTCCCCGGAACCGAGCCTCGGTAGTCCCAACAAGACCTCTCCGCGCCAGCATGCGGGCAGCGCGCGTCCGGCTAAGCGCGGCAGGGATGGCGGCAGCGCCTCCCGATCGCGCAGCGCGCGCAAGCCCTCCTCGCCGAGCGCCTTGACCACAATCGGCTCCGGCTCGCCCGCCCCAAGCTCGATCCTGAAGCGATTGTCCCATAGCGCCCGCTGGCCGGGCCGAATGAGGGCGGTTGGCAAGCCCTCTCCTCTCACCTCACGGAAGACGCCGAGCCGCCCGTTGACAGACTCGATCCGGCAGCGTCCGAGCGTATGGGCCTTGCCAGGCTCTTGCTTCATGGCGGCGAGAAGGGCTTCGAGCTTGGCAAGCCGCACCCGCTCCCCGGCCCCTCCGACCGCTTCGATGATGCGCGCCAGCGCGCGCAGCGCGATCTCCTCGGGCGCGTCCGCGAGCGCGCCCGCATCGACCAACGCATAGCCCGCCTCGCTCATCTCGCAATGGCGATCCAGAAACTCGCTCGCGGCGGACTCCAATGCCGCCCGCGCTCGTCTCAGCCGCCGCGCAGAAAGCGCGATCGCGTCCGGCGTCAGTCCGAGCGCCGCGAGCGCGGCGGTGCTCTCGCGCAGCCGGGCGCGTTCGAAGCGTGGATCGACATTGCTCGGGTCGGATACGAAGGTCACCCCTGCGGCCTCGAGCGTCGCGACGAGCCTCGCCTTCGGCACGTCGAGCAGCGGCCGCAAGATGACAATGCCTGCCCATTCGCCGCGCTCAGGGATCGCCGCAAGGCCGTCGAGGCCACTGCCGCGCTTGAGCCGCATCAGGAAGGTCTCGGCCTGATCGTCGAGCGTATGCGCCGTGACGAGCGCCGGGATGCCGTGCGCATGGCAATAAGCCGCCATCAGATCGTAGCGCGCGACGCGCGCGCGCTCCTGAAGGCTGGCGGCGGGAAGCTGCTCATGCTCCCAGGTCAGGATCGCGTGGGGCAGCCCGAGGGCTGAGGCCATGCCTGCCACCTGTTCGGCTTCCGCGAGCGAGCTTGGACGCAAGCCGTGATCGACCGTGAGCACGCTAAGAGCGGGGCCCGCGACATTTGCCGCGCGCCCCTCCGCGGCAAGACGCATCAACGCAACGCTATCGGGCCCGCCGGATACGGCGAGCGCCACACGCGAAAATTCGCTGAGCGGCGCGAGCAACGCACGCGCCTCGGAGGCGGCGATGGGTAACGCTGCCATCTCAGCAGCCGGTTTTCTTGCGCCAGGTCTTAGCTTCGTCGCTGACATCCTTCGGCGCCTGGGGGAACTTGCTCGTGAGCTCGTTGAAGGTCGAGCAGGCGGCATCCTTCTGCCCAAGCTCGGCGAGCGACATGCCAAGCTTGAGCAACGTGTCGGGCGCCTTCTGTCCCGACTTATATTTCTTGTAGCCGGAGAGGAAGGCGTCGGCCGCGTTCTTGTATTGACCGCGCACATAATAGCTCTCGCCCAGCCAATATTGCGCGTCGCCTGCAAGAGAATCGTTGGGATAGGTTTCGATCAACTGCCGGAAGGCGCCCTCGGCGTTCGCATAGTCCTTCTGCAACAATGCGCCGTAGCCCTGCTGATAGAGAGACCGCGCGTCGCCGCCGGGAAGCGCCGCCATGATACTTTGTGGCTGCCCCGCCCCCACCTCATCCGGCGTGCCTTGCTTTTGCAGCAAGGCAGCAAGCTCATCGCTGCCGGGTTTGGGTCCGAACCAGCGCGGCTTCGATGGGTCGTAATCGTCGTCGCTCGCGGTATCGACCGATGCGGTCGCGCTATCTGGCGCGGGGATCGGGGCCTCGCCTTGCCGCAACGGCAGAGGCTCCTCCTCCGGCGCGGGAATAGGGGTGTCGCCTTGGCGGAAAGGCAGCGGTTCGTCTTGCGATGGCGAGGGCACCGGCGGAGGCGCGGGTGCGACTTGCAGTGCGGAGATTTTCTCCTCGAGCGCGCTCATCTGCTTGCCGATCTGCTCGACATGACGGGTGAGCGCGGTGATCTGCGTCTCGAGCGCATCCATACGCGGGCCGAGACTGTCGTCGCTGGCCTGAACCTGAGGTGGCGGCGATGCCTCGTGCGAGAGGACCGCGCCGGGCTTCGCGCCGAAAGACTGGAGCGTTCCGATGCTCACCTGAAGGTCTCTGACCTTCGCCTCGAGGCGGCCGAGCCGGCTTGCAACCGAATCGCCATTCTCCTGGGCGGCCCCAGGCACGACAAATCCGGCCAGCAAGCCTGCCGTCAAAACGCTAAGGAGGCGCGATCGCCTGCGCCATGTGTAAGCCGAGAGAAACACGAATGAGACCATGCGTTAGAGGCGCGCCGCCGATGCGGCTAGGCGCGCGACCATAACGCATTTGCGCGGTCTTTTGGGGCCAAACTGCGGCCCCGACAGCCGGGGCGACCGCTAATAGCCGCGCGCGACGGCGCGGTTGTTGAGCACGGTCTGCGCGCGGCGGTTCTGCGACCAGCAGGAGATGTCGTCGCAGGTCGCGACCGGCCGTTCCTTGCCGTAGGAGATCGTCCGGATCCGCGAGGCGTTCACCCCTTGGCTCGCCAGATAGGAGCGCACCGACATGGCGCGTCTAGCGCCGAGCGCGAGGTTATATTCCCGGGTGCCGCGCTCATCCGCATGGCCTTCGATGGTGATGGTGTATTGCGGATATTGATTGAGCCAGCGCGCCTGGTTGCCCAGGATATTTTGCGCTTCGGCGGTGATCTGCGCGCTGTCGACCTGGAAATGCACCACGTCGCCGACATTCACGGCGAAATCTCGTTCCGTGCCAGGTGTTGCCGGACCTTCCCCGCCGAGGCCGTATTGTCTTGGCTGGGCTTGGCGCGAGCAGGCCGCCAATGCCAAAGCCATCAGGACGACGCCCGCAAATTTGCCGGCGCGGCCCATCCCCTCACTCCAACGCATGACTTGGTTACTCCCGCTAGCCCAATTTTTAGAAAATCGTAAAAGGGAAGTCCTTAACGATCTCCTAGTTCCCTCAGATTGGGCAATTTAGCGGGCATTTTGAGCAGCCGGTTGGCGAAACCGGGGCCCAAAAAAGGAAGGATGCCTGAGAGGCCGCTGCATCACGCCACGGCATCCCGGCATCCATATCCTGTCGAAGCGGAAGCTGACTTCCGCGTGTCCGTGTCGGCTGCCTAACCGAGCTTGAGCGGCTCAGCGACGACGGCTTTCTCGTGGTGACCGAAGCAGCCAGCAAGCGCAACGGTTGCGGTCACGATTCCGACGGCGATCAGAACGCCCTTCAAACCCTGCATGGTCTTCTCTCCTTTGGTTAAAACGGCAGTAGCCGTCTTTGCATGTACCGGTGCGGCTTCCTCAGATCAAGAACGGACCGCCGTCCTCTGGCCGTTTTCCCGGCCATTGATGCGAAAATGCCACGCCGAATCTCATCCTCCAGCCAGGCCAAGCTATAGGCCCGGGAGGTGGCGATCAAGCATGGTTAACAGGCTGGAGGCCCAAGATTAAAAAAGGGTGAGTCCCTCGTGTCTTTTGGGACACAGAACTCGAAAACGGCCAATTTCCGCCATTCCTGAGGCCTAATTGATGAGGGGAGACCAGGCGGGGTCCGAGCCGAAGGCAGGGGTTGCCACTTGGCGCTCGTTATAGCCGGTGAGATCGATCGTATAGAGCTTGGGACCCCCGGCGGACCCCGGGGACTCCCGGAAGAACATCAAGACGCGCCCGTTGGGGGCCCAGGTCGGGCCCTCATTGTGGAACCCCTCGGTCAGGATACGCTCGCCCGAGCCGTCGAGCTTCATCACCCCGATCAGGAACCGGCCGCCGCTCATCTTGGTGAAGGCGATCAAATCCCCGCGCGGCGACCAGACCGGCGTAGAATAGCTTCCCTGCCCCCGGCTGATGCGGCGCTGATTTCCGCCGTCGGCATCCATCACATAGAGCTGGCGTGACCCGTCGCGGTCGGTTTCGAACACGATCTGCCGCCCGTCAGGCGAATAGCAGGGGGCCGTATCGATCGCCGCCGTATTGGTGAGCTGCATGGTGCGCCGGCTGCGCAGATCCATGGCGAACAGATTGGAATTTCCCTCGCGCTCCAAGCTCATGACGATGCGCTTCCCGTCTGGAGAGAAGCGCGGGGCAAACGTCATGCCCGGGAAGGACCCTACGGCCTCTTTCTGCCCGGTCTCAATATTGAGCAGGTAGACTTTCGGCGTCTCACCCTCGAAGGAGGTGTAGGTGATCTCGTGCGTCGAAGGGCTGAAGCGCGGCGTGAGCACGAGGTTCTGACCGGATGTGAGCAGGCGCACATTGAAGCCATCCTGATCCATGATGGCGAGACGCTTCATGCGCTTGTCCTTCGGCCCGGACTCGTCGACGAACACGATGCGCGTGTCGAAATAGCCCTTCTCGCCGGTGATCCGTTCATAGATCGCATCGGCGATGATGTGACCGATGCGGCGCGCATCCTTTGGCCGGGCGAAGAACTGTTCGCCTGCGAGTTGCTTGCCGGCGAACACGTCCCACAACCTGAACTCGGCCCTGAGCTTGCCATCGGCGCTGCCAATCTTGCCCACCACCAGGGCCTGGGCATTGACCACGCGCCAATCGTCGAAGCGCGGCGCACGATCGGTGCCGACATCTTTTTCGATGAAAGCCATCGGATCAATGGGAATAAACAGCCCCGACAAGCGCAGATCGTTTGCTACCACGCTGGAGATCTCGCGCGCCATTTGCGGGTCGACGGAGCCGTCTCCCGCGAAATCGGGAATGGCGATGGGAAGCGGCTGGATCGTGCCTTGGGTGATATTCAGCTCGAGCGCCGCGCGTGAAGCGCCTGCGGGGACGAGCATCGCGAGCCCGAGAAGGGCTAAGGCGAGACTGCGGCTCGATCTTGCGGTCGGAGAGGACGTGAAGGTCATGGCGGCTTTTCCCGAGATCAGCCCGCGCGATACATCTCGCTCGGGTCGAAATTCAAAATCATGTCGCGCCACAGCGCATATTTCTCCGCCGGCAGCGCATAAGGCTGGCACTGATAGACGGCCCTGACGGCACTGTCGGCGGCGGCCTGGAAGAACGGCGATGAGCCGCGATTGGCGATGGTCGGGTAACCGACCAAAGTTCCGTCCTCGTTGAGCCTGAGCCTGAGTTTGACCACGATCTGCTCGGCGCCGAGCCCTCCGGGCGGTGGGCTCCAGCATTGCGCGATGCGGGCTCGGAGCGCGTCGATCTCATTGACCGACATCGTCATCTGGGTGCCATCGGATTGGCCGCGCACCTTCTTCGGCGTCTCCTCAGGGGGCAGTACGGGCGCCGGCTCCTCGGCCGCGTCTGGAATCTTGTTGAGCAGCGCTGCGATCCGGTCGGTATTGAAGTCGCGCTTGGCGTCGGGTTTGGGCACCGGCTTCTTGGCCTCAGCCTGCTTCTTCGGCTTCTCCTCAGGCTTGTTGGCCTCGGCCTTCTTCACTTCCGGCTTCTTCGCCTCGGGCTTGGCGGCCTCTTTCGGCGGCTCGGGCTTCGGCTTCGCCTCAGGCTTCTGCTCCGCCTTCGGCTTTTCCTCAGGCTGAGGCTCTGGCTTCTGCGCCGCTTCCTTCACAGCTTGCGGCTTCTCTTCCTTCTTGCCGGCGAGCGTGGCCTCGTCCTTCTCGTCCTTGGTGCCGGCTTTGATCTTGGTCACCTCCGACGGCGTGGCCAGATCGATCGGGATCGCCACCATCGGCATCTGCTCCATCTTGGCAGCCGGAAAGGCGACGAGTGCAAAAAGCAGGATCGCCGCGTGCAGCGTCGCCGAGATGAAGGTGCTCTTCCCCATCATGACGCGAGTTTCGGAGCTTCCCTCTAAGGTTGATCGTCCTGGTCGGTGACGATGGTTACGGGGAATCCGGCCTGACCGACCTTGGCCAAGACTTTGGCAACGTTGCCGTAGGGCGTGCCCTTGTCCCCGCGGACCCAGACTTTGCCGCCGCCGCCAGCATCCCTGATAGCAATGAGTTTGGGCACAAGTTCGTCAAAGCCGATCTCGGTGTTTTGCAGAAAGATCGTGCCCTTGGTGTCCACGGTGATGCTGAGAGGCGGCTTTTCGGCGTCCACGGGGCCGGCTTCTGTCTTCGGCAGCTCGACCTGCGGCAGAGAGGCGCTCGGCGCATCGACGTCGACGCCGACCGTTAGCAGGGGCGCCGCCACCATGAAGATGATGAGCAACACCAGCATGACGTCGACCATGGGCGTGACGTTGATCTCGCTCATCGGCGCGGCAGAGCGTCGCCGAGCCCGCCGATTTGTCAGCGCGCCACCCGGCTGTAATCCTGCACCCATGGCTTGAACCCTCACGCCGACTTGTCGATCTGCCGCGACAGAATGGCGCCGAACTCGTCGGCAAAGCCCTCCAGCCGTGCCGCGTGCCGTGCGACTTCGCTGTTAAATTTGTTATAGAAAATTACGGCAGGAATAGCGGCGAGCAGCCCGAGCGCGGTGGCAAACAAAGCCTCGGCAATGCCGGGCGCCACCACCGCAAGGCTCGTATTCTTGGTCACGGCGATCGCCTGGAAGCTCGTCATGATGCCCCATACAGTGCCGAACAGGCCGACGAAAGGCGCGGTGGATCCCACGGTGGCGAGGAAGGTCAGCCGCCTTTCCAGCCGCTCCACTTCGCGTGAGATGGTGACGTCCATCACCTTCTCAACCCGAAGCTGCACGCCCGGCATCGGCCGCCCTCCGCGCTCTCCGCCCTCCCGCTCGGTCGAGCGTTTCCATTCGCGCATCGCCGCAACGAACAGCGCCGCCATACCGGTGTTCCGGCGTTGCGACAGTGCCTGATAGAGCTCTTCCAGCGACTGGCCCGACCAGAACACCTGCTCGAATTTGTCGGTCTCTTTGCGCGTCTTTGCGTAAAGGAACAGCTTTTCGAGGATGATCGCCCAACTCCATACCGAGGCGAGCAGGAGCCCGATCATCACCAGCTTGACGACGATATGGGCGTTCTTGAACAGCTCGAAGATCGAGAGATCGACGGCGACATCCGGCGGATTCATGACGGCCCTCGTGGCATGTGCTCAAAGAGCGCCGCCCACGGCGTCGAAGCCTCGAGACGGCAGTCTGACGCCCGCGGACCTTCCCGCGGGCTTGACGAAATCGCCGGAAAAAAAGCGGCTTTCCGCTCGCTACCGACCTTTCGCCAGCGAATGTGACTAAACTTGGGCTTGGTTAACCCGAGCGTCCGCAGGCGGGACTCATCCGGCAGAGCGGCGCATTACCGGCATTAGCTACGTTTCACTGGGTTGGTTAACGAATCGTTGAAGCGCGCTTCTGACGAGTGCGCCTAATCGCTGCGGCTTACCCGCCTGCGAGACCAGCACCACGGTGACCTTGGCGCGTGCAAGCAGGATCCCATCGCGCTGCACGTCCTGCTGCAGCACGAGGCTCGCGCTGCCGATCTCGGCGCAGCTGGTCACCACCTCCAGCACGTCGTCCATGCGGCCGGGCTTGAGATAGTCGATCTCAACCCGGCGCACGACGAAGATCGCGGGCTCTCCCTTCTCCGGGTCGGCCAACGCGGTCGCGTCGATGCCGAGCAGTCTGACGAAATCCGAGCGGGCGCGCTCGCAGAATTTGAGGAAATTGGCGTGATAGACCACGCCGCCGCAATCGGTGTCCTCGAAATAGACCCGCACGGGGAGGACATGTGTGTCGCCCTCGATGCGTCCCGCCAGATCCGGCCAGTTTCTTTGCTGAGCGATCATACGACGTTGACTGCCTTCCTAAGAGCGGCGACCCTATCGCAAATTCGAGGCTTTAGCGCCACGCCAATACGGGAGAGGGAAACATGATCGATACCAAGCGCCTGACGGAGTGGACACCTTACGCTCTCGGCGTCCTGAGAATCGTTGTCGGCCTCATCTTCCTGGAGCATGGCACGCAGAAGCTCCTGGGATTTCCCGCGGGTGAACGAGCTTTTGTCGACGCGTTCACCTTGTCGTGGTGGGCAGGCCTGTTCGAACTCGTCCTCGGGGCGCTGATTACGGTCGGGCTGTTCACGCGGCTGGCGGCATTCATCGCTTCGGGCGAGATGGCCGTCGCCTATTGGATGGCGCATGCGCCGCAGAATTTCTTCCCGGTCAACAACGGAGGCGACGCGGCGATCCTCTATTGCTTCGTCTTTCTGTTCCTGGTGTTCGCCGGCCCAGGCAAATGGAGCCTCGACGGCCTACGCAGCGCTGAGACTTAAGGCCGCCACTTACTCGTCGCTGCCGTTGAACAGCGGGAATTGCGCCGCCTGAGCCGGCTGCGGCAGCCCGAGATGCGCGAAGGCTTGCGCCGTCAGCACGCGGCCGCGCGGGGTGCGCGCGATGAAGCCTTGCTGCAACAGATAAGGCTCGATGATCTCTTCGATCGCGTCGCGCGGCTCGGACAGTCCCGCCGCGATCGTCTCGATCCCCACCGGGCCGCCGCCATAGCTGACGGCGATCAGCCGCAGATAGCGATGGTCCAGCGCATCGAGCCCGTTGCCGTCGACTTCGAGCTGCGACAGCGCCTTGTCGGCGATCTTGGCATCGACGGCGCCCGCGCCAGCGACGGAGGCGAAGTCCCGCACGCGTCGCAGTAGGCGCCCGGCAACGCGCGGCGTTCCGCGTGCCCGCCGGGCAATTTCATGCGCGCCTTCCGGCGTGAGCGAAAGCCCGAGCAGCCGCGCCCCGCGCCGCACGATCTCCTCCAATTCGCCGACCTCGTAGAACTCGAGCCTGATGGGAATGCCGAACCGCTCGCGGAGCGGCGTTGTCAGGAGTCCGGTTCGCGTGGTGGCGCCGATCAAGGTGAAGCGGGACAGGTCGATGCGCACCGAACGCGCCGCAGGTCCCTCGCCGATGATCAGATCGAGCTGGAAGTCCTCCATCGCCGGATAGAGGATTTCCTCCACCGCCGGGTTGAGCCTATGGATCTCGTCGATGAAGAGGACATCGCGGTCTTCGAGATTGGTAAGGAGCGCGGCAAGGTCACCCGCCTTGGCGATCACCGGGCCGGAGGTGGCGCGGAAATTGACGCCGAGCTCGCGGGCTACGATCTGCGCCAAGGTGGTCTTGCCGAGACCGGGGGGTCCTGCGAACAGCACGTGATCGAGCGCTTCGCGCCGGCCGCGCGCGGCATCGATGAAGACCTTGAGATTGGCGCAGACTTTGGCCTGGCCGATGAATTCGGCGAGCGTCTGCGGCCTGAGCGAGATCTCGCCCTGGTCCTCGTCGCGCCGCACCGCCTGAAGCATCCTCTCAGCCATGAGCGAGCTCCTTCAGCCCCAAGCGGATCAGCTCTTCGGGACGCGCCTCGCGCCCCGCTTTGCCGATCGCCGCGGAGATGGCGGCAGCCGCCTCGCCATGCGCGTAGCCGAGATTGGTCAGCGCCGAGACGGCGTCCCGCGCGGCAAGTCCCTCCGGCAAAGTAGCGACTGGCGCCAGCCCCGCACCAGGCCGGATCGCCGGCGCAAGCGACGGCATCTTGTCTTTCAGTTCGGCGACGATGCGCGCGGCGACCTTGGGCCCGACGCCCGGCGCGCGGGACACCTGTCCCTTGTCCTGAAGCGCAACCGCATTGGCGAGGTCTGCGGCCGACAATGTGCCGAGCACCGCCAGCGCCACCTTGGCGCCGACGCCTTGCACCGTCTGCAGCGCCCTGAACCAGGCGCGCTCGTGTTCGGTAGCGAAGCCGTAAAGCCTGATCTCGTCCTCCCGCACATGCGTATCGATGGCGAGCGTCACGGTCTCGCCCACCGGCGGCAGGCTGGTAATCGCGCGTGCCCCGAGCGTGACCTCGTAGCCCACGCCGCCGACATCGAGGATCGCCGTGTTGAGCGAGACGGAGTCGAGCCTGCCGGTGAGCTTGCCGATCATGTCGCGGCTCCAACCACAAGCGCCGCCTCCAGGCGCCGCCAGGAGCGGCAATGCGCATGCGTGATGGCGATGGCGAGCGCGTCGGCTTCGTCGGCGCTGTCGAACGATGCGCGCGGCAGGAGGCATTTGACCATGGCCCTGATTTGGCCCTTGTCGCCATGCCCCGCCCCCACCACGGTCTTCTTCACCGCGTTCGGCGCATATTCGGCAATCTCCAAGCCAAGCAGCGCGGGGACGAGCAGGGCAATCCCCCGGGCCTGGCCGAGCTTCAAGGTGGCGGCGGCGTCGCGATTGACGAAGGTCTGCTCGATCGCCGCCTCCGCCGGTTCCAGCCGGTTCAAGACCTGTTGCAAGCCATCGAAGATCTGCCGGAGCCGCGCGCCCAAGCCGTCGCCGTCATCGGAGACGACCGAGCCGCAAGCCACGAAGGCGAGCCTCGCGCCATCGCAGTCGATGACCCCCCAGCCGGTGCGCCTCAGCCCCGGATCGATGCCGATAATGCGAACACGCCTTTCCATCCAAAGCCCCTCTGGCGCGCTCAAGCCCCCGGCTCATTGCCGGCGAATCACCTGGGGATTCTGCCACGCAAACGGGCGGTAAAGGTAGCAGCGAGGGCGTATAAGGAACGGGGAAACGAGACTTTGCGTTAGGATTTTGGGCGTAGCCTTGGATTTGCGGCATTTCGACGGGGGAATGCCTGCTACGCTCGTGCGTACGAGGCGCCGGGTCGAACGTATGAAGCTGGCGCCTCTTGTTGAGGGAGCACCATCTTGGCTGGTGCCAGCAAGACGCTCGACCCGATTGCGGCCGCCGAGGCCGACATTGCCGGATCGAGAGATTTGATGGCCGCGGTCGCGCGCGACCTGGGTCAGCACGAGCGCTGGCTTGCGCACTATCACGTCTCCGAGAAGCGGCATGCGCGCCGCGTCATGGTCCACGAGCTGATCTACCGCATCGAGCTCGCACGGCAGAGCCTCCTGCGCGTGTTGGGGCGGGTGAGCTTGCGCCTCATACGCCTCGCACGCGCCGCAGCGCTCTTCCTGTGGCGAACCGCTGTCGCGTGCTTCTCCTTCGTCCGCCGCATCGCGATCCTTACCTACGAGTGGCTGCGCCCGAGAACTTACACATTGGCGCTGACGTTGTGGCAGTGGTTAGCGGCGTTCTTTGCCTGGACTGCCGCCAAGGCGCGCATGCTCGCCCGCAACACATGGGAATGGCTTTGCGCTTTCTCAGCCTGGCTGGTGGCGACTGCGCGCGTGCTTGCTCACAGATCGTGGGTGCGGCTCTCTGCCTTCTCGGCGTGGCTCTTCGCAACCACCCGCGTGATCGCCCTTAGGTCATGGGTGCGGTTCCGCGCGTTCTCGGCCTGGCTGGTCGCAACCCTCCGCGTGCTCGCTCAACGATCATGGGCATTGCTATGTGCATTCTCGGCTTGGGCGATCATGAAGTCGCGCGCCATTGCCGGCACCGTGCGCGAATGGGGCTCGATCGGAGCGCTGTGTCTTGCCGAGCATGCGCGTCTCGCTGCCAATGCCACCGAGAAACGGTTGGCAAGAAGCTGGGCTTGGACCGCTCGCATCTCCGGCATCGTCGCTCGTGCTTCCGCCGACGGAGCTGCGACGGCCTCTGCCTCAGCAATGGAGCAGTCGCGACGCCTGGCGCGCGCAACGAAGAAGAATACCGTTCGCGGGGCCTTGATGGCGCGGGAGGCAAGCGATGTTGCACGAGCGAGAGCGCAGGCGCTAACGCGCGCCGCACGCCACGCAGGGAGCACCGGTCTTGCTTGGTCACTGTCGAAAGCACAAACATTGGTGCGGGCGGCGCGACGCCCCGGCCCCGAACCAGACTCTAATCACAGCGCGCTTGTGGTACGCCGCTGCACCGCGCTGATCTGCGTCGAACCACGGCGCGATCGCCTGCCCGCGCTGCGCGCCGGCTAGACACGCGGCGTCAGCTCAGATGCGGGCCGCGCATTTCCTTGATCGCGGCTTGGATGCGCCGCCAATCATCGGCTTGCTCCTTCTCGCCCTGCCGCTCACACATGGCTGCCCGCTGTGCGGCCTCCAACTCGGCCTTGTCGCCATGCGCGCCGATGAAGCGCCGCGCGTAGTCATGGATTGCCATCGAGTCCATGGGGCGTCCTCCTTTGCCTATGAATGCCAGTCTTTCGAACCGGGCGCCTCCTGCCATGAGCCAGATCAAAGGCTCCGACAGGAGGAAAGTTCCGCTCCGGTCATGTTGCGCCGCCAAATCTTCGCATTGTCGGCAAATATTACCCTTGGGATTGGGCGATTTGAGGGACGCGATGCCGGCAAGACGTGAAGCCGATATTCCGATGTCGTCTGCGGCGATTTTTGCGCTCCTATTGATTGCCTATCCCGCATGCGCGCTTGCTGAAGCGCCCAAAACTTGTGCGGCCCCTCCAACTTCGACCCTCACCGTCGATGTCAAGGACAAGGGCGCCAAGGGCGACGGCAAGACCGACGATACCGCCGCGATCCAGTCGGCAATCGACGACGTGGCGGGGGCCAACGGCACGGTCTTCGTCCCGGACGGCATCTATATGGTGGATGCGGTCCGCGGGAAGTCGCTGAGACTTGGCAGCGACATGACGCTCAAGCTCGCAGACAACGCCGTCTTGAAGGCCTTTCCCAACAAGTCAAAGAACTACGCCGTCCTCACCATCGCCGAGGCTTCCAATGTCTGGGTGACCGGCGGCACGCTCGAGGGCGAGCGCGACCAGCACAAGGGCAAGTCCGGTGAATGGGGCATGGGCATCCATATCGGCAAGAACGCCAAGCACATCACCATCAGCAGCGTGGCTGCCAAGAAAATGTGGGGCGACGGCTTCTATGTCGATAATGCCGAAGACGTCCGCTTCTGCTCGATCCTAGCCGACGGCAACCGCCGCCAAGGCCTTTCCATCATCGACGCCAAGCGCCTGCTCGTATCGAACTCCGTCTTCAAGAACACACGCGGCACGCGTCCCAGCGCCGGCATCGATCTCGAGCCGGACAAGCCGTCGCAGGAAATCACCGACATCCGCATCGAGAATTCGCGCTTCATCGACAATGCGGGTGCAGGCATCTTGGTCGCCGGCAAGAAGGCACGCATCTCCAGGGTGGAGATGACCGGCAATCTGTTCCGGGGTAATCGCGCCATCATCGTCGAAAATGCGCCGGGCGTCGCCGGCGCCATCTGCGACAATCGGCAAACCAGCACGCAAGCCGAGACGGCTGCCGGCTTCAATGCCTACGCGGAGCCGATCGAGATCGTGGCGCTGCAAAACGACTGCGGTGAATCGGGCTTCGTGCTCGATCGAGGCGTCAAAAAGAAGAAGAAGCAACTCAACTGATGCCGGCGGGTCACGCCTGCGCTTCGGCTTGCGGCAGTTCTACCACTTGCCGCAGTCCGACCTCGGCGCGGTTGGAGATGCTGATGGTGCCGCCGGCGCGCTGCACGATCTCGCGCGCGATGGTGAGCCCAAGTCCCGCCCCGCGAATATCCTGCCGCCGCGCGGGATCGGCGCGGAAGAACGGCTCGAACACTTGGTCGAGCAAGTCGGCGGGGATGCCCGGACCTTCGTCGTCGATGACGATGCGCGCCGTCCCGTTCGTGGCCGAGACTTCGACCTTCGCCCGCACGCCATGCGTCGCCGCATTGATGATGAGATTGCGCAGCGCGCGGTTGAGCGTAAGCCGGCTCGCTCGCACGGTCACCGGCGTCGTGCTCGTGACCGTCACATCGAGATCTTGATCGCGCATCTCAGAGGCGATCGAGCCGACCAGCTCGTCGAGCCGGATCGATTCCGGCGGCGCCTTGCCCGACTCTTCGCGCACCAGCAGGATGGCGCTGTCGGCGATGCGCTCCAACTCGTCGAGATCGGCGAGCCAACGCGCGCGCTCCTCCTCGTCCTCGACGAACTCCGCCCTGAGCCGCATGCGCGTGATCGGCGTGCGCAGATCGTGGCCTGCGGCGGCGACCAGGCGCATGCGGCTCTCCATCGCCCGTTTCAGCCGCGAGGAGAGCGAGTTGAGTGCCTTGGCAGTGGCGCGCACCTCCGCCGGCCCGCGCTCTGGCAAAGTCGGCAACGCCCCGTCGGGACCCACCTGCTCAACCGCGTTCTCCAGCAAGGCCAGCGGCCGCACCATGCGGTTGGCCGTGAACACGGCGATCGCCGTCGCGCCGAGCGTAATGAGGATGAGCCACCTGATGAGGCCCCGCCAAGGCGCACCTTGCGGCGGCAGGTCGGTCATCGGCAGCAGCACCCAGCCGCGCGCGCCGACCGGGATGGACACTACGAGCGGCGCCCGCCACCCATCGCGCTTCACGGTGACCGCAAGGTCGAGGCCGCGCGCCGCCAAGGTGTCGCGCAAGCGCTGCGTCACGTGCTCCAGCACGCGGCCTGGCGCGGGCTGCGGCACGACCGGAATGGCGTCGGGGCCGTCGGTGACCACGCGGACCAAGGTCTCGACCTGCTGTGCCACCGGGGAGAGCGAATGCAGCCGCTTGGGCGGCCCGAGCAGATAGAACAGCACCACCGTCAGCAGGCCGACCACGGTGACGATGGCGACCACCATGAGTAGCGCGATCTTGACGCGCAATTTGTTCATGAGGCGGCGTCCTTCACCTCGACCTTTGCGGCAAGCTGGTAGCCGCCGTTGCGCACCGTCTTGAACAGTTGCGCCGCGCCGCCCTCGGCAAGCTTGCGGCGCAGCCGGCTTACCAGCACGTCGATCGAGCGGTCGAGCACGTCGCCTTCGCGACCGCGGGTGAGATCGAGCAGCTGGTCGCGGGACAGGACCCGGCCGGGCCGCTCGAGAAAGGTGCGCAGCAAGTCGAACTCCGCGCCCGTCAGCTCGATGTCGCGGCCCTTCGGTCCGGTCACGCGTCGCGTTTGTGGGTCGGCGGTGAAGCCTTCGAAACGATAGATCTTGGCCTCGCCGGGCTGCGGCACCGCCTCCGCGCGTCGGCGCAACACCGCCCGCACGCGCGCGATCAGCTCGCGCGGGTTGAACGGCTTGCCGAGATAATCGTCGGCCCCGATCTCGAGCCCGATGATGCGGTCGACATCCTCCTTCAAAGCGGTGAGCAGAATGATCGGCACGCTGGAGCGCTGTGCGCGCAAGTCGCGGCAGACTTCCAGCCCCGAGCCGTCGGGCAGCATCACGTCGAGCACGATCAGGTCGATGGTGTTGGTGGCCAGCTTCTCGTGCAATTCACGGCAGCTTGCCGCGAGCAGCACGCGGAAGCCCTGGCTCTCGATATAGCGCGCGAGCAGCTTGCGAATTTCCGGATCGTCGTCGACGACGAGAATGCGCTGAGATGTGGACGTCATCGGAGCTGGTGCCAGGAGCAATGCCGGTCGTGCTCTGTTCTAACCGCGCGACGGCGCTTCAACGAGCGCATTTTTGTGACGAAACCCAGGGGCTTGGACCGCCAGCAATGTTTCGACATGAAAATCCCCGCGCAGGCAATGTTGCGACACACCGAGACCTAGCGAAGCAAACTTTGCCGCTTAGAGCTGTGCGCATACCAACAGCCAAGGACGTGAACCTATGAAACTTTCGCGAAGATATGCGCCGCTTCTCGTCGTGGCGGTTCTCTCCGTCTCCGCTCTTGCGCTACTCACTTCCGCCTGGGGCGAGCCTTCAGGCGGAAAAGACTCGCGGCCGTGGCACGACGGCAAGGGCAAGATGGAGCGCTGTGAACGTTATGGCGGGCACGGCCATATGCAGGGCAGCCATTGGCGCGGCGGTCCCATGGGTGGGCCCATGGATGTCGCAAGGAAGCTCAGCGTGATCGAAACCGAGCTCGGCATTCGCGCCAACCAGCTCGACGCGTGGCGCGACTTCACCGACGCGCTGATCGCCGTCGCCAAGCGGCCTGAAGGATTCGGCTCTGCCGCGCAAGACAAGAAGGAACCGTTCGAGCTCGCCAACAAGCTTGCCGACACCGCGATCGAGCGCGGCAAGGCCGGCGAAGATCTGAAACGGGCGATCGAAAGCCTGCGCGGCAAGCTCTCGCCTGAGCAGCTCGACAAGGTCGCCGAGCTCGAAACGAAATTCCGCGCGCAGCATCGTCACGGCCCAAGGCATCATTTTGGCCCCTCCCCCGGCCCGGATGCCAAGCCTGACGCCGCTGCGCCGGATGACTCTGGCGAAACTCTCCATCGCCGGAAGAGTGAGGCGACGCGGGGCGGCGGCCCGAGCCGCCGCCCCTGCCCCCGGCGCTGGCGCCTGCATCCTTTATCGGGCATCTTCGTCTTTCTTCCCAGGAAGACTCCGATACAAGGACGCTGAAACGCCATGAACTCCCTGGAAAATGATGCAATCCGTGCCGCTGTCCGCGACCATTATGCCTCGGTGGCGACCGGCGCCCCCGTACCGAACGTTGACAGCGGCAGTGGCTGCTGTGCCCCGTCCTGCTGCGGCGGGGCGACCTCCACCTCCCTGAAGGTCGGCTATTCCGAGGATGACATCACAGCCGCCCCGGACGGCGCCGATCTCGGCCTCGGCTGCGGCAATCCACAGGCGATCGCCTCGATCAAACCGGGCGAAACCGTGCTCGATCTGGGCGCAGGCGCTGGCTTCGACGCCTTTCTCGCCGCGCGTCAGACCGGCACAAGCGGCAAAGTGATCGGCGTCGACATGACGCCGGCCATGATCGAAAAGGCGCGCGCCAATGCCCGCAAAGTCGGCGCCAAGAACGTCGAATTTCGGTTGGGCGAGATCGAACACCTCCCGGTCGCCGATGCGAGCGTGGACGTGATCATCTCGAACTGCGTGATCAATCTCTCGCCCGATAAGCCGGCGGTCTTCGCCGAGGCCTTTCGCGTGCTCAAGCCGGGCGGCCGGCTCGCCGTTTCGGACGTCGTCGCCACCGCGCCGCTGCCAGCCGCGCTTGCCACGTCGATCGCCGCGCATGCCGGTTGCATCGCCGGAGCCGCCGACATCGCATCATTGAAGACGACGTTGGAAGCGGCCGGCTTCCATGACATTTTGATCACCGTCAACGAGCGGAGCCGCGACTTCATTCGCGACTGGCTGCCCGGCAGCAGCGCTGAATCCTACGTTGCCTCGGCGGCGATCCAAGCAACCAAGAGGCAATCGCCATGATCGCAAGATGCGCAGCGCAGTTACCGCGCCTATTTGCGCAAGCAGTGCGGCAACCTGGTCAACACCGTATCGAATTCGGATTACGGCATGCATTACGGCTACTGCCTGCGCAACAGCCAGGTGACCACCGAGTGGCTGAAGAACCTGCGTTACCGCGTCATTCTCAATAACTGCCAGAACTAGGCGTTACACCGCCCGTGCGGCGCTGAAGAGGCGCCGCACGCTTCGCCCGGCTTGCGCGCCGAGGAAAAGTGGCAGGAATCGTTGCCGATAATCGCGCCGACGGCGCTTGAAACGGGCGCTTGTTCCAATATCTTATGGCTTATTGGCGATCGCATGCAGGTGATTCCCGCGCTCAGCTCGTGGCCGGGCGCCCCAACGCCTTGAGGTCTGACGCATGTGGACAGAACAGGATGCATCGGGTCCGACGCTGAAGGGCGACGCCGCGTTGCCGCGCAATCATTTGTTGCGCGCCCTTCCCCAACGCGATCTGGAGCGCGTGATGCCGCTGCTGCAGCGGGTCAACCTTACGTCCCGCCGCGTTTTGCAGCACGCCGGCGTCCCCATCGAGCATGTCTATTTCATCGAAGACGGGCTCATTTCCGTGCTTGTCAATACTGATGAGGGCAGCGCCGTCGAAGCATGGCTGATCGGCCGCGAAGGCGCGGTGGGGACCGCGGCAATTCTCGGCGTTCGGTTTTCGCCGCTCCGTCATTTCGTGCAGATCGGCGGCAGCGCGTTCAGGATCGGCACCGAGGACCTCAACCGCGCCATGGAGGAGATGCCGCAGCTCAAGGCCGTAATGCACAATTATGTGCATGCAACCTTGCTGCAGAGCTCGCAATCTGCCGCCTGCAGCCTGAGCCATACGCTGTTGCAGCGGCTGGCGCGCTGGCTGCTGACCGCACAAGACCGCAGCGCCCGCGATGCCCTGCCGATCACGCAGGACTTGCTTGCGCGCAGCCTGGGGGTTCGCCGCGCGACCGTGTCCGAGGCGCTTAAGCCGCTGGTGGGGAATGGCGTCTTCGCGCGGGAGCGCGGCCTGATCCGAATCCTCGACCGCGCGCGCTTGGAGCAGATCGCCTGCCGTTGCTATCGGCTCATGCGCGGCCGGCGGGACAACCCGGAGCAAGCCGGCAACGGCCGGGGCCGCTTTTACGCGCTGTCTGCCTTCTGCGCGCTGCTGGAGATCGAGCTTCTGGCGCAATAATGGTGCCCGGGAGGACCCGGGCACCACGAGTAACCGCTACTCCACGACACCCGCGCACTGCGCCGAATCGCCCCGGACGCTATCCAGGAATTTCTTGGCGTCGTCCTTGTTGGCATAGCCGCCACTCTCGCCGAGAGCCGTTTGACCCTCGCTGGGCTTGCCTTGTGAGACAGAGCAGTTCTTGACCGTGTCGGCGGTCACGAACCACTTGTCTTCCGTGGCAGCCCAAGCAGCAGTCGACAGACCGAACACCAGCACACTCGCAACAACGCATTTTTTCATTGCAGCATTTCCTCCACTATTTTGGGATGCCCCTACCCCGTCATGGATATGGGTTGGCACCATGTTGTGGACAGAGGAAACGGGGAGGACTCGGTACGGTCCTTGACGCAAATTCGCCGGTGAAAATTGGCAAAAGTCCTACATCGGCACGGCATTGGCGAACAGCGTCTCGCCCCATTCGTACAGCGGCCGGCCGAAATCGGATTCGGTGTGGATCGCCTTGCCTTTGCGCTCCGTCCATTTCTTGCCGTAAGTCTCGTACGGGAAATGGCGGATGTAGTAGTCGCAAGTCTCCTCCCAATGCTCGATCGAGAGCGACTTGCCGTAATGCTGGCAATAGAGATCGGTCTTGACCTTGACCATACCGCGCGGGGTGCGCCCGTCGCCTTCGGCGAAGCCGATCTCCGGGCGATTGCGCCACAGCATGAGAATGTCGCGCTCCTCCGGTCCGTAGAAGCGCCGGAAGTCCAAAAGTTCGGCCCCTTGCCGGTAGGGCGCATGATCTTCCGGCGTCATATAGGCATCGAACAACCTAACCCTCACGGCATCGCAGGGCTCGTCGTCCAGTCCTTCGAGGAAGCCGCGCAAATCGCCGGTGATGCGCTCGTCTGGATCGAAGCAAAGCATCCACTCATGCGGGAGTTGTTCGCGCGCCATTTCCAGCAGAAGACCGCGATGCCGCCCCTCGGCGAGCTTGCGCGCAGCGACATCCTGCTCCCACACTTGATTGGCGACGATCAGCGCGACCTTCGGATGCGCGCGCAAGAACTCCACCGTCCTATCGGTGCCCGCATCGTCATAGGCGACGATCGCATCGACATGCTTGGCGAGATAATCGAGCGTATCGGGCAAGAGCAGCGCCTCGTTGCGCACGCGCGTCAACGCGACGAGGAAATGCTGCTTGCCGAGCAAGTCCGCATTGCCCGTGATGATGCGCTCGCTGTCACGAAGCTGCCAGTTGCGCGTAACCTCTGTCATCGAGGGGAGATCACGCGGCAGTCAGTTTGGCCAGCACGTCTTCGGCGATGTCGAAATTGGCGTAGACGTTCTGCACGTCGTCCAGGTCTTCGAGACCGTCGATCATGCGCAGGAGCTTCTGCCCCGTCTCCTCGTCGATCGGGACGTCGGTCTTGGGCCTCCAGGTGATCTGCACGGCACGCGGCTCGCCGAAGCGGGCTTCGAGCGCCTTTGCCACCTGATGCAGCTCGTCGGGGTCGCAATAGATGGTGTGGCCCTCCTCGCCGGACTCGACGTCGTCGCCGCCCGCCTCGATCGCCGCATCGAGCATCTGATCCGCCGTCGCCTTGGCGGCATCGAATTCGATCGCGCCGAGCTTGTCGAAATTGAACGACACCGCGCCGGTCTCGCCGAGATTCCCCCCAAATTTGGTGAAGATCGAACGCACTTCGCTCGCTGTGCGGTTGCGGTTGTCAGTCAGCGCCTCGACGATCACGCCGACGCCGCCGGCACCGAACCCCTCGTAGCGCACCGCCTCGTAATTGGCGCTGCCCGCCTCCTGGCTCTTCTTGATCGCGCGCTCGATATTGTCTTTGGGCATGTTCTGCGACCGCGCCGCAGTCACCGCGGTCCTGAGCCGCGGATTCATGGCGGGATCGGGCATGCCCATCTTCGCCGCCGCGGTGATTTCGCGCGCGAGCTTGGAGAATAGCTTGGAGCGCTTCTTATCCTGCGCGCCTTTGCGGAATTGGATGTTCTTGAATTTCGAATGGCCGGCCATGGCCCCTTGGTCCTTCTTGGTTAGCGGCGTTATAGGCGGGCGCCCGCGCAAAATAAAGAGCACGGCCATTCGCAAGGCGATGCGGACAGTTTTAGCAAAGCCTTAACCCTAATGGCTCGACCCTTGGAGCTTCGCGACTCGCGATTCCGAAGGGGGCCACGATGAAGCCGACCGCAAAACCCGCTGCCAATGCCGAGCACAAGCTGGTTGCGGCCATGACCCTGTCGCAGCTCTGCTCCGAGGCCGCGGATCATATGGCACGCGCGCGACGCACGCTTGCCGACGCCAGCGGCGATGCGGATCGTGCGCTGCTCCATCTCGACGAGGCGATCTTCTGCCTCAAGCGCATGCTCGCGCACGGCCGCGCCGCGACAAGCGGGCGTCCGACCAGCCTCTAGTCCTCAGAGCCAGAACTGAGGCTCGGTCTGTGACAGCCTGCCGCCGCGCCTGAGCGGCGCTATCGCGCGCGTCAATCCTGTCGCATCGTCGATCTCGACAGCGACACCGCACACGGTGGCCTCGCCGTGCGACGGCGAGAACCGCGCCGAGGGAATCTTGGTGAGGAAGCGCTGCAGCGGCTCCTCCTTCTCCATGCCGAGCACCGAATCGAAATCGCCGCACATGCCGGCATCGCTGATATAGCCGGTGCCCCGCGGCAGGATCTGCTCGTCCGCGGTCGGCACATGCGTGTGCGTGCCGATCAGCGCGCTCGCGCGTCCGTCGACGAAGAAGCCCATCGCCTCCTTCTCCGACGTCGCCTCGGCGTGGAAATCGACGATGATGGCATCCGCGCCCGCCTTCAGCCCGCAAGCGTCAAGCTCGCGCTCCACCGCACGGAAGGGGTCGTCGAGATCGCCCATGAACACGCGGCCTTGCGCGTTGAGCACGAGCACGTCGGCGCCGTTCTTCGCCTTGTAGAGGCCCGCGCCCCTCCCCGGCGTGCCCGGCGGAAAATTGAGCGGACGCAGCAACCGCTCCTGCCGCTCGATGAACACGAGCGCCTCGCGCTGGTCGAACACATGATTGCCGGTCGTCACCACGTCGGCGCCGGCGTCGAGTAGCTCCATCAGGATCGGCTCGGTGATACCGAAACCGCCGGCCGCGTTCTCGCCGTTCACGATCGCGAAGTCGAGCGCATAGCGTTCGCGCAAACTCGGCAACTGCTCCATCACCGCACGGCGTCCGGATCGGCCGACCACGTCGCCCAGAAACAAAACACGCATACTTGCCGCCGATCCGTCGCGTCGAGGTGAAAAAGCTCAAGCGCGTCAATACAGGCTTGCGGCGGCTAGGGCCAGCGCGCCAGCCGTGTGACTTGGGTGAGGGTTAGCGGGAAGCTTGGACAGATGGCAAGGCCGCGATGGCCGTCGGAGCGGAGATCCCGGGTGTCCCTACATAAGTAGGTGGGCGCCAAATGGCGGAGACCACGGTCCCCGTCAGGGTCGGCTCCCATAGGATCTTATAGGGCCCTGGGAATTAGAGCTCCTAACGCACCCCGCAGCCTGCCGACGTCAATATAGCGATCGAATTCGGTTAATGCGACTGCGGCGCCTGGTCACCGCTTGGCGGCGATCGCCGGGGCCCGCTCTTCCTTGCCGAAGCGGGCGTTCAGCCGTTCCAGCCGGTCGGCCACGGAGTTGATCTGCGCTGCGAGCTCGTTGTGCACGGCTTTCGCCGATTCGTCGGCGATCGACCGGTCGCGCCGCGATTCGGCCAGCGACGCCTTCAAGTCCTGCATCTGACGCCGCAGTTCCCACAACTCGTCGGTCACCATCAGCGAGGCCATCAGGATCAGGCGGTCGTCGCCGACCTGGCCGAATTTCCGTTTCATAGTATCGACATGCGAGCTGAGATATTCCGCCAGCGCGACTAGATGAGTCTCCTCGCCCTCACCGCATTCGAGCCGGTAGGTCCGGCCGTTCAAGGTCACGCTGACTTGACCCATAGATCATCCCCGCTTGGCAAATCACCCGGTCCCCCCGCATGATCTACCCAGGAACGGCCGGCATCAAGTCCTTGAGCGTCCCCATCACGGCCTCGAGCCGGCCCGAAACTTCCTCATTAGCCGCTTTGAGGCGGCGGGCACGGCTCCTCTCGGCATCGAGATCGGCAAGCAGCCTGTCACGCTCTTCGCTCAGGAAACGGATCTGGTCTTGCAGGGCCGCGACCGAGACACCTTGGTCGGCTTCAGTGAACACATGGCGCAAGAAGCTCTCGAGCTGATCAACGGCTGCATCGAGCCGCTCGGTCGCCTGTTGCAGAGCGTCAGGTTGGCTCATCGCGCTCCACCTCCCAGCTCAGGCGCCGCTCTTGTTTTTGCCAGCCACTTCAGCAAGCTGCTGGACCCGCGGATCAATGTCAATGTGGTGACGGCGCATGTGGTCTTCAACAACCGCGGATCTCCCTTATTGGTTCCGGCCCATGCCGATTGACAGTGCCGCGAACCGTGTGATTTGAGACAGGCGCTGTTAACGTCTGGTCAACGCGAGCGACGCCTCGGGAACCGGTGATCATGACCGAATCCAAGAATCGCTGCCGGCTCTATTTTCAAATTCCCGCCCAACCTTCGGCAAAGCTCGAAGCTCAACTGGCGCAGGCGCTCGACTCTACCGATGCAGCTTGCGTTTTGCTTTGCATTGACGCGACCGCAGCCGACGAAAGTTGTTCAGGCCGTCTGCTCGATCTTGTGCAGGCGCGCGGGCGGGCCTGCCTGGTCGAGGGCGACATTGTGCTCGCCGAGCGTTTGGGTGCGGACGGAGCCCATCTCGCCGCCGACGCCAACATCTACCGGGACGCGCGCGCTTGCCTCGGCGAAAGCGCCAATATCGGCGTTTATTGCGGCTTGAGCCGGCATGATGCCATGTCGCTCGCCGAGCTTGGCGCCGATTACGTCGCCTTCGGCCCGGGCGCAGAAAGCCAAATTGACGCCATCGATCAGTGTGCTGAGCTTATTGCCTGGTGGTCCGAGATTTTCGTCGTGCCGTGCGTCGCGTGGAACATCGACCAGCCCGCCGACGCGGCGCGACTCGCCGCGCTCGGCGCCGACTTCGTCGCCCCCTCGAAGACGATCTGGCGCGCGGACCAAGCCGAGCGCCGCATCGCCGAGATCGATAGCGCCATCCGCCAGGCAAGGAGAGCTGCGTGAAGAGCTTGCTTTCGCGCGGCGCTTTGCTTGCCGCGGCCTCTTTCCTCGCGCTTGCGCTCGCGGCCGGATCTACCCTCGCGGCAGAGAGCCCGTCCTACACGGCCTATTCGCAAGGCCGCTATCTCACCGCGCTCAAGCTCGCCGAGCAGGAAGCCGCGCAGGGCTCGAAAGAAGCCTTTACCCTGATGGGTGAGATCTACGCCGAGGGGCTCGGCGTAGCCCAGGACTTCGGCAAGGCCGCGGACGCTTATGCCAAGGCCGCCGATCTCGGTGACGCCAACGCGCAGCTGTCGCTCGGGCTGATGGTGGCCGAGGGCGTCGGCGTGAGAAAGGACATCCGCATCGCCGCCGACCTGTTCGAGCGCTCGGCTGAGGCCGGCAATCCCGCGGCGCAATACAATCTCGCGCTCATCTATTTGCAGGGCAAAGGGCGCCCCACCGACGAGGCGAAGGCTGCGGAGTGGATGCAGAAGGCCGCGGAAGCCGGCAATTCGCAGGCCCAATACGACCTCGGCGCCTTCTACCAGTTCGGCCGCGGCGTCGCCATTGACAAGGCCAAGGCCGCCGAATGGACCGGGCGCGCGGCGGAGGGCGGCCTGCCGGAGGCCCAGGTCGAATATGGCGTGATGCTGTTCAAAGGCCAGGGTGTCGCCGTCGACCAGGCGAAGGCCGCGAAGCTGTTCCGGCTCGCCGCCGAGCAGGGCAATCCCGTCGCTCAGAACCGGCTTGCGCGGCTTTACGCTAACGGCGTGGTGGTGAAGGCCGATCCCGTGCAGGCCGCGAAATGGCACCTGCTTGCACGCGCCGCCGGCGTGAGCGACTTCTCCCTCGATATCGTTCTCTCCAAGCTGAGTGAGAAGGAGCGCGCCGAGGCCGAGAAGGCCGCCGAGGAATGGCGCACCGGCAAGCTCTGATCCGGCCCGCACTTGACAGCGCGGAAACCGCGCGTCTTAAAGGCGGCCTCCTCAATGTCCTTCAAGGCAATCCATGAAGATCAACGGCAACGAGATCCGGCCCGGTAACGTCATCGAGCATAAAGGCGGCCTTTGGGTTGCGGTGAAGGCGCACGCGGTCAAGCCCGGCAAGGGACCGGCCTACGCGCAAGTCGAGCTGAAGAACGCGATCGACGGCACCAAGCTCAACGAGCGTTTCCGGGCCTCCGAGACAGTCGAGCGCGTGCGGCTCGAGCAGAAGGACTATCAAGTCCTCTTCGCCGAGGGTGACATGCTGACTTTCATGGACCTTGTCACCTACGACCAGATCTCGATCCCGAAGGACTTCCTCGAGGAGCGGGCCGCCTTCCTCCAGGACGGCATGAAGGTGACGGTCGAAAGCCACGAAGGCCGCCCGATCGGCATCGCGCTGCCCGACCAGGTCACGCTCGAAGTCGTCGAGGCCGAGCCGGTGGTGAGAGGCCAGACCGCCGCGTCGTCCGACAAGCCGGCCATGCTCGAGAACGGCGTGCGCGTCATGGTGCCGCCCTTCATTGCCGTCGGCGAGAAGGTGGTGGTCGACACCAACGAGCTGACCTACGTCCGCCGCGCGGATTAGGCCGCCATCCACATTTTGCTTGTCATGCCCGCGAAAGCGGGCATCCAGTAACCACCGCCCTCGGCCGCATCGAATGCCGGGGTTACTGGATTGCCCGGTCAAGCCGGGCAATGACAATGACTGAGACCAGCACGATGCCCGCCTCGGCCTTGATGAATGTGATGCTCGCCGCCGCCCGCAAGGCCGGCCGCAGCCTCGCGCGCGATTTCGGCGAGGTGGAGCAACTGCAAGTCTCGCTCAAGGGACCCGCCAATTTCGTCACCGCCGCCGATCATCGCGCCGAGGAGATCCTCCATGCCGAGTTGACCCGCGCGCGGCCGGGCTACGGCCTCCTCATGGAAGAACGCGGCGATATTGCCGGCGCCGACCGCACCCACCGCTTCATCGTCGACCCGCTCGACGGCACCACCAACTTCCTGCATGGCATTCCCCACTTCGCCATTTCGATCGCGCTCGAGCGCGACGGCGATCTGGTGGCGGGACTGATCTACAATCCGGTGAGCCACGAGACCTTCACCGCCGAGAGGGGCAAGGGCGCCTTCCTCAACGACCGGCGCATCAGAGTTGCGGCGCGCAGCGAGCTTGCCGACTGCGTCATCGGCACCGGCATCCCGCATAGCGGCCGCCCGCAACACGACGTCTTCCTCAACGAGCTTCGCGCCGTGATGGACGCTTCAGCCGGGGTGCGGCGCATCGGCGCCGCCGCGCTCGATCTCGCCTGGACCGCCGCAGGCCGGCTCGACGGGTTCTGGGAGCGCAATCTCAGAGCCTGGGATATCGCCGCCGGGATCGTCGTCATCCGCGAGGCCGGAGGTTTCGTCAGCGACGCCGAGGGCAAGGACAAGATGCTGGAAACCGGCAGCATCGTGGCCGGCAACGAGGCGATCCAGCGACACCTTCTCAGGCTGATCAAGTTCGCGGCAAAACCCTCGGCCTAGGCTGGGCGGCGTGCATGCTCCTCCTCAAGGGAAGAGCGGTGGAAATATCCGCCCTGAGGTTGCCGTTTTGCCTGACATAGTATTCGGTTAATCTCGGATCGCATCGGTTCCTCGACTCGCTTCGCCCATGGCACCAGTTACTTACAAGGTCAAGCTCACGCGCCCGCAGGTTTTTCTCTGGCGCATGAGCCTGTTCCTCATCCTGGCCGTGCTGCTGGTCATCATCCTCGATGGGCAGACCGGACAGCTGCGGCACAGCTTCATGGCCAATCCCGGGCTGAACGCGCTCATCATCGGCGTGCTCTTGGTCGGCATCGTCTATGCCTTCCGCCAGGTGTTGCGCCTCTATCCCGAGATCGCCTGGGTCAACAATTTCCGCATCTCCGATCCCGGCATCACCAGCGAAAAGACCATGCCCACGCTGCTCGCGCCGATGGCGACGATGCTGCGCGACCGCACCGGGCATTTGTCGCTTGCCACCGGCGCCACCCGCTCGCTGCTCGATTCGGTCGCTTCGCGGCTCGAGGAACAGCGCGAGACCACCCGCTATCTGGTCGGGCTACTGATCTTTCTCGGCCTGCTCGGCACCTTCTGGGGGTTGCTGCAAACGGTGAGTACCGTCGGCACCACCATCGGCACGCTCGACACCAATGCCGCCGACAATGTGATGTTGTTCGATCAACTGAAGGAAGGTCTCGCAGGACCGCTCAAGGGCATGGGCACCGCCTTCTCCGCCTCGATGTTCGGCCTCGCCGGCTCCCTCATTCTCGGCTTCCTCGATCTCCAGGCGGGGCATGCGCAAAGCCGATTCTACAACGAGCTCGAAGATTGGCTCTCCGGCATCACCGAGCTGCAACTCGCCGAGGCGCCCGGCGCCGCCGGCGTCGCGCCGCAAATCCGCTTCGCCCTGCTCGACATGCAGCGCTCGCTTTCCGACCTGCATGACAAGGTTGAGATGCGGCTGCTCAACGACAATACCGGCGACGCGGTGAAGGACCTCGCCGCCGGTGTCGACAAGCTCATCCGCCAAATGCGCGCCGAGCAAAAGGTGGTGCGCGAATGGGCCGACGAGCAGGCGCAGCAGCAGCACGAGCTCGCCGCGGTGCTGCGCCAGATCACTGACAAGGCGAAGATCCCGGTGCGAGAGGAGCGCAAGTAGATGTCTTTGGCGCGCGCCCGCCGCGGCCGCTTCCAGGCCAATTATTGGCCCGGCTTCGTCGACATGCTTTCCACCTTGCTCTTGGTGGTGACGTTCCTCATGGCGCTGTTCATGCTCGCCAACTTCGTCGTCACCCAGGCCGCCAGCGGCAAAGACACCATGCTGTCGCGGCTCAACCGCCAGCTTGCCGAATTGACCGAGCTGCTGGCGCTGGAGCGGTCGAAGAAGGAGTCGGTCGAGGACACGCTCGCCGCGCTCCAGGCCACCCTGAGCGATAAGGAAAAAGAGAATATGCGTCTTACCGGCCTGCTCGGCAGCGCCGGCGGCCAGGCGCAAACTGCCGAGGAACGTGCCCGGGCGCTCGGCACCCAACTCGACGAGCAGAAGAAGATCACCAACGACGCGCTCGCCAAGGTCGAGCTTCTGAACCAGCAGCTTGCCGCGCTCAGACTCCAGCTCAACTCGCTGCAGGAGGCGCTCGAAGCCTCCGAAGCCAAGGACAAGGAGAGCCAGGCCAAGATCGCCGATCTCGGCCAGCGGCTCAACGTCGCGCTTGCCAAGAAGGTGCAGGAGCTGAACCGTTATCGCTCCGACTTCTTCGGCAAGCTGAAAGAGGCGCTCGGCGACCGTTCCGACTTCCAGATTGTCGGCGACCGCTTCTTGTTCCCGTCAGATGTGCTGTTCGATTCGGGGTCGTCGGCGATCAAGCCCGAGGCCACCCCCCAGCTCGACCAGCTTGCCGCGGCGCTGAACGAGCTTGAAGGGAAAATTCCCGGGGATATCGCTTGGGTGCTGCGCGTCGACGGACATACCGACATCAAGCCGATCGCTACGCCGGAATTTCCCTCGAACTGGGAATTGTCGAGCGCCCGCGCCATCGCGGTGGTTCGCTATCTCATGTTGCACAATGTGCCGCCCAACCGGCTCGTCGCCGCGGGCTTCGGCGAATTCCAGCCGATCGACGCCAGCGACGGCGACGACGCCCTGCGCAAGAATCGCCGCATCGAGCTGAAGCTGACCGAGCGCTAGCAGATCACTCCGCGGCATCGGGGGCGAATTGCAGATCGGCGAGCCGCTTATACACTCCGGCACGCCCGATCAGGCTCTGATGCGTGCCCTCTTCCACCAGCCGCCCCCGATCGAACACCAGGATGCGATCCGCCCGCATCACCGTCGCCAGCCGGTGCGCGATCACGAGCGTGGTGCGCCCCTCCATGATCTGGTCGAGCGCCCTCTGCACCAGGGTTTCGCTCTCGGAATCGAGTGCGCTGGTCGCTTCGTCCAGCAAGAGGATCGGCGCGTCGCGCAACACCGCGCGGGCGATCGCAATCCGCTGCCGCTGCCCAGCCGACAAGGTCACGCCCCCCTCCCCCCGCATCGTGTCGTAGCCCTGCGGCAGTGCCACGATGAAATCATGGGCGAAGGCGGCGCGCGCCGCGGCCTCGATCTCTCTGTTCGTCGCCGTCTCCCGCCCATAGGCGATGTTGGCGGCGACAGTATCGGCGAACAACGCCGTCTCCTGCGGCACGAGCGCGAACCGGGCGCGCAACGCGGCGAGGTCCGCCTCGTTGACGGGCACGCCGTCGATTTCGACCTCGCCTCTGTCTGGATCGTAGAAGCGGAGCAGCAGCGCGAAGAGCGTGGTCTTGCCGGCGCCTGACGGCCCGACGATCGCCACGCGTTCGCCGGGCTTCACCGCGAAGCTCACGCGCTCGAGCGCACTCGTGTCCGGGCGAAGCGGATAGGCGAAAGAGACGTCGCGGAAGGCAATCGCGCCGCGCGGCGGCGTGGGCAACGCCTTCGGATGCGGCGGAGATTTGATTCTGGACTGGGTCTGCAACAACTCGCTCAAGCGCTCGGCCGCGCCCATGCATTGCGCGACCTCCCCCCACACCTCGCTCAAGCCGCCGACCGCCATAGCCGCCAACACCGCATAGAGCACGAATTGCGAGAGCCGGCCCCCGGTCATGCCTCCGGTCAGCACATCCTGCGCGCCGTACCAGAGCACACCGACCACGCTGGCAAAAACGAGAAAGATGGCGATTGCGGTGAGCCCCGCGCGCGCCTTAGCCCGCGCCAGCGCCGCCGCGAAGGAGCGCTCGACCGCCTGGCGGAAGCGCGACGCGGCGCCCTTCTCATGCGTGAAAGCCTGCATCACCCGCACCTGCGCCAGACTCTCGCTGGCGTAAGCCGACGCCTGCGCCAGCGTATCTTGCGCCTCGCGCGAGCGCGCCCGCACCGCGCGCCCATAAGCCACCAGCGGCACGACGATGATGGGGATGGCGATCACCACCGCAAGCGAGAGCTTGACGCTGGTCACCACCATCATTACGAGGGCACCGGCCAACAGCAGGATGTTGCGCAAGGTCTGCGAGATCACCGTGCTTGCCGCCGCCTTCACTTGCGTCGTATCGGCGGTGAGCCGCGACATCACCTCGCCGGAATGCGACACCTCGTAGAAGGCCGGGCTCAAGCCGGTCAGATGCTTGAACACGTCGCTGCGAATATCGGCGACCACCCGCTCGCCGAGCCAGTTGACCGCGTAGAAGCGCGCGGCGCTGGCCAGCGCGAGCACCAGCCCGATGCCCATCAGCGTAACGAAATATTTGTCGATCAGATCGGGGTCGATGCCGGAGAAGCCGAGATCGATCATGCGCCTGACCGCGAGCGGCACGGCGAGCGTGGCCGCGGCCGAGACAATCAGTGCGACGAGCGCCGCTCCGAGCATGGCCTTGTGGCGCACAAGATAGGGCGCAAGCGAGAGGAGCGGGCGAAGCGCGGGGCGCTTGCGCAGCGGCGCTTGCTCCACGCCCGCGGCGGTCTCTGGGCGCTCCGGCGCGCCCGGTTGGTCGGTGACGAGTTGCAAAACAATGGCCCAGCTTCAGCTTGCGGGCAGACTTTAAGGGCCTGGACGGCCTCCGCAAAGGGTTAGATGTCGCGCCTATAGCGCGCAGCCTTGTAACCCCCGGCAAGTTCCGTTATAGGCTCCGCTCAACCGCTGCCCGCCGATCTTGCGAAGGCCAATCATGAAGAAAGACATCCACCCGAACTATCACCGCATCAAGTTGGTGATGACCGACGGGACCGAGTTCGTCACCTACTCGACCTATGGCGCCGAGGGCGACACGCTCAAGCTCGACATCGATTCCAAGACCCATCCGGCCTGGACCGGCGGCAGCCAGCATCTGATCGATCGCGGCGGACGCCTCACCCGCTTCAAGCGGAAATACGAAGGCTTCCTCAAAGCCAAGTCCTAGCCGGCTAGCGCCTATTCCACGTCCTTGCCGAACGCGGCGCGCAAGCGCGAAAGCTGCGTTTTGAGCGGATTTTCCGCCTCCGGCGCCGGGGTAACGGTCTCCTGGCCAAGCATCTGATCGAGCCGGATCACCCGCTCCTGCAGCTTGACGCTCTGTTCGACCAGCTCGCGCAGCCGCGCCGGCAAATGACCGAGCTCGCGCGAAGGCTGCTCGCTGCCGATCACCGGCAACTTGATCTTGCGCTGTTCCTCGACGGCCTGCTCGGGGGTGAGCTCGCCTTCGCTCACCGCGCGGCGGATCAGGAGCCATGAGGCGAGCTGCATCAGCCGCGTGGTCAGCCGCATGCTCTCGGTGGCATAGGCCAGCGAATGCGGCGGCTTGAGCTTGCGCGCCTCCTTGCGGCCGTCGCCGTCGAGATAGGTCGCCGCCGCCTCGACCAGCGCCATGCCTTCGCGAAAAACCATCTTGAATTGATCGGATTGGGCGAACTTTGCCCCGAAAGAAACCGTTACGCCATCGTCACGGTCGCCGCTTTTCGATCGCCCCGCCATCGGCCACCACTCCCGTCTACGCCTGTGCCCGGCGGCATACTATGCCATGCTGAACGCGAGGCATCGCCTCGCGATTAAAAAAGGTTAAAAGCCTCGATTTAGGCAAAAAAAGAGCCGCCATGCGGCGGCTCAGGAAGTTAACAGGGAGGCGTCAAACAGAGTGGAACAGGCCACTCAGATCCAGAGGACTGGATGACCGAGACCCTAACGCGAAGTTCCTAAAGACCGGTTAACGCTAAGCCGCGATTTACCTAAAGGAATGGTTTGGTTAACGCTTGAAGGCCGCTTCTGCGGCGCTCAACGAAGATTGCTTGGCGTTCGCCGCCGCTTCCACCCGCGCAATTTCGGCTTTCAGCGTCTCGACAAGTTCGCGAAGCTCGGCCACCGAGAGCTTGCTCAAATCCTGGCCGAGTTCGTAGCTCTTCTTCTTCGGCGGCGGGGCGATATCGTCGATATCCATGCGCGTATCTTACCATCGTGCGGTCTCATGCTAATCCCTTAACTGTCATTGCCCGGCTTGACCGGGCAATCCAGTAACCGCTAGCCGAGGTTCTTTCGCGAAGACCGGGGTTACGGGATGCCCGCTTTCGCGGGCATGACAAACAGGCGTGAGGAAAGCAGATGCTGCCAGAGACGATGACGGTGATCGAAGCGCGCGAGCCGGGCGGACCCGAAGTGCTCGTGCCGGCGACACGGCCCGTGCCGAAGCCCGGTTCTGACGAAGTGCTGATCGAGGTCGCCGCCGCCGGCGTCAACCGCCCCGACGTGCTCCAGCGCATGGGTCTCTATCCGCCGCCCAAAGGCGCCTCCGATCTGCTCGGACTCGAAGTCGCCGGCAAGATCGTCGCGCGCGGTGAAGACGCCCGCCGCTTTAAGGAGGGCGATCAGGTTTGCGCGTTGGTGAATGGGGGCGGCTATGCGGAGTTTGCGGTCGCGCCCGAAGCGACCACGCTCCCCGTCCCGCGCGGGCTCTCGTTGGAGGAAGCCGCCGCGCTGCCGGAGACCGTGTTCACCGTTTGGAACAATGTTTTCGAGCGGGGCCGGCTCGAGCCCGGCGAATGGCTGCTCGTGCATGGTGGCGGCGGCGGCATCGGCACCACTGCCATCCAGATTGCAACCGCACTCGGTGCCAAGGTGATCACCACGGTCGGCAGCGCGGCCAAGCAGCGCGACTGCGAGGCGCTCGGGGCCGTGCGCGCGATCAACTACCGCGAGGAGGATTTCGTCGAGGCGGTGCGCGAGACGACCGGCGGCCACGGCGCCGACGTGATTCTCGACATGGTGGGCGGCGACTACATCGAGCGGAATCTGCGCGCCGCGGCCCTCGAAGGCCGCATCGTGCAGATTGCCTTCCTCAAGGGCTCCAAGGTCGAGCTCGACCTGATGCGGCTGATGATGCGGCGTCTCACCCTGACCGGCTCGACCCTGCGCGCGCAGACGGCCAACGCCAAGGCGCGCATGGCCAAGGCCATCGAGCAACGCGTCTGGCCGCTGATCGCCGAAGGCAAGGTCAAGGCGGTGATCGATTCGAGCTTCAAGCTGGAGGATGCGGTCGGCGCGCATCGGCGCATCGACGACCCCGAGCATATCGGCAAGATCGTCCTGGTGAGGTGATTAGGCTTCCCCCTCACCCGGCTCGGCCTCGCAGCCGAAGGCTGGGCGGGTAAGGGTGAAATCCATTGGGAAGCGATTGCTTAAGGAAGCGGCAGCCTCTATATAGGGGCCATTCCCCTCATGTTGACGGATTGGCTCTTTCGCCGGAGGGGGCGGGAGAGCGGCCGCTAGACCTTTAAGGTAAGACCCATGGACCGCAGCCCCTTGATGCCCAAAGCGACCGCCGTCTGGCTGGTCGACAACACCTCGCTGACCTTCGAGCAGATCGCCGAGTTCTGCGGGTTGCATGTGCTTGAAGTGAAGGGCATCGCCGACGGCGACGTGGCGCATGGCATCAAAGGCATGGACCCGATCTCCTCGGGCCAGCTCTCCCGCGAGGAAATCGCCGAGGCCGAATTGAACCCCCAACACCGCCTGAAGTTGTCCGAACCCAAGGTCGAGGTGCCGGTGGTGAAGACAAAGCGCGGACCGCGCTACACGCCCGTGTCGCGCCGCCAGGACCGGCCGAACGCCATCCTCTGGCTGCTCAAGAACCATCCCGAGCTAAAGGACTCGCAGATCATGCGGCTGGTCGGCACCACCAAGCCCACCATCATCGCCATCCGCGAACGCCAGCACTGGAACTCGCCCAATCTCGTGGCCCAGGACCCGGTGACCCTCGGTCTTTGCTCGCAGATCGACCTCGACGCCGAGGTGAAGAAGGCGGCGGCACGGCTGGAGCGCGAGCGCAAGGAGGCGGGCCACGCCGAGGCTCCCAAGGCGGGCACCTTGCTGCCCACCGAGGAGACCATTGCCGCCTCTGAGCCGGCACCCGGGCCAGAGCCCGCGCCCGAGCGCGAGCCTGAGATGGCGACGTCCTTGGCCCAAGAGGCACGCGCCGCCATGGCTGCTCCCGACGAGGAGGAGGATGCGCCTGACGCGGACTCCGTCTTCGCCAAGCTGAAGCAGCTCAAAAGCAGCGAGTAATTATCCCTCCCCCTTCAGGGGCAGAATGAGGCTTTGACGCCGATCAAAGCCGCGCTGCCACGCTTGCGCCAAGCTCCGCACCTCGATGCAATCGCGAGGTGCACTATGAGCGGAATTGACATCTTCTATCTGAGCCTGGTCCTGGTCGCGTTCACCGGCTATGCCGCAGCGCTCGCCTATTTCGTCCATGCCGATGCGAGATTCAGGGCCGAACGCGGATCCGAGCCGGCACGCCGCGCGCCCGAGGCCGCTGCCGCCAAGGTCATGATGAAAGCCGCCTGACGCACCCGAGGCGACGACCCGGCAGGATTCTTTTTCCCGCGCGGCGAGATACGGCGATTGATCGGGAGGGTTACGCCCGGCTAGGCTCTAGGCAGGGGAAACGCGCCAAGTCTAGGGCAAGGGGATGGCCAACCCTTACGATACAGGCCTCGGCAAGTGCCCGGCCAACTACCAGCCGCTGACCCCGCTCGTCTTCCTCGAGCGTGCGGCACGCGTGCATCCCGATCACACCGCCATCGTTCATGGCAAGACACGGACGAGCTACGCCGAGTTCTATGCGCGGAGCCGCCGGCTTGCCTCGGCGCTCGGCGCCAAGGGCATCGCTGTGGGCGACACCGTCTCGGTGCTGCTCGCCAACACGCCGGCCATGCTCGAAGCGCATTACGGCGTGCCCATGACCGGCGCCGTGCTCCACGCCATCAATACGCGCCTCGACCCGCCGGCCATCGCCTTCATGCTCGATCACGCCGACACCAAGGTGCTGATCGGCGACACCGAGTTCGGGAGCGTGCTGAAGGAAGCCCTGAAGCTGGCCAAGGTGAAGCCGCTTCTGATCGACTATCGCGACCTCGAATGCGGCGTGGAAGGCACCCGCCTCGGCAAGCTCGACTATGAAAATTTCCTCGCAGGCGGCGATCCCGACTTCGCCTGGGAGATGCCGTCTGACGAATGGAACGCAATCACCCTCAACTATACGAGCGGCACCACCGGCAATCCCAAGGGCGTGGTCTATCACCATCGCGGCGCGGCGCTGATGTGCTACGCCAATATCCTTGCCACGGGTATGGGCCAGCACCCGGTCTATCTCTGGACCCTGCCGATGTTCCACTGCAACGGCTGGTGCTTCCCCTGGACGCTCTCGCTCATCGCCGGCACGCATGTCTGCCTGCGCGCGGTGCGCGCCAAGCCGATGTATGACGCGATTGCCGACCACAAGGTCACGCATCTCTCCGGCGCGCCGTTCGTCATGGCGGCGCTGCTCAATGCCGCGGACGAGGAACGCCGCCTGTTCCCGCAGCGCGTCGCCTTCAGCCATGCCGCCGCGCCCCCGCCTGCCGCGGTGCTCGCCAAGATGGACGAGGCCGGCTTCGAGCTGACCCATCTCTACGGCCTCACCGAGACCTACGGTCCCGCCACCTTGAACGAATGGCACGACGATTGGGACGAGCTGCCGCCGGAGGAACGGCTTCTGAAGCGCATCCGCCAGGGTGTGCGCTATCACGCGCTCGAAGGCCTGACGGTAATGGACCCGGAGACCATGCAGCAAGTCCCGGCCGACGGCGAGACCTTGGGCGAGGTCATGTTCCGCGGCAATATCGTGATGAAGGGCTATCTCAAGAACAAGAAGGCGAGCGACCAGGCCTTCGCCGGCGGCTGGTTCCATTCCGGCGATCTCGGCGTGCTGCATCCCGACGGCTATATCCAGCTCAAGGACCGCTCCAAGGACATCATCATCTCCGGCGGCGAGAACATCTCATCGATCGAGGTAGAGGACGTGCTCTACAAGCACCCGGCCGTCGCCGCCGCCGCCGTCGTCGCCAAGCCCGACACGAAATGGGGCGAGACGCCATGCGCCTTCGTCGAGACCAGGCCCGGCGCGAGCGTGAGCGAGGACGAGATCATCGCCTGGTGCAAGGAGAAGCTCGCCCGCTACAAATGCCCGCGCCACGTCGTGTTCATCGAGCTGCCCAAGACCTCGACCGGCAAGATTCAGAAATTCAAGCTCCGCGACCTGGCCAAAGAGGTGTGAGGACTGGGGACGGTTGGCCCGCGCCGCTTGCGTGTGCGCCGCACCCACGTCACTCTAATGCAAAGGGGACCCGGGGGACGCGGCCATACTCATCGAGGACAATTTCAAGGAGATCGCAGGCTTCGTCGCGCTCGCCATCGAGGCTGCCGCGGTGTTCGTGGTGAGCTTCGGCGCCATCCAGGCGCTTGGCAGCGTCCTGGCGCTGATCTTCCAGCGCGCCGCCGACGAAATGGCCGGCCGCGGGATCTGGCTGCGCTTCGCCACCTGGATCCTGCTCGCGCTCGAATTCGCCCTCGCCGCCGACATCGTGCGCACGGCGGTGGCGCCGACCTGGGAGGACATCACCAAGCTCGCGGTGATCGCCACCATCCGCACCATGCTCAACTATTTCCTGGCGAAGGATATTGCCTCCTTCGAAAAAGGCAGCGAATAGCGCGAAAATCCGCGCATCCCCGCACTTTTCCCCCAATCCATTGGACCCCAAGGGAATTCTGTGGTTGATTGGCCCGATCGCAGTGCAGCGCAATATCGGGCACGAAAGCGCTGCATTTTCCGGCAAAGTTGGGGGTGGCGAGGCCGGCGCCATTGCCGAGGTCCTGCGCACAAGACCTCTCTGGGATCGAGGGATGCTCAAGCGGACACGGACGCATAAGCCGCGCTTCCAGCTCATTCTGATCAAGCCGTCGCATTACGACAATGACGGCTATGTCGTGCAATGGCTGCGCTCGACCATGCCGTCGAACTCGCTCGCCGCGGTCTTCAGCCTCGCCAGGGGCGCCGCCGAGCGCGAGCTGCTCGGCCCCGACCTGCCGATCGACGTGCAGGCGATGGACGAGACCAATACGCGCGTCAAGCCGAAGGAGATCGCCAGGCGCATCGCCGAGAATGGCGGGCATGGCCTCGTCGGCATCATCGGCGTGCAATCGAACGAATTCCCGCGCGCGGTCGACATCGCGCGGCCCCTGCGCGCGGCGGGCGTGCAAGTGATGATCGGCGGCTTCCATGTCTCCGGCTGCCTCGCCATGCTGAAAGAGACGCCATCCGGCATCAAGGAGGCGCAAGCGCTCGGCATCTCCATCTATGCGGGCGAGGCCGAGGACGGTCTCGACGAGGTGATCCTCGATGCGGCGAAAGGCGCGCTCAAGCCGCTCTACGACCACATGAAGCATCTGCCGGATATCGGCGAGGTGCCCGCCCCGCCATTTCTGCCGGTCGATTTCGTCAGGCGCACCATCGGCAACGTGACCAGTTTCGACGCCGGCCGCGGCTGCCCGTTCCAATGCTCGTTCTGCACCATCATCAACGTGCAGGGCCGCAAGTCGCGCTACCGCACCCCGGACTCGGTCGAGCAGATCATCCGCATGAATTACGAGCAGGGGGTCAACCGCTTCTTCATCACCGACGACAATTTCGCCCGCAACAAGGACTGGGAGGCGATCTACGACCGGCTGATCAAGCTGCGCGAAGAGGACGGGCTCGATATCCGCTTCTGCATCCAGGTCGACACGCTCTGCCACCGTATCCCCAACTTCATCGACAAATCGAAGCGCGCCGGCGTCACCCGCGTGTTCATCGGGCTGGAGAACATCAACCCCGCCAATCTGATCGCCGCCAAGAAGCGGCAGAACAAGATCACCGAATACCGCAAGATGCTGCTCGAATGGAAACGCGTCGGCATCATCACCTATGCGGGCTACATCCTCGGCTTCGAGAACGACACGCCGGAGACGATCCGCCACGACCTAGAGATCATCAAGAAAGAGCTGCCGCTCGACATGCTCGAATTCTTCATCCTCACGCCGCTGCCGGGCTCGGAGGACCACAAGGTGCTCTACGAGAAGGGCGTGTGGATGGACCCGGACATGAACAAATACGACGTCGA
>JBQGDO010000228.1:0-4699 GCA_052039105.1 Methyloceanibacter sp.
ATTGATCCGATTGGTGGTCGGCAGCTTGCAGGAGCATCGGCGGGAACCCGTCGACCGGCAGGCCGCCGGTGCTGAACCTCAGCCAGCCGCCTAGCGATATCGGGGGCCGAGTGTGAAACCTTGCGCGCACGAACGAGACCAGTGATGCGCACGTTTTCCAGCCACAGGATGAGCGATGACCCACGGCGACCTCGCGGCATCGCCGAACAGGATCTGGAAGGTCGGCTCGCAAGCGGCGAGGTCTACTCCGCCTTGATGTTCGCCGTTCGGATCACCTTGCCCCACTTCTCGATCTCGTCGGCTATCAGCTTAGCGGCGTCGGCGGGCGAGCCCGGTAGCACCCATGCCCCCATCTCGGCGAGCCGGCCCTTGACAGTCGGATCGGCAAGGCCGGCGTTGATCTCCCGATTGAGCCGGTCCACGATCTCGGCCGGGGTGTTCTTGGGCGCGCACACGCCGTTCCATGTGCTCGCCTCGTAACCGGGCACGAAGTCGGCCACCGTGGGCAGATCGGGCAGCGCCTCCGAGCGCCGCGACGTGGTCACCGCAAGGGCGCGCAGCTTGCCCGCCTTGATGTGTGGCATGGACGGCTGCAGGTTATCGAAGGCGATCTGAACCTGACCCGCGAGGAGGTCGGTGAGCATGGGCCCCGAGCCCCTATACGGCACGTGCTGCATTTGCACCCCGGCTGTCAGCTTGAACAGCTCGCCCGACATGTGGATCGACGTGCCGACGCCCGACGATGCCATGTTAATCTTGCCCGGATTGGCCTTGGCATAGGCGATGAACTCGGGAACCGTCGTAGCCGGAACCGATGGATGGACCACCATGACGTTGGGTGCGCGGCTGATGCCGGCAACTGGCGCAATATCGCGGAAATTGTAGTTGAGCTTGTCATAGAGCGTGGTGCTGATCGCGTTCGCCACGCTGCACAACAGCAGCGTATAACCGTCAGCGGTCGAGTTCAGCGCCATCTCGCTGCCGATATTGCCGGCCGCGCCCGACCGGTTCTCGACAACGATTTGCTGACCGAGCCGCTCCGATAGCCATTGTCCGATCAGGCGTGCGGTGATGTCGATCGAGCCGCCCGGCGGAAACGGCGCCACCAGCCGCACCGGCCGCGTCGGATAGGTCTGCGCCTGCGTGATGTCCGCGATCACCAGGAGCGCGGCAGCGCCCGCGGCCAGATGCAGGAATTGTCTACGTGGACGTTTCATGGACCCCTCTTGAACTGTGCTGCAGACAATACCGCGAGACGTGCAGTCAACCGGCAGAATGCGAATCTTGCGATCCGGTGAAAGGGCCCCGCGGCGGTTTGGCAGGAGGCGTGGCAACCAAAGTTCAGTATTGGAGGTGCTGCGGACATGGATGAACGGGCGGCCCCGTGCTGCCTCTGGAGAAAACGACCCAACTGAGACAGTGGCTGCCAAATTTGCTGTGATGCACCAGCGGTGCGCGCCGTTTACGCCTTGACCGCGACGATACCCTCGATCTCGACCGAGATCTGATTAGGCAGCATGACGTTGCCGACCGCCGAGCGGGCATGCCGTCCGGCTTCACCGAACACTTCGACTAATAGGTCAGAGCAGCCGTTAATGACCTTCGGCGACTCATTGAAATTCGGCACCGCATTGACCATGCCAAGGAGTTTGACAATGAAGTCGACGCGATCGAGCGAACCAAGTGCGTCGCGTATGGCAGCAAGAAGTCCAAGTCCGACGAGGCGAGCGCGCCGGTAGCCTTCGTCGATGCTGACCTCAGCGCCGAGCTTGCCGGTCAATGCTGCACCATTCTCATCGCGCGGGCCTTGGCCGGCGAGGAATAAGAGGTTGCCTGCGAGTCGATAGGGTAGATAATTGGCGACCGGCGTCGGCAACGCCGGCAGCATCAGGCCAAGTTCCTTCAATCGCGCTTCCGCACTCATGGGCTTCTCCTTTCGGTATTGGCAGGGATGAGACACAATTCTCGCGCTAACACATGCTATATTTCAATAGAGACATGGCCCCGGCGGGGGGGAGGCGGCTCATGAAGCGCCGCAAATTCATCACGCTGCTCGGCGGCTCGGCGGCCGCGTGGCCGCTTGCGGCCCGGGCGCAGCGACCGGGGATGCCGGTGGTCCGGTGCAACAAGCAACGGGAGGCACGATGAACGGCCGCGCATTCAAGCTTGGGACATTCGCCAGACCGAATGGCAAACCGTTCGCAGCTATCGTGCTGGACGACACCGCGATCGATCTGGCGCAGGCGCACGAGGCCTATCGCGCCAGCGGCCGCCCGGCGTTGAGCTCGACGTCCAGCATCCAGGACCTGCTCGACGATTGGGAGCGGAACTTCGCCACGCTCCAGGAGATCGTCGCCTTCCTCGACAAGACGGGATCAAAGCCTGGGTCGGCGAGCGTCACCGGGCTCACCGCCCGGCCTCCCATCGCCCGCCCGGGCAAGATGTTTTACGCCGCGCAGAACTTCCAGGAGCACGTCGACGAGATGATCCGCGCCGGTATGTCGCCCAAGGACGACCAATGGAAGGGCGAGAAGGCCAAGACCCGCCCCTACCTGTTCCTGAAGGCGCCGAGCTGCATCGCCGGCCCCAACGACGACATCGAGATTCCGCGCGGATTGAACAAGATCGACTGGGAGGCCGAGATCGCCTGTGCGATCGGCAAGGCCGGCAAACGCATCAAGGCCGAGCGGGCGCTTGATCACGTGGCGGGATGGATGACCACCAATGACGTTTCTGCCCGCGACCTGCAGATCCGCGCCGACCGGCCGGCACTGCGCTCGGACTGGCTCAACGGCAAGAGCCACGACGGTTTTGCACCGATGGGCCCGTACCTGGTGCCGCGCGCGTTCGTCAAAGACCACATGAATCTCTTCATCCGGCTGACCGTCAACGGTGAAGTCAAGCAGAACGGCAATACCTCGCAATTCATCTTCACCCCCGAGGAGCAGATCGAATACGCCTCCGACATTCTTTCGCTGCAGGTCGGCGACATTTTCGTGTGTGGCACCTGCGGCGGCGTCGGTCAGGGTACCAACACGTTCCTCAACGCCGGCGACGTGATGGAGACCGAGGTCGAGGGATTGGGGAAGATGCGCAACAGGTTCGTGGCGGAGGCAGGCGGTTAGAGTTGAATCGTCATGCCCGCGCATGCGCGACATCGGGCTTGCAGAGGTCCGCACAATTGAAGCGCCGCAAGTCGGGCAGGCCTGACTTGCGAGGACAAGCCCGCCCATGACGAATGGTCAATCTTATCGGAAAACGCACTAATCTAATCCCGTCGCAGGGCCTGGAACGCTGGCGGAGACCGACAATGAAGGCGATCGTTATTCACCAATTTGGTGATCCGAGTGTCCTCAATCTGGAGGAGGTTGCGCAGCCGACGCTCGAGGCCGGAGAAATCGCCATCAAGGTTCGAGCCGTCACTGTGAACCAGACGCTCGACGTCGCATTGCGCGCCGGGAAGTACGCCAGGCGGCCGCCGCTGCCGCATGTCCCTGGGTCGGATGCGGCCGGCGAGGTTGCGGCCGTGGCCGCGGATGTGAAGACGCTCAAGGTCGGCGATCGCGTTGTCTGTCCCCCGATCGTCGGACGTCAACCGAACGGTGTTCCCAGATTGCTGGGCGTCGACACCTGGGGGACTTACGCCGAGTTCGTGAAGGTCCCCGCCAGCACGGTGAAGTCGTTCCAGACGCGCTTGATTTCATTACCGCTGCCGTGGTCGGGCGGCACGGCCCATTGGCCCTTACGCAATTGCGAGACCGCGCCCAGGTCAAACCCGGCGAATGGGTTCTGGTCATGGGAGCGGCCGGCGGCCTGGGTAGCGCCCTGGTGCAGGCGGCGAAGTATCTCGGCGCGCGCGTCATCGCAGCGGCCGGCAGCGACGAACGCGTCGCCGCCGCCCTCCAATTGGGAGCGGATGAGGGAATCAACTACCGCAGTCAGGACCTGACAGCCGAGGCGCGGCGCATCACCAATGGGACCGGGGTCAATGTCGTGCTCGACAATATCGGCGATCCGGTCACGTTTCCGAAAGCGCTCGCTTCCCTTGGCTTTCAGGGGCGGCTCGTCACCGCGGGCGGTCACGGCGGCGGGATCGTTCCGCTCGACGTGAAATATCTCTATCTCAACGTGATTACGATCTTCGGGAATCCGATCGATACAGCCGACAATTTCAAACTGGCGCTCAGGCTTGCCTCCGAAGGGAAACTGAAGGTGCTGATCGACAAGGTTCTCCCCCTCGAGGACGCCCGACGCGCTCATGAAATCGTCGAGGCGCGCCGGGGGATCGGGAAGGTGGTGCTCACGCCATAGAGCGGATGCCCGCTCGCGCTCGCGCGGCTGCTCGTCCCTGATCAACGCGCGCTGGACCAGGGCGCGTACTCGCTAACGCGGGGATGTCAGCTTTCGGGGGAAAGCGGAAATCTTGTGCTCGCAATGAGGTTTACCGGTTGTGGCCCTCGCCGACATAGGCCGGGTTGAAATCCCGCAGTGCAAAAGTCTCCTGCTGTATTGAGGTGTGCTATCCTTTCGAGCGAAGCACGGGAGGCACCAGGCAGTGAAACGGCGCCACTTCATCAGCCTGCTCGGCGGCGCGGCGGCCGCGTGGCCGCTCGAGGCGCGCACGCAGCAGCCGGCGATGCCGGTGATTGGTTTCCTCCATAGTGCGTCTGCGGCGGCCTACACGGGGCTAGTGGCCGCA
>JBQGDO010000229.1:0-1942 GCA_052039105.1 Methyloceanibacter sp.
TCCGCCGGCGCGAGCGCGAGGGGCAAGTCGATCGTGTTGCCGGTGCTCAAACCGAAGAGTTCCTCGATTGACGGCAAGAAGCAGGACGGCAGAGGCAAAGCTGAGTCCGCCGGCACCAGCGGAATCGCGGCTGGGAGCAAGCAGAAGCCGTCGCTGGCATCGAAATCGAAGACCCCCGAGATCGGAGCCAGGAAGCGAGACGCCAAAGGCAAAGTGGAGACCGTCGGCGCCAGCGCTAGTGCGACCGCGGCCGGCCTGCACAAGTCGTCGCTGAGGTCGAAATCGAAGACTTCCGAGATCGAAGCCAGAAAGCAAGACGCCAAAGGCAAAGCGGAGTCCGCCGCCTCCGGCGCAGCCGCGGCAGCCGGCAAGCAGAGGCCATCGCCGGCGCCGAAGTCGAAAACCTCTGAGACTGAAGTCGAGAAGCAGGGCGGCAAAGGCAAAGCGGAGGCCGCCCGCGAGGACGGGAGAGCGGCGGCAAGGTCGTCCCGGCAACCCGCGCCTATGCGCAAGAGCGACCGATCGTAATTTCGATTGTGGCCGCGGCCGTGACGACCGGCGGCACCGCCCGGTTCGCCCTGCCCGCCACTGGCCATATCGGCCTGCATATCATCGAAATTCAACACTCGGACTTCGGTTCGCCGTACCGCAATACGCAGCAGTCACCGGTGCCGGACCGGCCCGTATTCAAACTTGGCTTTACCATCACGCCGGGCGTACCAGTCTGCTTCCCCCGCCTCTCGAGCAGCAGGCACAGAAGCAGGTCCGTTCGCTTCCGCCGCAGAGCGAACTCGTTGCGACGCCGGCGTTCGCGGCGTGGGTCAACCGGTCGCGGTCAAGGGCAGAGGCTTCGAGCCTGGCAGGACTAGCCCGGATATCTCACGGATAGTTGGCGCATCAGATTCGCACGCAGTCCCGCCTCATGCCGCAGGATCAGTGGCGCGTCGTCATTCCTGGGCACCATCCTGGCTATATCAGCTGGGATCAATTCCTCGCCAATCGCCAACGCCTGGCGGGCAACCGGACCAATTGCGAAGTCCTCCCGGGACCAGCCCGCGAGGGTCTTTGTCTACTGCAGGGCCTGTTGGTTTGCGGCATTTGCGGGCGCCGCCTGGGTGTGCGCTATGCCCTGTCACCAAAGGCCTGCATGAATGTGGCCTCCAGACCGCTCGACGATGCCATTGCCGAGCGGCTGGTGACCGACCGACACGATGCCCGGTCCGAACGGGCTGCCGGGCGGCATGTCAGCGGGCGGCTCGGCGGTGACCGTCTTCCCGCAGCAGGCACAATCAGCGCCGTGCAAGTTGATCCGCGTCGTGATCGGCTTGATTGGCGGAAATTCTACATGGTCGTAGGCGTGCGCGAGCCCCTGACCAGTGCGGGGGACCTTCGCACCGCAATCGCAGCGCTCGGCATAAATGTCGCGCGTTACGTCGGGGTTCGGACAGAGCGCGCGAGTGACGCCGGGGCGCCCCTTGCGGCTCTTTTTCGTGGCCGATGCGTCCGCGACGTTGGCCTTCTGCCCGCTCGACGGCGGAAGCGCCGAGTTCGTCGGCGTCTTCGGCGGCTTGCCGGCGCGGGCTTCGAGCTCAGCGATGCGCGCCAGGAGCGCCTTGTTCTGCTCGAGGAGCTCGTCGATTTTCGCCAGCAGCGACAGCACCAGCGACTTTAGGCTGTCGGCGTCGAGCGAATCGATCCCCTCGGGCGGCATCCCGAGCTTGAATCAGACAGCTCCGACCCGCTCAATGCCGCACCGCTGAGTCAAGAAGATCATCCGCGCGAAAGTTGGGCTGCTGGAGCTCGCCAAGCAGCTTGGCAATGTCAGCCAAGCCTGCAAGATGATGGGCTATAGCCGCGATAGCTTCTATCGCTTCAAGGAGCTTTACGACGCAGGCGGCGAGCTGGCGTTGCAGGAGATCAGCCGCAAGAAGCCGATACTGAA
>JBQGDO010000230.1:0-2791 GCA_052039105.1 Methyloceanibacter sp.
TGTCCCGGTCGAGCGACTTCGATGCCGCAGCGAAATCGGCGAGCAGATCGCCTTTGGCATGCGCCTCAGCGGCTCTCGCGACCTCGTCGTCGGTGATCGGCCGGCCGGCTTGGTCCTGATAAACCTGCTGGATCAGGCCGACCTCGCGCGCATCGAGCCCACCGTCGGAGGAGGCGACCGCGACCATCGCCTTGAGAATCCAGTCGGCTTGGCTATTTCCCGCATTTTCGTCCAATAGCGCTCTCCTCGCTTCGCCCCGGGCGCGGACCGATTGTGCTGGCCCCGGGACGCTTTGCCAAGCCGCCATAAAAACGAGGCTTTGGAACCTGCCGCAAGGGTGCGCTATGAGGGACCTCGCCCGCTTGGCCCGCAGGACCTGGAAATGGCTGAGACGCCGCTGAAAATCATCTTCCTCGCCGATACCAGGCCAGGCCACTACCACTTGGCTGAAGGCGTGATCGCGGCGATTGCCCGGCTGCGTCCGGTCGATGTCACCCGCATCGAGGTCAAGCGCAAATGGATCGTGCCTACGCGCTGGCTGAGGCGGCGCATCAATGCCAAGACCTTCTTCCCGCCGCGCATGCTGCGCATGGCCTATCGCATCGACGCCTATGCCTTGCCGAAGGCCGACCTCGTCGTATCGGCGGGCGGCGAGACGCAGATGCCGAATATCTGCGTGTCGCGCTTTCTGGGCATTCCCTCCATCTTCTGCGGCTCGCTGCTGCGCGGGCTGGAGCCGGAGAATTTCAACTTGATCATCTCATCTTACGATCGCGATTTGGGAAGCCCACGGCATATGGTGGTGCTGAAGCCATCGTCGATCGATCCAGACGCCTTGGGGCGGCCAAAACTCGTGCCGCGCTATGGGCCTGGGCAGCGTCCGAAGCTCGCTGGCCTTCTGGTTGGCGGCAATGCAGGTCCCTTCCGCTATCGCCGCGAGGAGTGGGACCGGCTACTAACCTTTGCCGCGGAGATCTCCAAACAATGGGGGACTCGCTGGCTCATTTCCACCTCGCGGCGCACCCCCGATTACGTTGCCGACAAGATTGCCGCGCTCGCGGCGGATACGAGCGTCGTCGCAGGCTTCATCGACTTCAGGACCGCCGGCCCTGGCACGTTGCCGGAAATATTTGCCAAGGCGGAGATCATCGTCTGCACGGAAGATTCGAGCACGATGGTTTCGGAGGCCGTCTCGGCGCGCTTGCCCGTGGTGGGCGTTGCGCCTGCGGCACATCGGTTTACGGACGAGGAGCAGGCCTATCGCGCGTTTCTCGTGCAAAACAATTGGTGCCGGGTGCTGCCGATCGCCGAGCTTACACCGGAGAGCCTCGCCCGTGCGCTCTCCGAGATCGAGCCGATCAAGGAGAATCCGCTCGATGCGCTCGCCGCGAGTCTGAGGGACCGCCTACCGCAGCTCTTCCAGACCAGTTGAGTCCCGCGGCGCGATTGGCTAGAAGCGGGCGCACGTTTTCCCAAAATCCAGGAGCATCGGGACGCGCATGGCCACGCCCCAATATGTCTATGTGATGAACCGTCTGTCGAAGACCTATCCGGGCGGCAAGCAGGTTCTGAAGGACGTGACCTTGGCCTTCCTGCCGGGCGCCAAGATCGGCGTGGTCGGCGTCAACGGGGCGGGCAAGTCCACACTTCTGCGCATCATGGCTGGCCAGGAGACCGAGTTCGTCGGCGAGGCCTGGGCGGCGGACGGCGTTTCTGTCGGCTATCTGCCGCAGGAGCCGGTGCTCGACGAGAGCAAAGATGTCACCGGCAACGTCATGGAAGGCGTGGCGGAGAAGAAGGCGAAGCTCGACCGCTATAACGAGCTTGCCATGAATTATTCCGACGAGACCGCCGAAGAGATGGCGCGCCTACAAGACGAGATCGACGCGCAAGGCCTCTGGGACCTCGACGCCCAGGTCGAGCAGGCCATGGACGCTCTGCGCTGCCCGCCGGGCGACGCCGAGGTGAAGACGCTGTCGGGAGGCGAGCGTCGGCGCGTGGCGCTGTGCAAGCTGCTGCTGTCGAAGCCTGACATCCTCCTGCTCGACGAGCCGACCAACCATCTCGACGCCGAGAGCGTGGCCTGGCTCGAGCATCATCTGCGCGACTATCCCGGCACCGTGATCATGGTGACGCATGATCGCTATTTTCTCGACAACATCAGCGAATGGACACTCGAGCTCGATCGCGGGCAGGGCATTCCCTACAAGGGCAGCTACTCGTCCTGGTTGGAGCAAAAGCAGAAGCGGTTCGAAGTCGAGGGCAAGCAGGACGAGGCCAAACAGCGCACGCTCGCCCGCGAGCTCGACTGGATCAGGGCGAGCCCCAAGGCGCGCCAGGCAAAATCCAAGGCGCGCATCCGCGCCTATGAGGATCTGCTCGCCGAGGCCGGCAAGGACAAATCCGGAAAGGCGCAGATCACCATCCCGCCGGGCCCGCGCCTTGGCGATATGGTGATCGAGGCCGAGCATCTGGCCAAGGCTTTCGGCGACCGGCTGTTGATCGACGACCTCTCCTTCAAGCTGCCGCCGGGCGGCATCGTCGGCGTGATCGGTCCGAACGGCGCGGGCAAAACCACTCTGTTCCGCATGATCGTCGGCCAGGACAAGCCGGACAACGGCGCGATCCGCATCGGCGACACGGTGAAGCTCGGCTATGTCGATCAGTCGCGCGAGACGCTCGACGCCAAGAAGACCGTGTTCGAGGAGATTTCCGGTGGCAATGACGTGATTAAGCTTGGCAGCCGCGAGGTGCCGTCGCGCGCCTATGTCGGCTGGTTCAACTTCAAGGG
>JBQGDO010000231.1:0-5563 GCA_052039105.1 Methyloceanibacter sp.
GCCGCGACATCGCGCGGCTCAAGACCATCGCGGCGCAGAAGCGCGCCCAGGGCGGGACAACCCGGCCGAAGCGCGCCGCGCGCGCGCAAGCCAAGTCGGAGTAGGCGAGAGATGCCGAATCGCATGCTGCAGGGCGTCGTCGTTGGCGACAAGCAGGACAAGACCGTGGTGGTGCGGGTCGAACGCCGCTTCACCCATCCGGTAATGAAGAAGACGGTGCGCCGCACCAAGAAATACTATGCCCACGACGAGACCAACGAATACCACGTGGACGACATCGTCTGGATCGAGGAGCGTCGCCCGCTCTCCAGGCTCAAGCGCTGGGAAGTCGTCCGCGGCGAGAAGAAGAAGGTGGTGTGAACGCGATGCGCGCGGGAAGCAAGAAGGCGAGGGTGGCGTCATGATTCAGATGCAGACCAACCTCGACGTGGCGGACAATTCCGGCGCGCGCCGCGTCATGTGCATCAAGGTGCTGGGCGGCTCGAAGCGCAAGTACGCTACCATCGGCGACGTGATCGTGGTGTCGGTGAAGGAGGCGATACCGCGCGGGCGCGTCAAGAAGGGCGACGTGATGAAGGCCGTGGTGGTGCGGATCTCGAAGGACATCAAGCGTCCCGACGGCTCGATCATCCGCTTCGACCGCAATGCCGCCGTTCTGATCAACCCGCAGATGGAGCCGGTCGGCACCCGCATCTTCGGACCGGTGCCGCGCGAGCTGCGCGCCAAGAACCACATGAAGATCATCTCGCTCGCGCCGGAGGTGCTGTGATGGCCGCGAAGATCCGCAAGGGCGACAAGGTGATCGTGCTGGCCGGCCGCGACAAGGGACGCACCGGCGAGGTCATCGAGGTGCGCCCCGGCGTGGAGCGCGCGCTGGTGCGCGGCGTCAACCTGGTCAAGCGCCACCAGAAGCAGTCCGCGCAGGCCGAGGGCGGCATCATCTCCAAGGAAGCGACGGTGCATCTGTCCAATCTCGCGCTGGCCGATCCCAAGGACGGGAAGACGACGCGCGTCGGGTTCAAGTTCGTGGGCGAAGGCGACAGTCGACGGAAGGTGCGCGTCGCCAAACGTTCGGGAGTCGAGATCGATGGCTGACACCGAAGCCAAACCCGGCAAGCCGGAGCGCGCGGCGCGTCCCGGCAAGGGCGAGAAGGGCGACAAGGCTCAACCCGGCCAAAAAGGCGCGAAGCCCCAGAAGGACGACAAGGTCGTCGCAAAGGGCGGGGCCGGCGAGAAACCGTCGCAGACGAAGAAGCCGCAGGAGCGCGTCACGTCGCGGCTGAAGACCTATTTCGAGGACGTGGTGCGCAAGAAGCTCTCCGAGCAGTTCGGCTACAAGAACCGCCTGCAGGTCCCGGTGCTCGAGAAGGTGGTCATCAACATGGGCATCGGCGAGGGCGTCAACGACCGCAAGAAGGTCGAGGCCGCCGCCAACGATCTCGGCCTGATCGCAGGTCAGAAGGCGGTGATCACCAAGGCCAGAAAGTCGATCGCCACGTTCAAGGTGCGCGATGGCCAGCCGATCGGCTGCAAGGTGACGTTGCGCAAGACACGCATGTACGAATTCGTCGACCGGCTGATCAATATCGCGCTGCCGCGCGTGCGCGACTTCCGCGGCCTGTCGCCGAAGAGCTTCGACGGCAGAGGCAACTACACGATCGGCATCAAGGAACACATCATTTTTCCCGAGATCGACTACGACAAGGCGGCCGACGTCTGGGGGATGGATGTGACGGTGTGCACCAGCGCGAAAACCGACGACGAGGCGCGCGCGTTGCTGGGTGCGTTCAACTTCCCGTTCCGGCAGTGAGGGCGGTCCTCAAACGCGGAAAGCCAGGAGATATCGATGGCGAAGAAGAGTGCGATCGAAAAGAACAACAGACGACGCAAGCTGAGCAAGAAATATTCGGGCCGGCGCTCGCGGCTCAGGGCCATAGCGCGCGACAAGACCAAGCCGATGGAGGAGCGGTTCGCGGCGACGCTCAAGCTCGCGGAGCTGCCGCGGAACTCCTCGGCGACCCGGGTGCGCAATCGCTGCGAGATATCCGGCCGGCCGCGCGGCTATTATCGCAAGCACCGGCTTTCGCGCATCGCGCTTCGGGACCTGGGGTCGAAAGGTTTGATCCCCGGCCTGCTCAAGTCGAGCTGGTAAGGAGGCTCGCACGATGGGCGTGAACGATCCGCTCGGCGACATGATTGCGCGCATTCACAACGCGCAGATGCGCAACAAGTCCAAGGTATCGATGCCGGCCTCGCGGCTGCGGGTGAGCGTGCTCGACGTGCTCAAGACCGAAGGCTTCATCCGCGGCTACGCGGCCGTCGAGCATCCGAACGGCCGCAGGGAGCTCGAGATCGAGCTGAAATATTTCGACGGCGAGCCGGTCATCCGGGAGATTTCGCGGGTGTCGAAACCGGGGCGCCGGGTCTATGCCTCGGTGAAGGCGCTGCCGCGCGTGAACAACGGCTTGGGCGTTGCGATCCTCTCTACGCCCAAAGGCGTCATGGCCGATCACGACGCGCGCGACAACAATGTGGGCGGAGAAGTCCTCTGCACGGTATTCTGAGCCGGAAGGAAACGGATCAACAGCCATGTCTCGTGTCGGAAAGAAACCCGTGGCGATCCCCTCCGGCGTCACCGCCAGCGTGGAGGGACAGGTCGTCAAGGTGAAGGGCCCGAAGGGTGCGCTGTCGCTCGTGCTGCATGACGACGTCGCGGCCAAGGTGGAAGGGAGCGAGGTCAAGATCGATCCGCGCGCTGAGACCAAGCGCGCCCGCGCCATGTGGGGAACCTACCGGTCGCTGCTCGCCAATGTGATGACGGGAGTGACCAAGGGCTTCGAGCGCAAGCTCGAGATCACCGGCGTCGGCTACCGCGCCGCGGTGCAGGGCAAGAACCTGCAGGTCCAGCTCGGCTACAGCCACGATATCGTCTATCCGATCCCCGAGGGCATCACCATCGCAGTGCCGAAGCCGACCGAGATCGTCGTCACCGGGGTCGACGGCCAGAAGGTCGGTCACGTCGCCGCTGAAATTCGCGCCTTCCGTAAGCCTGAGCCCTACAAGGGCAAGGGCGTCAAATACGCCGGCGAATACATCTTCCGCAAGGAAGGCAAGAAGAAGTGATGGGAGCGCAGGATGCCGACGATTGCTGATCGCACGCTACGGCGAATGGCGAAGGTGCGGCGGAACGTGCGCCGCGCCGCGGGAGGTCGCGCGCGGCTCTCGGTCTTCCGCTCGTCGAAGCACATCTACGCGCAGCTGATCGACGACGCCAATGGCCGCACGGTCGTGTCCGCCTCCTCGCTGGAGAAGGACATGCGCGACAGCGTCAAGACCGGCGCCAATATCGAGGCGGCGAAGGCGGTGGGAAAGCGGCTCGCCGAGCGCGCATCGGCCAAGGGCATCAGGCAGGTCGTGTTCGATCGCGGCAGCTATCTCTACCCCGGCCGGGTCAAGGCGCTCGCGGATGCGGCCCGCGAAGGCGGACTCGATTTCTGACGGCGGACGATGGAGGACAGACGACAGATGGATATCGACGAGAGCGGGAGCTCATCCGTCATCCGTCGCCTGTCGTCCGTTCCCTGACTACAACTACAGACGCGAACAGGTTGGAACAACATCATGGCACGTGCACCACGCGAGCGCCGCGAGCGGGAAGAGCGCGAGAGCGAATTCACCGACAAGCTCGTCCACATCAATCGTGTGGCGAAGGTCGTGAAGGGCGGTCGCCGCTTCGGTTTCGCCGCGCTCGTTGTCGTCGGCGACGAGAAGGGCCGGGTCGGCTTCGGACACGGCAAGGCGCGCGAAGTGCCGGAGGCGATCCGCAAGGCCACCGATGCCGCCAAGCGTGGCCTCATCCGGGTGCCGCTGCGCGAGGGCCGTACGCTGCATCATGACGTGGCCGGCCGTCACGGTGCCGGGCGGGTCTATCTGCGGGCGGCGCCGCCCGGAACCGGGATCATTGCCGGCGGCCCGATGCGGGCGGTATTCGAGACGCTGGGCATGCAGGACGTGGTGGCGAAATCGCTGGGCTCGTCCAACCCGTACAACATGGTGCGGGCGACTTTCGACGCGCTCAAGCGCCAGGATTCGCCGCGTTCCGTCGCCGCTCGGCGCAACATCAAGGTATCGACCCTGCAGGCGCGCCGGCGCGACGTCGGCGAGGCCGAGCAAGCCGCCGACTGAACGTCGCCGGGCGTGTGCGGGAGTATTGCGGGGTCGCATTTTCTACGGAAAGCCGGTGCCCACTTTCCTGGAAAATGCTCCGAGAGGCCGACATGAGCAAGAGCGACAAGATGATCAAGATCAAGCAGACCGGCAGCCCCATTCGCCGCCACCATTCCCAACGCGAGACGCTGATCGGGCTCGGCCTCAACCGGATAGGGCGCGTCGCCGAGCTGCCGGACACACCGCAAATCCGAGGCATGATCGCCAAGGTCCGGCATCTGGTCCGCTTGGTGGAGGGCAAGGGAGAGGGCCGATGAAACTGCACGAACTCGCCGACCGTCCGGGGGCGCGCAAGAAACGCACCCGCATCGGTCGCGGCATCGGCTCGGGCACGGGCAAGACCGGCGGCCGCGGCGGCAAGGGCCAGACCGCTCGCTCGGGCGTGCGAATCAAGGGGTTCGAAGGCGGCCAGATGCCGCTTCATCGCCGGCTGCCGAAGCGCGGTTTCAAGAATACGTCATTCGCGCGCAAGCTGAACGAGGTCAATCTCGACAAGGTTCAAGCCGCGGTCGATGCCGGCAAGCTCGATGCAGCCGCCACGATCGACGCCGAGGCGCTGGTGAAGGCGGGGGTGCTGAGAAGGGCCAAGGACGGGGTCCGGCTGCTCGGCTCGGGCGAGATCACGACGAAGCTCGCCTTTGCAGTCTGGGGGGCGTCCAAGTCGGCGGTGGCGGCGGTGGAGAAGCTGGGCGGCTCGGTCACCATCCTGGCGCCGAAGCGGGAGGCGGGCGAACAGGCGGCCTGATGCCTATATAGGTCGGGGCGTCCAAGCGCGTTTCTCGGGTTTCGAGAGTGCGCTTGGGGGCGGAACGGGAGCTTCAACCCCATGGTCTCTGCAGCAGAACAACTCGCCGCCAATCTCAATTTTTCGGCGCTGGCCAAGGCCGAGGAGCTCAAGAAGCGCATCTGGTTCACGCTCGGCGCGCTGCTGATCTATCGGCTCGGCACCTATATTCCATTGCCCGGTATCGATCCCTCGGCCTGGGATCAGATCTTTCGATCGCAGGCCGGCGGCATCCTTGGCATGTTCAACATGTTTTCCGGGGGCGGCATCCAGCGCATGGCGATTTTCGCGTTGAACATCATGCCGTATATCTCGGCCTCGATCATCATCCAGCTGATGACCACGGTCTCGCCCACGCTCGAGCAGCTCAAGAAGGAGGGCGAGCAAGGCCGCAAGGTCATGAACCAGTATACGCGGTATCTGACCGTGGTGCTGGCGGCGTTCCAATCCTACGGCATAGCCATCGGGCTCGAGGGCGCCGGCAACGTCATCACCGATCCCGGCTGGTTCTTCCGCATCGAGACCGTGATCACGCTCACCGGCGGCACCATG
>JBQGDO010000232.1:0-3465 GCA_052039105.1 Methyloceanibacter sp.
CACCGTCGGGTCCGCTCACCACCGCCTTCAACGGTTCGGAGTACTTGGTGCCGAAATAGAAGATCTGGCCCACCTCGATGCCGCGGGTATGGAGGCGCTTGTCCGCGGGAACCTCGCGCTCGAAGCGAGCGGGGTCGTGAACGTCCTCGGTCGCGGCGTAGAGGCCCGTCCACGGGCGGATCAGCGGCAACAGGTCCGCATCGCAATCGACATCCTCGCCGGGGATGGGAAGATCGAGTACGTCCCTGTTGCAATACACGCCGGACTCGCCGGTGTCCGCCAGAATGATGAATTCGTGCGAGAGGTTTCCGCCGATGGGACCGGTTTCGGCCGCCATCGGAATGGCCTTGAGCCCCATGCGCGCGAAGGTCCGCAAATAGGCGACGAACATCCTGTTGTAGGACAGCCGCGCCGCCGCCTCGTCCAGATCGAAGGAATAGGCATCCTTCATCAGGAACTCGCGTCCGCGCATCACGCCGAAACGCGGGCGCTGCTCGTCGCGAAACTTCCACTGGATGTGGTAAAGGATCTTCGGCAATTCGCGATAGGAGCGAATATAGGCGCGGAAGATTTCCGTGATCATGTCCTCGTTGGTGGGGCCGTACAGCATCTCGCGCTCGTGCCGGTCCTTGATGCGGAGCATTTCCGGGCCGTAAGCGTCGTAGCGCCCGCTCTCGCGCCAAAGCTCCGCCAGCTGCAGCGTCGGCATCAAGAGCTCGATCGCGCCGGCGCGATCCTGTTCCTCGCGCACGATCTGCTCGATCTTCTTGAGCACCCGAAAGCCGAGCGGCAGCCAGGCATAGATCCCGGCAGCCTCCTGGCGAATGAGCCCGGCGCGCAGCATGAGGCGGTGGGACGCGATCTCCGCCTCCTTCGGTATTTCGCGCAGGATCGGCAGAAAGTAGCGGGACAAGCGCATGGGATTTAAGAATCGCTTCCTTGGAGACCGGCGAGTGAAACCGGATCGGCCGCAAAAAAACAAGGGCTATCAAGGCTTTCTGGCGGCCATTAGCCTCGCTTTGGAGATCCCTATCCGGTTTTATGGTGCGCTGCAAACTCGAACCGCCGCCGCAATTGACCTCCCGCCTGCGCTCTACTTTTCGGTGACAAATCAAGGAAGATGAGCTAGCGTCCAAACCGCGAGGTCAAGAGGCGAGCGATACGCTACGCCGCAGGCCGCGCGGTCCAAGTCTTGGGAGGACAAGCCGGCATAAAGCCGCCGCAGCCGTCTCGATCGATCATAGAAATTCGAGGCGTAGGCTCAGCGTAAAGTTTGGTTGTTTTGCGTTTTCGGAGCAGGGTTTCGACCCTGCTCGATTTTTTTTCGGGCCGAGCCAAATGCGGGTTCGGGGCACTAACTAGCCGCTTTTGAACCGGAACCGTTGCGCCATCACCAACGCAGGAGGTGGGTGGTTCAGCCCCGAGGAGGTTCCTATGCGGACTATCATCATCGTCGCGGCCGCACTCGCCGCGTTGCCCTTGACCAGCATCCATGCGCGCGCCGACGGACCGTGGTGCGCGTACTACACCAAGGGCGCCACCAATTGCGGGTTTCACAGCTATGCGCAATGCTTGGCGGACGTGTCCGGAATCGGCGGCTCTTGCGCCCCCAACCCGGCCTTTCAAACCTATAATCCAGGCTATCAAGGCTGGACCGGTGACGTGCGCCGACGCGTGCGTTGACAGCTACCGCCACGGAACGCCGAGCATCGCGGCGAGGTCGTCGAGCGCGATGAGCCGGTAGGTGTAAACGACGTACCAGAGCACGAAGACGACGGCCGCGACGATCGTCGTCAGAACGAGCTTGCGTTTGAGCCTCGGGATCGCCGGCGCGCCGGGGTCGCTGCCGGGCGCGATCGCGCCGCCTTCGTGCTGGCTGCGCACGCCCCACGGAAGGACGGCGAACAGCACCACCCACCAGATGATGAAATAGATCGCGATGGCGGTCGCGAGCGACATGAAATCGGGGCGACGGCGCGTCGCTACGCTTGCTCGAGCTCGACCAGGGCGCCGCAGAAATCCTTGGGGTGCAGGAACAGCACCGGTTTGCCGTGGGCTCCCATCTTCGCCTCGCCATCGCCGAGCACCCGCGCGCCCTGCGCCTTGAGCTTGTCCCGCGCGGCGCGGATGTCGTCGACCTCGTAGCAGACGTGATGAATGCCGCCATCCGGGTTGCGCTCGAGAAATCTCGCGATGGGAGATGCCTCTCCGAGCGGCTCGAGGAGCTCGATCTTGGTGTTCGGCAGCGTGATGAAGACCGTCGTCACGCCGTGCTCGGGCTGCGGCAGCGGCTCGGAGACCTCCGCGCCGAGCATCCGGCGATAGACCTTCGCAGCCTTGGCGATGTCGCGGACCGCGATCGCCACGTGGTTGAGCCGTCCGATCATGTGTCTCTCCTGCGGCCCCGGCAGGCTCCATCCATAGCCGGGTTGCCCGGTCGCCACTAGTGGTCCTTAGATTCCGAAGTTCGTACCTGAACGTGCCGCGCGTGCCGACGAACTTCGGAATCGGATCACTAGCGAGAAGGCCGACCGGCGTCCCGGGTGTCGTAGCCGCTCTCGCGTGTCGCCTGTTCGTCGCGACTACACCTCGAGCACATGCACGTGACATGTGGTCTTCTTGTTCCACGCGGCGGCGAGCGCGGCACGTACCGCACGCCGCACCGCCTCGGCGATCGCGTCGGGGTCACGCCGGCGCGCACGCGGCATCGACTCGAAGGCCTCGAGCGCGGCATCGTAGGCAATGTCCTCGAGCGGCTGCCCGCCGGCGTCGGCGGCGGGAATGCCGGTCAACATAACTGCCGGATCGCTGATCAGCTCCCCGCGGGCGCTGACGGCGAGCGCGACCGAGACCACCCCGGCAAAACCCAAGCGGCGGCGGTCGGCGACGGTGCGCTCCTCCGCGCTGACCAGGAGCGTGCCGTCCTTGTAGAGCCGTCCCGCGGGCACCTCGTCGATCTTCCCGGCGGTTCCGGGCGCCAGCCGGACGAGCTCGCCGTCGCGGCACAGCACCACCTGACCGACGCCCGCGCCGCGTGCGACCTCGGCGTGCTCGGCCATGTGCAGCGGCTCGCCGTGCGCCGGGACCAGGATCTGCGGCCGCACCCAGCCGATCATCTCCCTGAGCTCGTCGATCCGCGGATGCCCGGAGACGTGCACGAGATGGGTGCGGTCGGTGACCACCTCGATTCCCTGGGAGACGAGACCGTTGATCACCCGCATGACCGCCTTCTCGTTGCCGGGAATGGCGCGCGCGGAAAAGATCACGCGGTCGCCGCGCGAGAACGCGACCTCGGGATGGTCGTCCTGCGCGATGCGGGAGAGCGCCGCGCGCGCCTCGCCCTGGCTGCCGGTACAGAGCGCCAGCACCTTGTCCGGCGGCAGGTGCCCGTAGACCTCGACCGGGCGGAAATCCTGGATGCCGTCGAGGTAACCGGTCTCGCGCGCGACCTGGGCGATGCGCTCC
>JBQGDO010000233.1:0-9826 GCA_052039105.1 Methyloceanibacter sp.
CACGCCGGTATAAGTCACGGGCAATGTCTTGGCCTGGTCGGTGACGACGAAGCGGACCGTCGTCCCCTCCCCCCGCACCACGCTCCCCGTTTCAACCAATCCGCCGAGCCGGAAACGCGTGCCCGGTGCGATCTTCATTTCTGCGACTTCGGTCGGACTATAGAAGAACACGATGGAATCGCGCATCGCATAGAGCACGAGCCCGACCGCCACGCCGAGCACGGCGAGACAAAGTCCGATCAGAACGCCCCTGCGCTGTTTCCGCGTCATGAGTTCAATCCTAGCTCCGCCGCAAGCTGATCGAGCTGTTGCAACGCCTGCGCGTTGCCGCTGAACTGGCTCTTGGCGCGAGCGAGGGCCTTCAGCGCGTCGTCCTTGCGGTCGAGTACGCTATAGGCGCGCACGAGTTGCAGCCAGCCCGGAAGGTCGTCTCCGTCGCGATCGAGCCGTGCGGCAAGTCGCTGCACCATGCCCTCGATCATGGCTTGACGCTCGCCCGGCCTCATATTTTCCACCGCCGCCATGTCGGGGACGCTCGGCTTGCCGGCAAGCTGCGCCTCTGCCGCTTCGATGCGCGCCTCGACCATCACCCGCCAGGGCGCATTGGTATCTGCGCGGGCGAGCAGCGCGCGCCAATCCTCGATCGCCTCGGCGAATTTGCCGTCCTGCTCCTTGGCGATGGCGAGCAGAATGCGCGGCTCGATCAAGATCTGGTCGAGCGCAAGAGCGCGTTCCAGCGCCTGGCGCGCCTCTTCCGTGACCACGCCATTATTGGCAAGCACCAGCGCCTGGCCCCTGCCCGACAGCCGCTTCGCCGATTCGCCGAGCAACCGGATGGCACGCGCATAGGCGTCGGCGGCATCGTTGTAGCGGCGCCAGGTGAGATAAACCGGCGCGATCACGTCCCACCCCTCGCCTTCTTCGGGATGCTCCCTGAGCCGCGCCTCGACCTTGGCAACGAGCGCGGCGAGATTCTGCTCATTGGCGGGATCTTGTAGGCGTGCGGCAAGCGGCTGGTCAGGCAGACGCGGCGCGCCATAGAGGAGATAAACGCCGACGGCAAGCATCGGCAAGGCGAGAGCTATGCCGACCATTGCCGCTTTCGCACCGGAGCCGCCGGTCTTGTCGCCGCCAGCGGCACGCGCCTTGCCATCGGCCGCGAGCAGCCGTCGCGAGATTTCGATGCGGGCAGCCTCGGCCTCTTCCTCCCCGATCAAGCCGCGCGCGCGGTCGCTCTCGACCTCGGCAAGCTGATCGCGATAGACGGCGGCATCGAAGCCCTGCGCGGCCGGCTCGCGTTTCGACGCCGCGAGCGGCCGCAGCAGCACAGCGAGCACGAGTGCCGTCAAGGCGGCAAGGATGACCCAAAGCAGCACGGGGAACGCACGAGCCTCTGCTAGAGCGACATGAGGCTAGGCATAGGCAAAGGCGGGAGGGGCGGCAAGGGCACGCGGCGCCACGAAGATTAATTCCCGCCCATGTCTTGGACGGTACCCGGCGAACTAGGCGAATTCAGGCTTTCGCGGCTACCCCACCGCCTGCCAGGTGCCGTCGGGCGACCGGCAGGCCGTGCCGCGCGCCGTCTGCGGCTCGCCGTTGATATAGATGGTGTGGGTGTAGGACCGGCAATGCTGGCCGCCCTGCTGATAGGGCTTGCCCGGCACGATCTGGCCGCGGTGCTGGCTCTGTGGATTGTCCCACGGCGTCGGCTGGCCGGGCTGGCCATATTCCAGCGCCTGATATTCGGCGGCCGCCGCCATCCGGCGGTCCTCCTCGTCGAGCGACGCGCCGATCCGATTGCCGATGAAGCCGCCGACCACAGCGCCTACCGCCGTGCCGGCGACCCGGTTTTTGCTGCCGCCAATGGCCGCGCCAGCGGCGCCGCCGGCGACGGCGCCGACGATGGTTCCGGTGCCCTGCTTGTTGCCCGGCCCGCAGGCAGGCAGCAGCAGCGGCAGAACGAGCGCCAATGCAACGATGGGTGCCGGTCTCATCGCATCCCCCTTCGGCCAGCAACTGGGGCCGGCCCGGCAAAGAGACTTAAGCCAAGTCTAATCGTGCCACCCCTCTCTTAACAAATAACAATTCTGGCCAAATTAGGTTTCTCACACTCGGAATTGGCGGAAAATCAAGCCGCCGGTAGCTCGAGTCTAGCGCGCAAGCCCCCCTCCGGCGACGGCTCGAGTTCGAAGCGTCCTTTATAAAGATGGGCGAGATCGGCCACGATCGAGAGCCCGAGCCCCGAACCTGGCTTCGACTCGTCGAGCCGCTGGCCGCGCTTCCTCACCCTGGCCCGCTCGGCCTCGGTCAGGCCGGGCCCGTCATCGTCGATCGTCACCGTGAAGCGCGCTTTGCCGTTCGCCTCCGCGCTCGCTTTGACCCGCGAGCGCGCCCATTTGCAGGCATTGTCGAGCAGATTCCCCACCATCTCCTCGAAATCCTGCCGCTCGCCCTGGAATTTCAACCCGGGCTTCGCGACGATCTCGACCTCGAGCCCGCGCTCCTCATAGATGCGATCGACGGTGCGTTTGAGCGCTTGCAGCACGCCATCGACCTCGGTCACGTCGCCGATCACGCTCGAGCGCGCCGCCACCCGCGCGCGGTCGAGATGATGCGTGATCTGCGTTCGCATGATCTCCGCCTGCTCGATCACCTTCTTGGAGAGCGCCCCTTCATGCGTGCGCGCCTCGTTGGCGATGACACTGAGCGGCGTCTTCAGCGCATGCGCGAGATTGCCGACATGGGTGCGCGCGCGATCGACGATCTCGCGATTGGATTGGATCAGCGCATTCAATTCCTGCTGCAGCGGCCTGATCTCCTCCGGCTGTTCGCCTTCGAGCCGCTCCGCCTCGCCTGAGCGAATCTGCGCCAAGTTCTGCCGCATGGCGCGCAACGGCGAAAGTCCGAAGCGCACCTGGAAGAAGGTCGCCGCCACCAGCCCAAGCCCGAGCACGGCGAGTGCCGCGATCAGCATGGTGGTGAAGGCGCCGACATCGCGCTCGATCTCGCGCGCGTCGCCGGCGACGGCATAGGAATAGGGGGTGGAGGCGGGGCCCGCGAGCTTGATCTCGCGCTCGACGATGCGCAGACGCTGGCCCTCGGGGCCCGCGGCGTAGGCGCGGCGCGTCATACTGACATCGGGGGAAACGCCGCTCTGGCTCGGCAGCTTGAGCTGCTGATCGAGGAGAGAATCGGAGACGAAGTCGGGGCGCGTCGCCCCGGTGAGCGGCTTGATCTGCCAGTACCAACCGGAGAAGGGAATACCGAACACAGGCTCGCCGAGAGCAGTGGGCTCGTTCGGCTTGCCCGCGCCGCCTTGAGTGGTCGTGGCGACCAGGCTGGTGAGATAGACGTTGAGGCGGGCGTCGAAATTGCGCTCCAGCGCCTGGCGGTAGAGCGAGACGAGAACGATGGCGGTGGCGGGAAGGACGACGAGGGTCCATGCCGCGGCTGAGGCGAACAGCCGGAACGCGAGCGAGTTAAACCTCATCGCCCGCGTCCGAGAGGCAATAGCCCAGCCCGCGGACAGTCCTGATCAGCTCGCCGGGGAGCTTCTTGCGCAAGCGGCCAATGAACACCTCGACGGTATTGGAGTCGCGGTCGAAATCCTGTTCGTAGAGATGTTCGACCAGCTCGCTGCGCGAGACGACGCGGCCCTTGTGCAGCATCAGATAAGCGAGCACGCGATATTCGTGGCTGGTGAGCTTGACCGCCTGACCGTCGACCGTGACGCGGGCGGTCTTGGTATCGAGCCTGAGCGGCCCGCATTCCATCTCATTGCGCGCGTGCCCGGCCGCACGCCTGAGCAGCGCGCGGATGCGCGCCAGCACTTCTTCCATATGGAACGGCTTGGCGACATAATCGTCGGCGCCGGCATCCATGCCGGCCACCTTGTCGCTCCAGCGTTCGCGCGCGGTAAGGATCAAGACCGGCATCTTGCGATCGTCGCGCCGCCATTGCTCGAGCACGCTCAAGCCGTCCTTCTTGGGCAGGCCGAGATCGAGCACGACCGCGTCGTAGGGCTCGGTATCGCCGAGGTAATGCCCCTCTTCGCCATCGAACGCCGTGTCGACGGCATAGCCCGCGTCGCTCAGCGCGGCGACGAGCTGGCGGTTGAGATCCGGATCGTCCTCGACAACGAGAAGCCGCAAGACTGGCGTTCCTCCCCTTAGGGCGAGAGCCCGCCCCTCCTAGAACTGCCCCGTCTTAGCGTCAACGGTGACGTTGGTGACCTGGCCGGTCGGGCCGAGCACGACGAGCTTGTAGACGAAATTGCCGCCGGCATTGCACAGCGCCTGGCTGACGACTTTGCCGCCAATCCTCTGCTGCACTATCTGGTAGACCGTGGCGGCCGGCATCAGCCCGTTCTGGGCGATGATCGGTCCGGCATTTTTCCACTCGACGCAGCCGGCCCCGCCCGCCTGGCTCGCCGCCGCAAATATGGCGGCGGCGACCGCCGCAATAAGGCTTGGCTTGAGCACGCGCCACATGATCCGATCCAGCCTCCCTAATCGGCCGCGGACCCTAAGGGAAAGCGCATGAACCTGGCATGAACGCTCAAGCCTCTGAAGTGGTTTTTAGCTTCTAATGCTTCGCCTTTTCGGCTTTCACGTGTAACCATGTCATGTAGATGTCGCGCGACCCGGCTTGACCCGCACCACGGCCCGAAGCGAAACTCCGTGCAAACATCGGTCCAGCCGTGGGAGGGAAACCATCGCCGAGCTCCCGCCAGAGCGGAACCTGATCGGCCGCCGTAACTTTCTGACCAAGGCGACGCTCGCCGGAGCGGCGACGCTTGCCGCGCCGCTGGCGCAGGCCGGTTCGTCAGACCCGACGCAAACCGCGCCGCTGCCCTTGGTCAATCCCGAGAAGGCGATGCCAGAGACCGTGACCGCCGACGAGATCAAGGCCCTGCTCAAGCTCGAGCCGAACCAGACCTGCGGCTTCGTGCGCGAGACCTATAAGAGCGCGTTGAACATCGCGCCGGGCGGATTGCCCGCGCCGTTTCAGGACGGCCGCCCCGCCGGCACCGCGCTCTATTTCCTCATGACGCCGCAAGCGCCGGTGAAGCTGCACCGCATCAGGAACGATCAGCTATACCACTATTATCTCGGCGACCCGATCGAGGTGCTGCTGCTCTACCAGAACGGCGACAGCGAGCTCGTCATCGTCGGCCCCAATCTTCTCGGCGGCCACCGCGTGCAGTTGTTCATTCCCGGCGGCACGTTCCACACCGCGCGCATCACCGGAAAACGCCGCTGGTTTCTCGGCGCCAGCACCGAATGGCCCGGCGTCGTGCCGGAAGAAGATGTCGAGCTCGGCGACGCGGATCAGCTCGCGCGGAAATATCCCGAAGCCGCCGCCGACATCCGCACCTTCCCCGTGCCCGCAGAGAAGTAATCATAATAAAGCCCGGCACATCCTTGAAGATTCCGCCCTGCGATGCGCGCGGTCTTCACGCCTGCGCCTTCCGGCTCACGCCGGCGGTCGGCCGACTCCTGCTCGGTGATGTCGAACATCGTCGCGTTGAAGGCGAGCGAGCGGGCGCGAAGCCTCGCGACTGTCACGAAGCTGCCCTCCCCGCGCGACTGTCACGAAGTTGCCGTCCCCGCAAGCGTCGACCTTGGCACAAGTCTTTGTCCGACTGCGCCGTCATGGCTGCTCCTTGCGTTGTGATGCGCACAACAAAAAGCCGGCGCGCGCCGCCGTCATGCCAGTGAAAGCGGGGATCCAATAAACACTGCCCTTCGCAAGAACACGCGGCGGTGGTTACCGGATTCCCGGTCAAGTCGGCCAAACAATGTATGACTTAGATTTACCGACTCCACGCCGCGCGACTCTCGACCTGCTTGCGCAAGGTGATGCGATCGCGCGTCGAAACGCCCAGCAGCTCGGCCGCGCGCCACACCAGATTCGTTTCGAATTCGTGCACCACGCCGTCGGCCATCACAACTTCCCACAACATCTCGACGATCTTCTTGCGCCCGTCCTGGTCGAGCGCGCGGCAAAGCACGGAGGTAAAGCGGTAGAGATCGACGGATTCGTGCTCGCGCAGCACCGCCTCGTTGAGCAACCCACGCACTTCTTCGCCGTCCAGCGCGAAGCGATCCTGCAACAATGTCTTGAGCGTGCGGCGCTCCGCGGCGTCGATCCGTCCGTCGATCACCGAGGCGCGCACCAGCAGCGCCGCGGCCGCAAGCCTGAACTCCTCCACGCGCAGATCGCATCCGGGCTCCTCGCCGCCGACGCGCGCGGCAATATTCTTGAATCTCTCCCACAGCGTCATCGGCCGGCCTCTCAACCCTGAACCCGTCACGCTCGGCCGAAGTGCCGGGCATCCACGAATTTTTCAGCATGGGTCCTACAAAACGTGGATGCCCGGGACAAGCCCGGCCATGACAAATGTTAGTCTCGAAGAGAGAGGCTAAGCTCCAGCTTGTCCGGCTCGACAGCGCGATAGCGCACCACCCCGTGATTAGGTTTAGCTGTCGGGATCGAGCCGTGCCTCGGAGAATTCGGGTAAGATTGATCAGGAAATGATCCTCTGTCGCGGCGAGCGCGAAAACATAAACTCCATGTTTCCGCATGACGTCCCCTCCCCGGAAAGCTAACAGATGCAAACTCAAGCGGCCCACCGAAACACAACAGCTCTGTTGTTGCCAAAAAAGCACAACACGCCTTCGTCCGTGTGCCGACGCTTCCCGGCGATTTGTTGTGCAAACGGCCGCCCCCGCCGCCGGGCCACGATGGGAACCTTTACAACCGCCGCGGGCTTCCTACCTGAAAGGTCAAGGAGGTCTGCCATGACCGACGTCTTTGAGCGCCTGAAGCAGGCGCAGATCGGTGAGCCGATCTGGCAACCGGTGATCTTCGCCATCCTGCTCGTGCTGATCTCGATCACGCTCGCGCTGATCTTGCAGACGTAAGCCAGGGCGAAGACTTAACGCGCTTCTCACATCTCGCCGGGCGTTGGGGCGCAGTTGGGGCCCCAGCTCCACTGCCCGCGCGCCTCTTCCGGCTTGCATTCAGGCCGCAGCGACTCCGCCGGCGCCTCGACCGGCGCCCCGCGCGGATCGAGGCAAAGCACGTGGCCGGTGACCGGGTTGATCTCGGCCTTGCGGCATTTCGCGTCTGCCGTCTGCTCTTGCGGCTCCGCCGCCAGGGTCGATCCGCCCGCCAACGCCGCCCCGATCAGCACCATTACCACCACCCGCAACATGCAACTCTCCATCCGCAGCACATCCACATCCGAGCATACATTTGAAGCACACACCACGCACCCTGTCATTCCCGCGCAAGCGGGAAGCCAGTAACCCCTGTGCTGGCAAATCAACTTGTGGCGGTGGTTACTGGATTGCCGGGTCAAGCCCGGCAATGACAATTATGGGAAGTTCGACGCGCTATGACGCGCACCAGTTCTTGCGCCGCGGACAGGATGTCTGCCAGCACGCATAACGCTCGACCAGACCCTCGGCGATCAGGATGCGGCCGACATCTTTGCCATCAACCGTCAGCCTGCCGCAGCGCCGTCCATGGTTGCAGTCTTTCGTCCCCTCGGTCCCGGGCTGGCAAGCGCAAGGCACGCGTTCGAGGCCGGTCTCGCCGTTTGCCACCAATTGCCGAAGCCGCCCCGTCGCGTCCGCAGCTAAGATCCGCTCGCGCGAGCAGCCCGCGTTGTCTCCGGACTCCGACGTGTTGTAGCCGACCAAGCGATAGACGTGTCCGCCGCTGCGCACTGTGTCGCCATCGATCACGTCGATGTGCGGTGGACGAGGCTCGGGTCGGGGATGCGGATGACCGCCGTGTCTTTGACCCACAGAGCGAGCGCGCCGAGCATCAGCCCGCCCACAGTGAAGACCAGCCGCCAAAGTTGCCAATCGATCCGCGCGGCGGCGCGATGACGGAACGGCTGGCGCGGTTCTTGCCGCCACCAGCGAAGCTTGCGCTCGCGCGCAAAATTCGGTCGCGAAATATCCGCCATCGAGGACTCGGGTTAGGCCGAGACCTCGCGAGTGTGCTGCTGCAAGGGAAACAAATAGTTTGCCGCGGCCCTGCAATTTTAGCGACTAGATGTCCTCACTCGGCCTTGCGGCGGCAGGGGAAGGCCGTGGCGAAGCATTTGGAGTAGAGCCCCTGCTTCACGCATTGCAGGCTGGAATCCTTCGCCGTCTCCCAGCTCGCTTCGGGATAGATGGCGTGCGCCTTCTCCAGCCAATTGTCGATCGCCGCCGTCTCCGATTCGTCCTGGCTGCTCTTGAAGCCGGCCCCGCTGCCGGTCAGCGCCTCGGCGTGACATTCGAAGCCCTTCGGCACGGGCGACGGCGCGGGCGGCTCGCCGCCGGCATGAGCGGGACAAGCGATCGCCGCCATCAACGCGGCAGCGAGCGTGACTTGCTTGAGCGAGGCGATGTTGGGCATTGGTCCTCCGGCCAAGGCGTGGTGTCTGGCTGTTCTCCCGCGGGCGCGCGGACCTTAGCATAGCTTGCCGAAAGCCCCATAGGCGAAGGGCCCGCTCGGTGGCGGGCCCTCCGGGCAATGCGTTTGCCGCCGCGGAGCCTAGCCGGGCTTCTTCATGCTCTGATAGTTAGCCTGCGCTTTGGCGAGACTGGCTTCCGGACTCTTCATGAACTCGGCCTTGGCCGCTTCGCTGCCGAAGCAATAGGTCTTGCCGCCGATCTGCCCGTTGATCGAGCAGTCCGTCTGGACTTTCTGGCCGGTCGCCAAGCCTTGCGCGCACAGATTGTCGAACTCGCCGGTCGCGGCGAAGGCCGCGGTGGCGAGACCGAGCGCAAAGACGCCGGCCAGTGCCGGCTTGAGGATACTACGCATGCTGCACCTCCTGGGGGTTGGGGTTGCGTGCCCGGTTTTGGGCGGCCGCTCAACGCCCTGTCCCAGGGGCCGGTTCCGCAACTTGCGGGCTCTCACGATCTATTGATGGGCTTGACCAAGGCGGCCGCCGAATGAGCCCTCCCCCGCCATCTCGCCTTGGCGGCCGCGACCTGCGATACTGCCCCCCAAAGGCGTAAAGATGCGGGGATCATCGGCGGTGGCACGGGCCCTATCGGCGCTTGGCGCGCTTCTTCTGCTGTTCGGCACGCTGCCAGGCTGCAGCCGCACCGACCCTGCGCCGAAAGAAGTCACCCTGGCGACCCAACGTCCCGCCCGCGACGACGCCGCGGCCAAGCTCGAAGCCGCGCGCGCCGCCTGCACGGAGGAGACCAAGCGCAAGGGCATCGCTTCGGTGGTCGGCATCCTCTGGCGGCTCAGGCCGGGCGCCTCCAACGAGGACTTCGTCGCCTGCATGAAGGCGCGCGGCTACGAGGTGCCATCCTGACCTCGGCGTTCCCGCCCGGCCGCGTCGCCCAAGTCCCCCGCCACCGGCCCTCAAAGCTCCACAAAAGGCCGCAATCGCGCTATATTGCAACGCGATACACCCGTCCGGGCGGTAGGTTGGGGAAGGCCGATCTACCGGGACGGTTTCGCACGCGAAAGGTCGGGGCAAAGTGCGGGACTTTCTGCAAGGGAATCGCCGGGCCAAGCTGATCGATTGGCTGAAGATCGACTCCTGGATCGACTCCGGCCTCTACGCCGCCTGGACCGGTTTCCGCGACTGGTGGAGCGGTTACTCGTCCTTCTTCAACCGCTTCGAGATCAAGGGCCCGTTGCGCGGCCTCAACGAGCTCGCCTGCGAAGGCCTCACCTTGAGCGTCGCCGGCCTGCTCGTGCTCGCCACCTTCGCGCTCCCCTCGTTCGAGATCGCCCAAGGCAAGATCAATCTCGCCGACGAATATAGCGTCACTTTCCTCGATCGCTTCGGCAACGAGAT
>JBQGDO010000234.1:0-1847 GCA_052039105.1 Methyloceanibacter sp.
CAGGTGTCGACGCACACTTGCCTTGCCACAGGGTCGTGCCCGTTTGATCCACCACGCAAAGGTCGAAAAAAAGGGACTGCGGCGTTGGAATCGAGGAGCTCCTAATATCCTTTATGGAACGGGGGCAGAAGGACGAAATAACCAGCTGTGCAGGTGGTCCTCGCCCAGTCAGGGGTTTAACTATGGACGTATCACCAATCTATGTTTAATGAGGCTTATCCCTTTCGCTCCGGGCACGCGAGGTGTGGTGACAGGCGAACCTTGACGGTGTAGAACGAAGGGCGAACACCCTTGGAGCACCCATCATGTTCGACTTTCCGCGATCGCTGCTGGAGTTCCAACGCCGCTTCCCGGACGAGCGTGCCTGTGCGGCGTATCTGACAAATGCGCGCTGGCCGGACGGCTTCAGGTGTCCGGCCTGCGATCGTGATAAGGGATGGGAACTGGCGACGAAGGCCTTCACCTGGGAATGCGCCGGTTGCGGCAAGCAGACCTCGGTAACCGCGGGCACGGTGATGCACGGCTCGAAGGTGCCTCTCATCGCGTGGTTCTGGGCCGGCTATCTGATGGCCACCCATTCCAACGGCATCTCCGCCCTGCAAGTGCAAAAACAACTGGGGCTCGGTTCGTACAAGACGGCGTGGCTGCTCTGCGCCAAGCTTCGCCGCGCCATGGTGGCTCCCGACCGCACGCCGCTGAACGGCTTGGTGGAGATCGATGAGACCGAAATTCCGCAACGGAGCAAGGACGATCCGCCCGCGGGCGGCCTGGGCCGTAGCGGCCAAGGCAAGATGCTCGTCGCCGGCGCCGTCGAGGTGCACGGCCATCGGCCGGGCCGGGCGCGGCTGGCGCCGATCGCGGACTTCTCCGCCACCACCCTGCACGCTTTCATCAACGCCAATATCGCTGCCGGCGCCACCGCGAAAACCGATGGCTGGTCGGCTTACCCCGGCGCTCCCGGCGTCACTCACCACCCGCACGTCGTCGGACCGATGGCCGCCCACGTCGTCCTGCCATGGACGCATCGCCTCTTCGCCAACCTCAAACGCTGGGCCCTCGGCGTCTACCACGGCCTGCGCCGCAAGCACCTGCAATCCTACCTCGACGAGTTCGTGTTTCGCTTCAATCGCCGCAACACCCGCCATGCGGCCTTCCGCTCGCTGCTCCGCATCGGCGTCACCACCAAACACATCACCTACAACATGCTGATCTCACCGGAAGCAACGGCATAAGTCATTTTTACGATATTCTTACTCTATCGTCTGCACGAACTCCACAATATTTGGTCTTTGCCGATCAAGCTGGGACTGATTGACACTTACATTCCTCCGCTAAGGCCTTTTGGCCGGCTGTGAGATATGACATCGGAATTCCCAGCGCACCTGACACCACTGATGCCGTATTGGCATCAGCAATTTCTTCCTGGAACATGCGCCGAAAGTCTAACCTATTCGACGGTACAAAGACTTACCTGCTTACGCATCTTGCTCAGCCGAGCCGGAGCGCGCACAAAACGAGAACTCTTATGCGGGCGCGGGAGATCGGCGATGGCTCGGAACAAGGTTCAATACCAGAAGGGGCTCAGCGAGGCGGCGTTTGATCGTCAATACGGCAGCGAGGAACAATGCCGCGCGGCGGTGGCCAAGTGGCGGTGGCCGGACGGCTTCGTCTGCCCGCACTGTGGCGGCCGACGGCACAGCCTGATCAAGACCCGCGCGCTCTATCAGTGCACCGCTTGCCGGCGGCAGACGTCGCTGACCGCCGGACCGAGCTTCGCGGCGACCACGCTTGCGCTGCGGAGTTGGTGTCGCGCCCTCTATCCCCGACACTGCACGCGGGAGGTGCAG